>JAEWGR010000122.1 GCA_023388195.1 Bacillota bacterium
ATCCAGCCAGGCTGAAAAATGATAAACCAACCTGTTTTCGACTGTCCCGTACTCCGGCATATAACCAAGTTCTTCACTCATAGATGTCAAATACCGCTCCATCGACACCCGGAGCTGCTCGCGAAACCGGCTGCTAGGGACATTGAGGACATTGGCCATGGCTGTCCGGTCAAAGGCAAGCAGAAGATTGCCTGTATACACGGAAAAACCATTGATATCACCGGCACCGTTCCCGGAAATTTTTTTGCCGTTAACAACAATGTCGGCAGGAGGTTTAATCACGGCCTTGATCGCAAAGTCTGCTAATGTTTTGATGGCGGGTTGTAGAAACCGGGTAAAAAATTCTTCCCGCCGGCCTGTCAGCAGCCGATTACCAGCCCGCAATACCAATTGAAAAAAGATCTGTTCTCCAGCCAGCAAAACCATGCCGCCGCCGATATCCCGCCTGATAATCGGGATATTATTTTCCCGGCAATAGTCCGTGTCAACCTCTTGCAGCAAGTCATCATGCAGACCCAGGCAGACACAGCGTCCGGCAGGGCGGCAAATGACCAGCCCTTCCTGTTGATTTTGGGCCAAGGCGTGATAGATTGCCTGTGTATCAGCCCACGGTACCGCCCCCAGCCGATATAGATCCATTTACTGCCCTCCATACCGGCTTCCCGGCCCGGCGTGTACGCAATCACGCTTAATTAATGAAAAATCTACACCGAAAATATCGGCAAACTGCGCAACCAGCTTTTTACTAACTTCAGCAAGGGTCACCTCAACACCCAGATCTTGCATTGACACAACCGGCCGGTTGGTTATCCCACAAGGGTTGATTAAGCCAAAATAATTCATATCAGGATGAACATTCAGGGCAAAACCGTGCATGGTTACCCAGCCGCGCGCCCCAATACCGATAGCCGCTATTTTTCCCTTGCCGGTCCATACCCCGGTTAAGCCGGGTTCCCGGAAGCCCTTGATCCCATATTGATCCAGTGTCCGGATAATGACTTCCTCAAGCATCTCCGTATAACGGTGCAAGTCCTGTTGGTAGCCCCTGAGATCCAATATCGGATACCCCACCAACTGACCGGGGCCATGATAAGTGACATCCCCGCCCCGGTCGGCTTCAATGACCTCAAGTCCCGCTGTTACCAGGACCTCATCTGAGGCCTTAATATTGGACTTACTGCCCGCTCTGCCCAGCGTAAGCACAGGCAAATGCTCAACAAGCAGCAAAGTATCCTTACCGTTGCCAGAGCGGTGTGCCGCTGCAATCTCCTGTTGTAATTGCCAGGCCTCCGTGTACGGCACGCGCCCCAGCAGTAATAACTTGCAGGCTTTACATTTAATCTGCGCTCTCAAAAAACATCATCGCCGCTTTTTCCATCCAGCCCGGGGTGAACATCAAACCGGACTACGCCGACAACAGCCTGCTTGTTAACCGCCTTTTTAACAGCAGCCACCCCTTCATGTCCAAACCCGCCGCATAATTCGATAGCGCGGATGCCGTGTTCAACAAGCTCCGCCACCGCTTCCACAGCCGACCTGATATCACCTACTCCCACGACAGTCAATTCTACCGCCGGTGTGGCGATCACCGACCGGTGCTGCCGGCTGTCAGCCTCAGGCGCAATAAAGATAAAAGCTGCTTTAAGCATTGCCATCCCTCCTTATGAATACTGATTATGATCCGGTTTATCATGCCTGGGCCAGTTCAGCAAAAGAGTACCCGGCATGATACGAGCTACGCACCAGCGGTCCGGCACTTACCTGCGAAAAGCCGATTTTTTGCGCTTGCTGCGCCAGCCAGGCAAACACATCAGGGTGTATATATTCCACAACAGGTAAATGCTCCGGTGACGGGCTAAGATATTGTCCCAGGGTCAGCATTGTACAGCCGCAATGCCGTAAATCCTTCATGACTTCAACTACTTCAGCGATTTTTTCACCAAGCCCCAGCATCAAGCCTGATTTGGGCAATATCCCGGCCCCAGCCTGCCGGGTCCGGCTTATGAGCTCCAGGGAGCGCGAGTAGACCGCCTGCGGCCGGACAACCGGGTACAGCCTCGGCACAGTCTCCATATTATGGTTAAGAATATGGGGGTTAGCCAGGAGCACGGTCTGCAATGCCTCCCGGCTTCCCTTAAAATCCGGAATAAGTACCTCAATACCGGCGTTAGGCAACAGGGCTCTCACTGCCTTGATGGCGGCGGCAAATTGTCCCGCCCCCCCGTCGGCGAGGTCATCCCGGGTTACCGATGTAATGACAACATGTTTTAACCCTAACTGCCTGGCAGTCGCTGCCAGCATGTGCGGTTCATCCGGATCTACCGCCGCCGGCAGGCCGTGGTGCACGGCGCAAAAGCGGCAATTCCGGGTACAATGGCTGCCTAAAATCATAAACGTACAGGTCTTATTGCCAAAGCATTCGCCGATATTGGGACAGTCGGCGCTTTCACACACGGTATGCAACCGGCCTTGGTCCAGCAGCGCTTTCATCCGGTTGAGCGCCGGTTCTGCCGGCACCGGCAGCGTAAGCCAGGATGGTCTGTCAGTAGGTATACCAGCCGTTTTGTCCATTACTCGAAGGCATCAAGCGCTTTCATAATTGTGGTGGACAGATATGCCATCGCCGGTGACCCGCCAAAAGCTACGGCAACGGCGGCCGCTTCCAGTATTTCCTCTCTGGTAGCGCCCTCGGCCAAGGCATTCTTGACATGAATATTCATACAATATTCGCAGCGTACGGCCAGGGCGATGCCGATACCGATCAGTTCTTTATACTTGCGCTCTAATTCTCCTTCCACATAAGCTGCCTGATCCATCTGCACGAACGCGGCCATAAGCTCCGGGCTTTCTGCTTGTACCTGGCCCATTCCCGCCTGCAGTTCATCCACTAATTCCATGCAATCTCCTGCCATTGTATCTCCCTGCCTTTTCTTTTATTTTGAAAACGACGGTTAAATAAAAATTTTGTGTGGCTGTTCGATAAGTTTAATTAGCAAGGCCAAAAATTCTGCCGCCGGTGCGCCGTCAATCACCCGGTGATCAAAAGCCAGCGACAGGCCCATAATGGGTTTAATGACAATCTGTTCACCCTGAACTGCAGGCTGTCTGACAGTGCGGCCGACTCCTAAGATGGCGGACTCCGGTTGATTGATTATAGGAGTAAAGTAATCAACCGACCCATAGCCGCCCAAATTAGTAATAGTGAAGGTACCACCGGTCATCTCTTCCGGGTCAAGCTTGTTTTTCCGGGCCCGTTTGGCAAAATCCTTAATTTGCTTGCTGACATCAGCCAGACTCTTTTGGTCGGCATTCTTAACAACCGGCACAACTAATCCACCCGGAATCGCAATAGCCACCCCGACATGGATATCCTGCAATACCCGGATCTCATCCCCGCTCAGGGTTGAGTTAATCCCGGGGTGAGCCTGCAGCGCTTTGGCAACCGCTTTCACAAGAATGTCGGTGACCGAGATTTTTTCGGTATCCTTTACATCGGCATTAATGGTGGCCCGCAGCGTCTGCAATGCCGATAAGTCCACACCCACATGATGAGTAACCTTAGGGGCTGCAGCCCAGCTATTGGCCATGTTTTCACCGATTGCCTGACGCATTCCCTCATAAGGAATGACCTCAAGGACAGCGCGGTCATCCGCTGCCGTGCCCGCGTTAGCGATTGCCTGTTCCACATCTTCCCTGACAATCCGGCCTTCCGGCCCGGTGCCGGCAATCACGGTATAATCAATGGCATTGGCTTCAGCCAGCGCCCGGGCTGCCGGCGAAATCTTCACCCTGGCGCCGGGTACGGCAGCCACAGCTTTCCTGGCCGGCTGACTGCCGGTGGTCTTACCGGCCGGAACCACGCCGGCCGTACTGCTGGCAGCAGACCTTAACAGTTCGCTGATATCCTCACCCGCACTGCCGATTACCCCCAGGAGACCGCCAATCGGAAGTTTAGCTTTCTTGCCGGCGACAATTTTTAGCAAAACCCCATCGGTTGGGGCATCAATTTTATTGGCAATCTTATCTGTCATGACCTCCAGCAGAGCATCGCCCTTTTTAACCGGGTCTCCTTCATTGATCAGCCATTTGCCTACAGTACCTTCTTTCATGGATAAGCCTAGTTTCGGCATATTAACCTCTGTGGCCATTACTGTTCCCCCTCATCCTGAACTGGTTTAACGTTGTTGTTGCACTTACTATAGCCGCCGGCGACAGCTATGCGCAGCGCCGCTTCCGCATCGATAACGTTAGGGCCGTCAAAAGTCAGCTCAATCTGAGCTTGTTCCCCGGCCCGGATCTCGACCTCCCGCTCTCCGTCCAAAGCAATGACACAGGCCTCATTGATCTCAATAACCTGACCAAGCCTGATATAGCCATAATTCCGGACCGGTACCTGTTCAATCAGACCCGGTGCAATCGGCGCGCGCAGTTGCATGCTGCCTGGACCCACTTCAATATCGGCCCCTCTGGGCTCACCGGGCGTTACCGGCACCAGATTGCCGGCAATTGATGCTATACCAATGTTATGCGGCTCGCCTCTGGTCACGATAATCCGCCTGATTTTTGTAGCATCCCAGACTGCCCGTGAGCCAATAAAAGCTTCATTCAGCACAACCGCATCCACAATCGCACAATCAATCAGCCGGCCATTCTTATAGATGTTAAGCTTCTTACTGGGTTTTATCGCCGGTGCCCCGGTTACCAGTCCCCGGGCAACAACGGCAGCCGCCAAACCGGCAATTGTGCCTTCGACCAATGTAGGAAAAACATTGTTCGTCCCTGTGGAAACCGGCAGCAGGGGCACATCCCGGCAGCCCTTGGCCACCATGCGGTTTGTTCCGTCACCGCCCAGCGTAATAAAACAGCCAACCCCGCATTGGGACATAATTTCCGCGGCATGAAAGCTGTCCAGCTGGGTGCCTGTCATACACATGTCTGCCGCTGCCAATTCCATATCCGGCCGGTGATGGCTGCTAATGCTCTCCACCGCGCTCGGGACAATGCCATAATACTCTGGCATATAGGTGATTTTGGTAACGCCGGCAGCAGCCAGACTGAGAATAAGCCGCCGGACAATATTCACTTTTTCCTGATTATCCACAACCGTTCCGTACGCCACAAGCCGCCGGATGTCCTTACCCGAGGCCGGATTCGCGATGATGCCGACATGCCCCATACTTCCCCTCACCACCTTGTATGCCGGTTAGAACAGGCTTTTAACGGCAGCCACGATTTGTTCTTCACTGGGAATGACAATGCGTTCCAGCGCCGGGCTGAATGGAATCGGGGCGAAAGGCATAGCCACCCGTTTAATGGGACCATCCAGCAGATCCATGCCTTCTTCAGCAACAATAGCGGCGATTTCACCACCAAAGCCGCCGGTTTTAACGGCTTCATGGACGATAACCAGTTTGCCGGTCCTGCCTACTGATTGTAAGATGCTTTCCGTATCAAGCGGAACCAGGGTACGGGGGTCAAGCACCTCGGCCTGTATCCCCTCCCCGGCCAGTGCTTCGGCTGCTGCCAGTGCTTTTTGCACCATCCAGGACCAGGCCACGATCGTGACATCAGATCCGGTTCTCTTAATATCGGCCTTGCCGAGGGGAATCACATACTCGCCCTCAGGCACATCGCCTTTGACGCCAAACAGCTGCTTATGTTCGATATACATTACCGGGTTGTTATCCCGGACCGCGGCCGCCATCAGGCCCTTGGCATCAGCCGGGGTCGAAGGCATCACCGTTTTTATGCCGGGAATATGCGTAAACCAGGCTTCCATAGACTGAGAATGCTGAGCGGCAGCGCCCATGCCGGCGCCGCAGGGGGTTCTGAGCACCATTGGGATTTTGGCCTTGCCGCCAAACATATAATGCATTTTTGCCGCCTGATTGAATAACTCATCCAGACAAACCCCCATAAAGTCCACAAACATAATTTCGGCAATCGGACGCAGGCCGGCGGCAGCCGCACCTACAGCCGCGCCAACAATGGCCGTTTCACTGATCGGGGTGTCAATCACCCGCCCGGGAAACTCGGCAAACAAGTTGCCTGTCACGCCAAAACAACCGCCAAATTTGGCCACATCCTCGCCCCAAATGAAAACATTGGCATCTCTTTGCATCTCAACGCGCATTCCATCTCTAATAGCCTCAGCATAAGTCATTTCTGTCATCATGTTTCACCCTCTCCTCAATTAGATTATTCTGCGTACACGTCGGTTAAAGCGTCTTCCGGGTTGGGATACGGACTATCTTGCGAGAATTTAATCGCCGCCGCAATATGAGCATCCACTTTTGTTTTGATTGCCTCTAATTCAGCAAGGGTAGCATATTTTAGTTCCACCAGCTTGCGTTCAAACCGGGGGATAGGATCTTTCGCCAGCCAGGCTTCTTGTTCTGCCGGGTCTTTATACGCGCCGGGATCGCCCTCAAAATGGCCGCGCCATCTCCAGGTCTTGCATTCAACCAGGCTGGGGCCATCCCCTTTCCTGGCCCGGGCAATCGCCGCCGCGGCCGCTTCGTAAACAGCAATCACATCATTGCCGTCCACAGTCACTCCCGGTATGCCATAAGCGCTGGCCCGGTCCGAGACATCGGTAATTTGCATGTGATCTCGCTGACAATTGGAAATACCATACATGTTATTTTCACAGATAAATACCAGCGGCAGCTTCCATACGGAAGCCATATTCAGCGCCTCATGGAAAGTACCGCGGTTGGATGCGCCATCGCCAAAAAAGCATACAGCTATAGCATCGGTCTTTTTATACTGACAGGCGAACGCCGCCCCAGCTGAGATCGGCTGGCCGGCGCCGACAATGCCGTTGGCGCCCAGAATCCCCAGTTCAACATCAGCAATATGCATGGAGCCGCCTTTGCCCTTGCAATAGCCTGTTGCCTTACCAAACAATTCTGCCATCATCAGGTCAACCTTGCCGCCTTTGGCCAGCAAATGCCCATGACCCCGGTGAGTACTGGTGATAAAGTCCTTATCGGTGAGGCTGCCGCAAACACCGGTGGCGACTGCCTCTTCCCCCAGATACAAGTGCACGAATCCCGGCAGTTGATTATCGGCAAACAACTCTACCGCTTTGTTTTCAAACGCCCTGATTGTGAGCATAGTTTCATAAAAGCCCAGTAATTTTTCTTTGGTAATTTCCATAATTCTCCCCCCATTTTCTCTTATTGACACACATGGTAATAAGCCTAAGCAGGGTTAGGCATTGCAACATATACAGTAAGTGCAGCTACAGCAACAACGATCGTATCCCCTTCGCCGAGCGCCGGCAGGTGCAGTCCCTGAGCCGCAAGCCCTCCTGACTCCGTTGCCACCGTTACAGTCCCAAACGGTATTACCGCTTTAACCTCGGCGTGATTGATTTTTTCCGGCTGCGGACAGCCAATCCGCACTTCAACCTGCATCTGATTGGGGTCACTGATACCGGCAATGTCAAATAAACCACAAAGACAACTTCTGGATATGGCGTCTTTTACTGCCCGCTGGGCGGCTTTAGTGACGTCGCCGCCGTGTAAATCGGCGCCCATACCCAACTCGACAATAAATCGTTTGCGTTTCACCTTATCACCTCCGTTAAAAAAATTTTCACTGAGCTGCAGAATGACCATGCACAACACTATAATTGCAAATCTTATGCCAACAATAGAAAAAGGAACTGATAGCCCCTTGCAGGAGCTTCAGTTCCCTTGTATTGTCATAATTCTGAAATATCTATTTATTCTTCAACTGCAAATATACAGCTTACTTGCAATAGGTATTGTAGCATCGATTGTAGCACTCTGTAGCGTTTACGCACCTTGCGCTACACTTTGCAACAAGGTGTCCTGTTAGTGGATTGAGTGTCTCTTAATTTTGCGATAAAGCGTACTGCGGGCAATCCCCAGTATCCCGGCTACCCTGCTGATATTGCCGCCCTCTGTCGCCAGTAAGGCTCTGATCCTGGCTATCTCATAATCAAGCAGGCCTTGCCTTATCTCCTTATTGCCGGTCACAGCCTGGCTCGGAGTAGCAGGTGGCCAGCATATCTCCGACGGAAAACAGGACACGGAAATAACGCCGCTTTCCGCCATGTAGCAGGCTCTTTCGGCAGCATTATGGAGTTCCCGGACATTCCCCGGCCAATTGTACCGGTTTATCAGGGCAAATACACTGTCATCAATCGTATACATACGGCCTTGCTCACGGCTAATCTCATTGACAAAATTACGGAACAGTAATTCGATATCCTCCTGCCGCTGCCGCAAGGGTGGAATTTCGATCTGAAATACATTCAAACGGTAGTATAAATCCTGCCGGAACATTCCGTCCTGAACAAGCCTGTTTAACTCTTTATTGGTGGCACAAATGATTCGCACATCAACAGGGATTACCTTATTGCCGCCAATCCGGGATACTTTCTTCTCCTGCAGCACCCTGAGCAAGGCAACCTGCTGCTCTAACGGCATATCGCCGATCTCGTCCAGAAACAAGGTGCCCCCGGCAGCCAGTTCAAATTTTCCCGCCCGGCCGCCACGCTTGGCCCCGGTAAATGCGCCGTCCTCATAACCAAACAGTTCGCTGGCCACCAATTCGCGGGGAATGGCACCACAGTTTAACGCAATGAACGGCCCATTGCCCCTGGCACTCTTGTTGTGAATTGCCTGGGCGAACATCTCTTTCCCGGTACCGCTTTCCCCCTGTAAAACAACATTAGATGCAGTAACGGCAGCCGCGGCCGCCTGGCGCACAGCCGCTAAAATCGCGTCACTGCGGCCCAGAATACTTGTGAACTGAAAAGTCGTATAATAACCGCTTGCCCTGTTAATCAAGCTGTGGCTCCTGGTGGCAGGCCGCAGGATAATAACCCCGCCATTGCTGCAGCCTTGTTTGTCAAGGATTGACTCACCCGAGATGACACAACGGTTTGGTCCTGAAGAACAGCCGGTCTGAAACTCCAGTTCAATCTCAGCCTCTTTGCCTGTGAGCAACTCTTGTATTAATTGCTTGTTCCCTTTAAAAAGGGCTTGCACCGCAACCCCCTGCAGCAGAGCGCCGCTTTGACCCAGCAGCTTTTGGGCAACAGGATTGAATTCTTTTACTAAACCAAAACGATCAAATAAAACGACCCCCTCTGACATCGTATTAAATATACTTGATAAGTGCTTATTCAGCAGTGACAGTTCCTTCTGCTTCTGCTCCATGCCGATCTGCATGCTAATCGCGTTAGCGGCAGCCGCGACCATACCCAAAGTATGCGAATAGGCCGCCTGCGCCGGCCCCGATAAATCAAGAAAGGCAACAATCTGGCCGTCAACGCCATAAATAGGGGCAGCCGAACAAGTCCACCAGTGATGCTTCGCGCAATAGTGTTCGGCGCCGGAAACCTGCACCGGTTTACCGGCGGCTAAGCCAATGGCAATTGCGTTTGTACCTACATCACATTCCCGCCAGCTTGCGCCCCGGACAAAATGCAGTTTTTTGGCACTGGTCAGCGAATCCCGGTCCCCAAAGCACTCCATTACAAAACCGTTCCCGTCTGCTAACACCACAATAAAGCCTGAGTCGCGGAAGAATTCATATATATTAGCCATAAAGGGCTTGGCTATTTTAATAATCTCCTGATTCTTTTCCAGCAGCGCACGGACAGCTGCTTGCTCCAAAATATTCTGAGCCCTGCCGTCATCTGAATTAAGACCGGCCTGCGAGCATCTGACCCACGAGTCCGCAATCTCCGGCAGGAGCATGTGGCGCTCCAGCTTCCCCGCGCCAATGAACGCTTTCCAGGCTAAATCTTTACTGGCTAACCCGGTTGATTTATCTCTTAGCATCTGCCACACCCCTATCAGCGCCTCGACATTAGTGTTTGTAGAGCTTCGATAAATAGCGCGAAGATTCCTGCAATATCTGTCGCCGGCTAAAGATTTAACGAGTGCCGGCTGCTTACCTTAGCTTCGCCGTCCCTGCAGCCTGCGGTATCTGAAAAAGGATTAAAGCCTCAAAGCCTCTCTCATTGAACAGCAGCTGCCATTTCCTGCTCTTCTTCAGCAGGCGGTGGCAATGCTTCCTTTTTAAGCCTGAAACTGATTGGTGCGGTCGTACTGATGGTAATTGGCTTGCCTTTGTACATTGCCGGGAAAAGTTCCCATTGTTGAATGCTGGCTAAGGCCGCAGCGTCAAGGATTTCTGATCCGGAGCTTTTTAAAATTTCGGGGTTTTCCAGTTTGCCTGTTGCTGTTATGGTGAATTTTAGCAACACAGTGCCCTCTTCAAAATTTCTCCTAGCCTCTAACGGATATATTATCGGTGATGTTTTTACGCGCGGAGGGGTTATTGCCGCAGTTATAGCAGGATCAGGAGATGTTGCGGTAAGCAGCTGCCGGTCCGATTCAACGGCTTGGGCTTTGATCTCCGCCGGAATAATGATGGCTTCATTAGTGTCCAGTCTAGAAATGGTTACCGTGGCTGAAGACTTAATATTGTTACAGATTTTCAACAGCGCTTCTTTTTCCTGAGCATTAGCAGCATTTATTTCAATTATATTTTTGCCGATTTGCCCAATCAGGTCAGATAAATCGATATCCAATTTCGCTTTGCCAGTCTTTTTATCAATTTTCATTGTATAATCAAAATCGTTAATATTGCTAAAAGACTGTTCTATTGAGAAATTTTCTGCTGATGTTTGATTAATGAATTCCTTAAAAATATAATTTCCGTTTAAAGTTACTTTAAGATCAATTTCATCATTATCTTCTTTTAGTATAGATAAATTAGTAATATAGTCACTATGCTTAGTGGATCTGTCTAACGTAATGTATGGCAAAGACTGTTTTATCCATTTATCCCCATTAATATTTGAATAACAAATTAATTGTTTATCAGCTTCTTCGAAAAAATAAATCATTTTTAAAGCAATAGCTTTGTCCGGCGCCTCCATTGTTATTTTCATCGTACCTTTTGCTAACACTGGCTTTGTTTGCATATCGCTGCTGTTATTAATAATAATATGTAACATATTATTTTGGTATGGGATCAATGATGTAATTATAACATCCAGATGGTACTGATCTAATGCAGCAAAATCCTGGTAAGCATTGGCAAGTATTTTCTTACCTTTTGACGAATCGACTGAAACGGCATTGCCAACATTACCTACCAGGAGCAGCAAAATTAACAATATAACACTTATACGCATGATTTCCTCCTTTAAACCTTAGATAAATACAGCTACTAAAGAATAACAAAAAACATCCCTTTGGATTAAAAGGATGCTTTTTACATAGGGTGAAACAGGGCCAATACAGGTAATATACCGGTATTTTCGCACAGTAACCTGCCCGTACACAAATCTCCTCCCATCACACGTGGGCATGTTGGTGATTGTCATATAGGCAGTTCTCCTGGCTCTGGTTCATCGCGCGCCCAAGCCTTCCCAGGACTTTGTCCCAGTGGCTTTTATCAGGTTTGCTCGCCATTACAGTGGCGGGACCGCGCCGGTCTTGCACCGGACTTCCCTATTAAGCCCGTAAGGGCACCTATACCTGTTCATATTTATTTTTCACCTGTCTCAGCTTGTCTTCGACAGCTTGATAACTACATTCTCATGGTTGTTATTTCTGTTAACTTTTATATTATATAAATGATTGGGAATTCCTTCAAGAATGTCGGGGTATTTCAAACATTTTGTTGGGGTATTTAATTTAATGAATATACCTGCCCTTGAAGGAAATCCGCTGCCTGCCGCCTAGCTACGCTCCTCAGGCCTGGCTAAGCCAAGATTGATATGACAATACCCGCCGGGTGTTTTTCGCAAATATCCCTGATGATATTCCTCTGCCGGATAAAAGGCTCTCAATGGCTCAACCTCAACAACAATAGGCTCCTCATACCGGGACTGCATGCTGTTGATAAACTCCAGGATCAATGGCCGCTCCGCCTCATCCTGGTAATAGACCCCCGACCGGTATTGCGTCCCCCGGTCCGGCCCCTGCCGGTTGAGGCTTGTCGGGTCGATAATCCGGAAATAATGCTCCAGTACCTTGCGGATTGGCAGCACGGCTTCATCATAATGGATTTCACAGATCTCCGTATGTCCGGTCCGCCCTGAACATACCTGCTCATAGGTAGGCTTGTCCAAATCCCCCTGACCGTACCCAACCCGGGTTCCCAATACACCTTTCAGTTGCTGAAAGTATGCTTCAACCCCCCAGAAGCACCCGCCGGCAAGCCATAGCTTTTTCATTAGCTGTCCCTCCCGCTTTAGCATTTATTTCATAAAGTGCACACCACTGGAAACAGAACAACAAAACACATACCTATTTTATACCGATTCTACCCCGCTTAGCCGCTGTATGTAAAACAGCCGCAGATCACCGGCCTGGCAGCGTGACCCTAATCCTGCAGTTTTAATGCCCCTCATGCTGCTAAATGCTTAAAAACGGCAATCTTCCCGCGAGGGCAGACTGCCGGCACGGACATAAATCGGGCAGGCCTGGGCCCGGAACGCCGACAGGTTGCTGGCGAAAAAAACGGCACCGGCCAGAGTGCATATTCCCCCCAGGGCCAGGGTGCAGCTGACACCAATCTGACTCGCCAGCCAGCCGGCAAGCAGGCTGCCAATCGGCCCTATCCCCATCAGCGTCATCGTGTAAAAGCTCATTACCCGGCCGCGCATTGCATCATCCACCATACATTGCAGCAGCGTATTGCTGCTGACTACCTGAATTAAAAAACCTACCCCGAGAATAAATACCAAGACACTGTCCAGCCAAATATTACCTGACAGCATAAAACAAAGCAGTCCGATGCCAATGGCAGCGGCAGATACAACCAGCAATTTTTCCAGACCCTGAAATTCCTTCCTGGCAGTCATTCCAATCGCAGCCAAAACTGAGCCCAAACCGGAAACCGCCAGCAAATAGCCCAGTGCCCCGGCACTTGCCTCCAGAGTTTGCGTTACCAGTACCGGTAACAGTACCGTATACGGCATGGCAGTCAGGCTGATAATAGCCAGCAGCACCAGTATATTGCGCAACGGCAATTGCTTAAAGGTATATGTATAACCGGCATAAAACTCTTGCCCCATGGCAAAATTCTGCGGCTTGGGTCCACCTGCCGGCAATCGCAAAGCAACCAGTGATACGATTGAGATAAAATAACTGGCAGCATTAAGTAAAAAACAATTGCCCTCACCAATCACCGGAATAAGGATACCGGCTGCGGCCGGGCCTAGCAGCCGCGCCAGATTATAGGTAACCGAGTTCAAAGCAATGGCATTCTGGCGCTCCTCCTGGGTAGCCATCATTTCTACCGAAATAGCATTGCGGGCCGGCACGTCAAAAGCAGTGACACAACCCAGCAACAAGCTTAACACTAAGACATGCCCGATCTCCAACTGGCCTGCAAGCGTCAGCCAGGCCAGCAGGCTTGCCTGAACTAGACTAAAAGCCTGCGTAACAACAAGCACGGTTCGCTTACACCAGCGGTCAATCCACACCCCGGCAAAAGGCGCCAGTACAAAATTAGGAATCTGGCCGGCAAAGGCAACTAAACCTAACATAAAAGCAGAATCAGTCAGCCGGTAAATCAGCCAGCTCACAGCGATATTCTGAATCCAGGTGCCAATAATAGATAAACCCTGCCCGGTGAAAAAGATCTGATAGTTCCGGTTGCAGAGAGCTTTTAGCATATTATTCAACATGCTCAATCCCCTCCTGCATAATAGTATTCGTGCAAAGCCGCGAATATCCTACCCACCCATCAGCAGAGCAGTTGGAAAAGCTGCGGTTCATCCCTATATAAATTTGCAGATTTTGTGTTACAATAATCAATATCGGCGGCTGCTTGCAGCTTAACGGCAGCTACCTGTCAACACTATATACCCCGAGGAGGCCCAATATGACCGACCAAAATGTATTGCTCAAAAACCACTTACATACACGTTATGCCCAAAACTCATTTGTAAATCTGCTGCAAATAGAGATTGTTGCGATAGAAGCAGGTGCGGCAACATTGTCAATGCCGGTACTGAATGACAAACATACAAACTTATACAATATTGCCCACGGCGGGGCACTGGCATCACTGGCAGATACCGGCATGGGCATGGCCTGTGCCAGTCTTGGCAAAAAGGTTGTAACCTTGGAAATGAATCTGAATTATATTCGCAAAGCCGAATGCCAGGAGGCGCTCACCGCTATCTGCACAGTCATTCATAATGGCAGTCAGACAATGATTGCCGAAGCCGCCATCTTTGACGGGGCCCAAAAACTGCTTGTAAAAGCCAGAGGAACCTTTTTCGTAACCGGGACATTCTTAGAAGACGTTAAATGAGCCAGGCAGGATAAACGGCATGAATAATCAAAATCCAACAGCCCTATGGAGTATTCAGGCCCGGGCCTTTAGAATCCCCTATACACCTTTCAGCCACAATTTCTGGGCTTTGGCCAACCCCGCCGGCCAGGTTGCCGACCAGATACACGGCTTGGCCTATGATCCCCAAGCAGGAACAACCAAAGCAATTGGCAACTCTTCACATTATCTGCGCGTTGTCCACGATGCCACCATTGTGTGGTCCCTGCAGCCCAATCAGCCAACTGTGGTCTGCAGCACAGGACCGGAAGCGGAAATTCGCAGCCGCTGGCAGGCAGCGCTGAATGCCGTTTTTGCCATCAACGCATTACACCTGCGTTATCCCAACCTCTGGCAGCATCTATATAAAATGAACAGCAATACCATCTTCAACACAATTGGTCAGATTATGGGGGTTGCCAAACCAGGAAAACTACTGCCAACACTGGCCCCGGGTATAAAGTTGGTTGTTTCCCGGGCTATTATCGATCTTTATTGCTATAGACCCCAACCGGCAACACGCAACCAAGCCGAACCGCAAGCTTAACCCTTTAATACTCTTTACCACGCACCACTGTATGGTAATTTTTTATTTGTTTTTCCATGCACGACATATCTCCGGCTGCTTTGTGAAATACTTACAGTACTGGAGGTTGTCACCAATGGATACTGCCTTAAAAACCCACAAACGTAAAATCTATTATCATACCTTTATCGTATTTTCATTACTGGCCTTTGTCACCTTCAATTCGATTCTCGTTATCCTGGGCATCATGCTCCACAATGGCCTTAGTGTGGTAAACACAAGAATTGAATTTATACATTACACCAATATGCAATCCCGGCTAAAACAGGGCCTGGAGACCAAAGGCTGGCAGCCGGTCAGTCTCAATTCCCGTTTTGGCTATAGGCTGGAAGGCACCTTTATCCCTAATCGGACACCCTCCAATAAAACCGTCATTTTTGTACATGGGATAGCGGCTAGCCAGGCAATGGGCCTGCATGTCCTGGATATGTATCTTGACCGAGGCTACAACCTGCTGATTTATGACTCCCGCAACCACGGGGCCAGCGGTGGCCCGTGCGTATCCTGGGGGTATTATGAGCAATATGACCTGGACCAATGGGTGGACTGGCTCAAACAAAAACAGCCTGACGGCATCATCGGTGTGCACGGGGTATC
The DNA here is from genome assembly GCA_023388195.1 of Bacillota bacterium. Taxonomy (GTDB): domain Bacteria; phylum Bacillota; class Negativicutes; order Sporomusales; family Sporomusaceae; genus Sporomusa. Next base: position 15,527 of record JAEWGR010000122.1, read on the forward strand.
CTTGGGAGCCACAACCGCCGTGATGCACGCAGCATTAAACGAATCGTCCAGGCAGGTACAATTCTATATTGCCGATAGCGCCTACAGTGATTTAGCCACATTATTAGAACAGCAGCTTGCCAAGCACACCCGTTCGCCCCATCCGCTGTGGATCAAACTTCTTATCAATTACGCGAGCCTGGTTGCTTATTTCCAGTCTGACTTCGCCTATGCGGCCATCAGACCGGTTGCCGCCCTGGGGACTGTCACTACCCCCATTTTGTACCTGCATGGGGAAGCAGACACACTTGTGCCTGTGGAAATGAGCCGGGAATTAGCCAATGCCACCAATGGCTACCGGGAATTGCACACATTCCCCGGCATTACCCATGGCCGGGCTCTTTTAGACAGCAAACCGGAGTACCAGGAGGCCGTAACAAAATTTCTGACAGTGATCGGTCAATAACCGGTTATCTTGTTACCACAAACAGCAGATCATTTCCAGGAAATAATCCTATAAATAACAAAACGCCCCTGCTATAAGCAGGGGCGCTAAAAATTTTAGTATCTGTTGTTGTTTTGAGTGAAGCAATCTCTGCAGTAAACAGGACGATCGCTGCTCGGACGGAAAGGAACTTGAGTTTGTACGCCGCAAGCTGCGCAAGTTACGTCATGCATTTCGCGTTGTTGGAAGTTATTGCTACGGCCACCAAAGCCACCGCGGCTGTTGTTTTGTTGTTTGCGAGCTGCTCTGCACTCAGGGCAACGGCCTGGTTCGTTGGTGAAACCTTTCTCGGCGAAGAAGTCTTGCTCAGATGCTGTGAATACGAATCCAGCACCACAGTCACGACAGGTTAAGTTTTTGTCTTGATTCATTATTGAATTCCTCCTAATTAAGATTGTACCCGGATAGCTTTTCGTAAATTACTCACTGGGCTTCTCTTAATGAGAAGGACTAATGATCAATTAACTGGGCCTTCAACTGGGTCTATTTCATTATACTTCTATTCAAACTAATTGTAAAGAGTTAAACTGGTGTTTTTTTGTTATTTTTGCATTTTTTTGATATATATTATGACAATAAACACAGATTTACTGCTGCCCGGAGATAAAAAGAGGCCCGCGCCGGTGCTGACGCCCTGTTAACCCCTGCACAACACTCAGAAAAAACCGTTAGCCAGACTGAACGAATGCCTGACTTCATTATATTGAAAAAGTTCACTGACGGTGACAAACTCGTAGCCCCGTTCCCGCAGACGATCAATAATAATTCCCAAAGCCTGGGGGGTTGGCAACGGATACTGTCCGTCATGCAGCAGGATAATACTGCCCGGTTTTATCTCTGCCAGTACTTTGTCAACCACATTGGCGGCAGGCGGGCAACTCCAGTCTCTGGGGTCAATCGACCATAAAACAACCGCGTACCCCCGCTGGCGGGCAATCTCCGTAACCTGGCTGTTATAAAACCCCCCGGGCGGACGGAATAAGGTAGGTCTGGGGGCAATTGCCGTAATCGCTTTTTCTGCTTTTTCAAACTCTTCGGCAACTTTTTGCGGACTCAGCTTTGGTAATGACGGGTGACTGTAGGTATGAGCCCCGATCTCGTGTCCGTCAGCCACCTCCTGCGCCACAAGTCCGGGTAAGGCTTCGGCATTTTGCCCAAGCACAAAAAAAGTTGCCCGCACATTTTTGGCTTTCAAGACCGCTAAAATCTCCGGTGTTGCTTTATAATTCGGCCCGTCATCAATAGTGATTGCCACTACCTTATGGGTAGTGGGCACTTTCGAGATTACCTGCGTATCATCTGCAAGTTGTTTTTCGGCCACTCCGGCCAACACAACCATAACAGCTATCGTGCACAGCATTAAATAGCGTCTATTCATAAGAACCTCCCTGTACATTGATTTTCAGGTATATACGCCTCAGATATTTAACTGTATGAATAAATATATGCGTAAACCGACGAGATATATCTGGAGCTGTACTAATTCCAGGGAAAACAGGCGAAAGTCAGTAAGAAAATAGTATCCACTACTTGGACACCGGCTCTTTAGCTTATATAAAAATATTACAAAATTAAAGAATACCCTTGCTTTCTGGCAAATATGAATATATAATAATAAATCATCAGCAGTATATTACATGTAGGCTGAGCAAAGGCGCTCAATCCAAGTTGGATTGAACGCCTTTTTTTGTTACCAATTTTTAGAAGAGAGGAGGAATGCTATATGATTACCTTATCTAAGGTAAACAAATCTTTTGGCAGCAATCACGTACTTAAAGACATTGATTTAACTGTAAAAACCGGTGAGAAACTTGTTGTAATCGGACCAAGCGGTTCCGGCAAAAGTACAATGATCAGGTGTATGAACCTCCTGGAGCGCCCCAATAGCGGCAGCGTAACGGTAGATGGGGTAGATATTACTGCCGCCAACGCATCAGTCAATCAAATCCGCCAGTCGGCCGCCATGGTATTTCAACAATTCAATCTCTATCCCCACAAAACAGTACTGGAAAACTTGACCCTGGCCCCTATTCTGCTGAAAGGCATCAAAAAAGAAGAAGCAGCAGCAACAGGTATGGCCTTCCTTGACCGGGTGGGACTTAAAGAAAAAGCCGATGCCTATCCGTCTCAATTATCCGGTGGCCAGCAGCAGCGCGTCGCAATCGCCCGGGCCCTGAACATGCATCCGAAAATAATGCTGTTTGACGAGCCTACCTCGGCGCTTGATCCGGAAATGATTAAAGAGGTACTTGACGTTATGGTCGATCTGGCCAACGAGGGAATAACCATGGTGGTAGTCACTCACGAAATGGGATTCGCCCGCAGGGTTGCCGATAGAGTCATCTTTATGGACGAAGGGCGAATTATGGAGCAGGGGACACCGGAACACTTCTTTGTTAACCCTGACCATGACCGAACCAAACTATTTTTAAGTCGTATTCTGCATTAATCTAAAAAAAACGGAGGCGATTATTTATGAAACTAATGAAAAAACCTGTACTCATTTCTTTCGTTATGTTGCTGGCTTTCAGCCTGTTCCTGGCAGGATGCGGCGGTTCCTCAACCCAGCCGGCGGCATCAAAAGATGAAGTCCCTGCCGATATTAAAGCCATTAAAGACCGGGGCGTATTTAAGGCCGGCGTAAAAGTGGACGTGCCCAAGTTTGGTTACAAAGATCCCAAAACCGGCAACGTTGAGGGTTTTGAAATTGATTTGGTTAAAGCCTTAGCCAAAAAAATACTTGGCGATGAAAACAAAATCGAGTTGACAGGCACTGTGGCCAAAACCCGCGGTCCCCTGCTTGACAATGGCGATGTCGATGTCGTACTTGCCACCTTTACCATTACCGAAGAACGTAAAAACAGCTACAACTTCTCTGACCCCTATTACACCGACGGTGTGGCCTTAATGGTTAAAAAGGCCGCCGGCGCCCAGAGCTTAAAAGATTTGGCCGGTAAAAAGATTGGGGTTGCCCAGAGCTCTACCAGCCGCAAAGCCATCCAGGAAGCAGCCGATAAACAAGGCATTAAAGTCAGCTTCCTTGAATTCGGCACCTACGCCGAAGTAAAAGCCGCCTTGGATTCGGGCCGTGTTGACTGCTTTAGTGTTGACGCCGCCATCCTCTTTGGTTATTTAGATGATTCCACTACCATTCTCAGCGATCGCTTTGCCCCCCAGGAGTATGGAGCAGCCACCAAGAAATCCAATACTGCCCTGGCTAAATTAGTAAATGATACCTTAACCGACATGAAAAAATCCGGTGAGATTGACAAACTGCTTGCGAAATGGGGACTTAAATAGTGCCAGGTCCCTTCGCCGGGTTTAAGTGGCTGGCGTTATTCCAGGATTGGACAGTCTTTGCCGAAGGTTTTCTCACAACACTTATGGTAGCAGCCTTAGGTTTGACGTTGGCATTAACCCTTGGCATTCTGTTCGGTATTCTTGGCACCGCCCCCGGACGGGTATTCCGCGCTATTAACCGGATCTATGTCGAATTCATTCAGAATACCCCGTTAGTCATCCAGGTCATCTTTCTCTATCATGGCCTGCCGCATCTGGGTATTATGCTCCCGGTGTTTTCTATTGGTGTCCTGGGGTTAGGTGTATATCATGGCGCTTATGTTGCCGAAGCAATCCGGGCCGGACTGCAGGCTGTCCCCAAAGGCCAGCTCGAATCCGCCTATTCTCAGGGTTTTAATTATTGGCAGGCCATGCGTTATATTGTCCTGCCACAGGCTAAACGAATTGTCCTCCCGCCGATCACCAATCAGTCGGTCAGTCTGATTAAAAACACCTCTGTATTAGCGATGGTGGCCGGCGGGGATCTTATGTACCATGCTGACTCCTGGTCCAGCAGCAACCTCTATTATGGACCAGCCTATGTGATTACCGGTCTCCTCTATCTCTCTCTTTGCTATCCGCTGGCCAACCTAGCCCGGCGCATGGAAAAGAAACAGGAGGTCTCATTATGATTTTAGACCTTCTAAAACCGGAGATTGCCTTATTCCTGCTGGATGGACTGTATATCACCCTTAAAATATCCATCACATCCATTATTTTAAGTCTTCTCTTTGGCACAGTACTGGGAGTGGCTCAATCCTCCGGGCATCCACTCTACAGCCGGCTGGCCACCCTCTATATTGACGCCATCCGCAATACCCCGTTGCTCCTGTTCATTCTCGCCGCCAGATTCACCACCAATCTGGAACCGGTCAACTCAGGCATTCTGGCCATGACAGTCTTTACTTCGGCAGTTATGGCGGAAATTATCCGGGGCGGCATCAATTCAGTTCATAAGGGCCAGTGGGAAGCGGCCCGTTCTCAGGGTTTCAACTACTGGCAAACCCTCCTTTATATCATCCTGCCCCAGGCTTTCCGGAACATGATTCCGCCCCTGTTATCCCAGTTTACGACAGTCATCAAGGATACTTCCTTTGTTTGGGCTGTCGGGGTTGAGGATCTGACAGGCAAAGGCATGATTATTATGGGTAAGTATGGATCAACAGCCCAGGTCTTTACCATCTTTGCCACCATCGCCGGACTATATTTCATAGTCAACTATTCACTTTCCTACATTGCCCGGTATCAGCAAAGACGGCTTGCGGCCAGAAGTTATTAGCTAACTCCTCCCCTTTCGCATACAAAAGCAGTGTGGGCCTTACCTGACAAAGGTAGGCCCACACTGCTTTTACTTTTATTACCGTTCTTCCCGGTTATAGGGGATCCCCAGCGCTGCCGGCGCTGCTACCCGCCGTTTCTTGGTTTCCCGGGTAACAACAATTAAGACGGCAATGGTAATCGCATAAGGCAGCATCTTCAGGAAAAACGACGGTATGGCAATCCCAAAATTCTGCATATGAAAACCAAGCACATCAATTGTTCCAAACAGGAAACTGCCAAGAAAAGCCTTGCCCGGATGCCAGGTGGCAAAGATAACCAACGCCACCGCGATCCAGCCACGGCCGGCAGTCATGTTCTCAAGCCAGGACGGAGCATAGGCCAGCGACAGATAAGCGCCGGCCATACCGGCCAGCATGCCGCCAATGACTACAAACAGATAACGTACCCTAAATACATGAATGCCGGCAGTATCGGCTGCCCCGGGGTTCTCGCCCACCGCCCTCATTTCCAGCCCCTTACGGGTGCGGAACAAGAAAAACCAGAGGCAGGCAACCAAACCATAACTTAGATAAACAAGAGCATCGTGCTGAAACAGGATAACGCCGACCGCCGGCAGCTCACTGAGGCCAGGCAGGGCAATGGGTTTAAACGTATTGGTCAGCGGCACCCCAATCAGGGATTTACCAATATATCCGCTTAACCCGGTGCCGAAAATAGTCAGTGCCAGACCGCTGACAACCTGATTAGCCCGTAAAGTAATTGTTAAAAAAGCATGAATAAGCGCCATCAAGCCCCCGGCGGCAATAGCCGCCAACAAACCAAGCCAGGGATCAGTGGTTTGTAAGGCAACCATAAAACCCGTAACGGCACCAACCAGCATCATCCCCTCAACCCCAAGGTTGATTACCCCGGCCAGCTCGGCCAGAATCTCTCCTAAAGCGGCAAGCAAAATTGGTGTACCGGCAATAACCCCGGTAGCGAAAATAGCTACCCATACTGACTGTTCCATTATAACCCCCGCTCCTTTTCCCGCCAGTTCAACCGGTACTGGACAAAGATTTCGCCCCCGACGACGAAAAACAGAATAGCGCCCTGCAGCATGGCCACCGTTGCCGCCGGAAAACCGCTGGTCTGGATGCTGAAACCGCCAACCAGCATGCCGCCGAAGATAACAGATACCAGTACAATCGCAAATGGATTCAGACGGGCCAGCCAGGCAATAATAATGGCCGAATAACCATACCCCGGCGAAATGCCATGCTGCAGCCGCTGCGTAATGCCGGACACCTCAGTCATGCCGGCCAGACCGGCTAACCCCCCGCTGATAAACATCACCAGCAGAATATTCCGCACATAATTCATGCCGGCATAATGAGCCGCGGCCGCACTTTCACCACTGACCTTAATTTCAAACCCCCAGCGGGTATAGCGCAGCACAATATAAACAATAACAACCGCCAGCAAGGCCAGAACAAGTCCCAGATGGATACGGGTAACCCCAAACGAAGGTAAAATAGCACCGTCAGCGAACGGGGCCGTTATCGGAAATCCCAGGCCCTTAGGATCTTTCCAGGGACCGTACACCAGATAATCGACCCAGAGTATGGCAATATAATTCAACAATAAAGTTGTTATGGTCTCATTAACCTTAAAATAAGCCCGCGGTATCGCCGGCACCAGTCCCCACAAACCGCCCATAATAAATCCGGCCAGCAGCATAGCCGGCAGCAACAGCCAGGACGGCCAGTGCGGGTAGGTCAGAGCGACCCAGGTTGCCCCGAAGGCTCCCATATACAGCTGCCCTTCAGCCCCAATATTCCATAATTGCATCCGAAAGGCAACAGAAACTGCCAGGCTGGCAAAAATCAGGGGCACAGCCTTTACCAGGGTCTCCGATAATCCGTAAGCAGATCCGAAAGCCCCTTCGAACATCAATTGATATACTTCCAGTGGATCTTTGCCCGACAGGGCGATAAACAAGCCGGCAAAAATAAGGCCAATAACGATCGACAGGACCGGTACGGCTACGATCATTTTCTTAGAGACAGTGTCTCGTTTTTCAAACCGCATGTGCAGTCATTCTCCTCTCGCCAGCCATCATCATTCCCACCTCTTCGAGCGAAGCCGCACAGGGATCAACAACCCCCATTAATTCCCCCCGGTGCAGCACAGCTAAGCGGTCTGATAAGGCAAACAAATCATCAAGCTCCTCGGAAATAAGCAATATCGCCTTACCGGCTTCCCGCTGGGCCAGCAGCAATTGCCGCACAGTCTCCATCGCCCCCACATCCAGGCCGCGCATGGGATAGACAGCTACAATCAGCCGGGGATCGGCGGTAATCTCCCGGGCCAGCAGCAGCTTCTGCAGGTTGCCGCCTGACAGGTTCCGTACCGGGTTAGCTACATTGGCAATCTTGATGCCAAAACGCTCAATGGCCTGCAGTGTCTCCGCCAGTGCCGCTTTCCAATTAATAAACCAGCCCTGTTGGGCATAACTTTTTAACAGATAGTTGTCCACGGCATCCAGCCCGGGGACCAGGCCTGTGCCCAAGCGGTCTTCCGGTACATAGCTGACGCCGGCTTCAATAAAGGCTTTGGGGTTGCCGCCCGTAAGGTCGGTTCCCTGGACAAGCCGTTTGCCCCCCTCCAGTTCCCGGAGTCCGGCCACCGCCTCGGCCAGTTCACTTTGCCCATTGCCGGCTACCCCGGCAATCCCCAGAATCTCACCGGCATGGATAGCCAGCGATAAGCCACGGATAGCCAGCTGGCCGCGATTATTCAAGCAGGAAATATTCTCAAGCCCTAATACCTTCTCCCCCGGCACAGCCGGGCTTTTGGTACAGCTAATCTCCATACTGTTGCCAACCATCATCCGGGTCAACAATTGTTCATTGGCTCTTTCCGTCCTGGTTTGCCCGACTGATTGGCCTCCGCGCAGCACAGTAATCGAATCGGTCCCTGCCAGCACCTCACTAAGCTTGTGGGAGATCACGATGATCGCCTTGCCCTGTTTGGCCATCAGCCGGAGTGTGGCATACAAATCCCGGGCTTCCTGGGGTGTCAATACCGCCGTCGGCTCATCCAGAATCAGAATCTCGGCCCCCCGGAACAAGGCCTTGAGGATCTCTACCCGCTGCTGCTCACCGACAGTCAACTGCCATACGCGGGCAGCAGGATCGATCAGCATGCCATATTGCCGGCAAAACTCACCGACCTGTGCCTCCACCTCCGCCTTGTTGAACAACACCCCGCCATTGCCGAGGCCCAGCGTAATATTCTCCGCCACAGTAAAAGATTTAATCAGTTTAAAATGCTGATGCACCATACCAATGCCATGGGCAACCGCATCTTTAGGCGACCGCAGGTCAACCTTTTGCCCACGCAGATAAATCTCGCCCTCATCCGGCCGGTACAGACCGGTAAGGATGCTCATCAACGTACTTTTCCCGGCGCCATTTTCGCCAAGCAAGGCATGAATCTCGGATTTATTAATGGTCAGACTGACACGATCATTCGCAATGACTCCGGGGAAGCGTTTTGTTACATGAATCATTTCCACCATGGGAATTGTCACTACATAAACCACCTTTCTTCGGATGGACTTGGTCCTTGGCGGCGGGTACTTACAGAATAATAAATACCGATCGCCAAAGATCCGGCCGCACACCACTGCTGACACCAGCATTACAGAAGGCCGTTTCTCAACAAAACGGCCTTCCCCATATTTATTACTTGGCAATAGTTCCGTCAACGCCCTGCACAAACCAGTTAAACTCCAGCATATCTTTATCCGACATTTTCTGACCGGCCGGAACTTTTACATTGCCCTGCTGGTCATTAATCGGGCCTGTAAATACATCCCACTGGCCTTTAACGATCTCGTCCTTCTTCTTAGCGATCATCGCTTTCGTATCTTCGGCAACCATGGGTCCGTAAGGGCCAAGATCGATAAGATTATCGGCCATGGGTCCCCAGTACTGCTCTGATTTCCAGGACTTGTCCAGAATCGATTTAACGGTTTTCACATAATAAGGCCCCCAGTTCCAGACCGGACCGGTAAGGATGGCTTTAGGGGCAAAATTGCGCATGTCCGTGTTGTAAGATACGGCAAATTTGCCTTTCTCCTCTGCGGCCTGCATCGGTGCAGGTGTATCCTGATGCATGGCAATTACGTCAGCCCCGGCGTCAAGCAGGCTTTTGGCCGCGTCTTTTTCAGTAGCGGGGTTATACCAGGTATTAGTCCATACCACTTTTACCTTAGCATTCGGATTTGCTGCCTGTACCCCCAGCGTGAAGGCATTAATCCCGCGTACAACCTCCGGAATCGGGAATGCAGCTACATAGCCGATGGTATTACTTTGCGTCTGCTTGCCGGCGGCAAGCCCGGACAAGTATCGGGCCTGATACATTCTGCCAAAATAGGTACCCACATTATTGGCTGTTTTAAAACCGGAGCAATGCAGGAAGGTAACATCAGGAAACTTCTGGGCTACCTTTTGTACATAATCCATATAGCCAAAGCTGGTGGCAAAAATAATTTTATTGCCTTTCATCGCCAGTTCTGTCAAAACCCGCTCAGCATCAGCCCCTTCAGGAACTGCCTCCACATACGTTGTCTCGACATTAGGCATTTCTTTCTCTAATTGCTTACGGCCCTGATCATGAGCATACGACCAGCCCGCATCCCCTACCGGCCCAACATAAACGAAGGCTACTTTCACCTTTTCTGCTTTTGCAGGCTGATTTTCTGCCGGTTTTTGTCCGCCACAGCCTGCAATCAGAATGGCCATGACCAGTAAGGTAACCAGCACAAGAAGACCCTTATTCCGTTTGCCTTGCCTTATCACCATATCTCCCCCTGTAAAAAAATTGCCACTCGCTCTATCATATACGGATGAATCCAGAGCAGCCTAACTAAAGAACGCGGCTTGCCCGGGCTTGGCGAAAGTACAGCCCGGTGCTTATGGCAGCTACCCTTGCTGCCGGAACAAACACGAAAGCCCGGCCAGAAGCCTGCACTCAATCTTGAGAGCGGACCTCCTGCCGGGCTTTTCTATGGTTCACCACAGAAAATAGGACACTTCCACTCATAGTAAGGGCATTTACGGTTCCCTTGTAGAAACTCCCAGACCATATCTCCGGGATTATACGAGCACATATGTAATTAAACTTACGCAAAAATCTGTTTTCGGATTGAGTATACCTTATAATGAGGCAAAAGTCCATAAAAATCGGCACGGTTCCGACAGCCTTCCCGGTAAACGCTGTTGGAAACAAGTCTATCGCAACTACTAATTACATGGCCTTGGCCGGCACTGGTCCCCGGGAAAGAGCAATTTTTCCGGTCCTGACAATCTCAATAATCCCAAAGTCCAGCAGCACTTCACAAAAAGCGTCAATCTTACTTTCCTCGCCGGTAAGCTCAATCGCCACCGTTTCCCGGTTTACATCAATAATCTTGGCCCGAAAGATCTCGACAACATTAACTAAATCAGACCGGTTCGTTTTGCTGGCCTTTACCTTGATCAAGGCCAGCTCCCGCTCAATTGACTCGACATAGGTAAGGTTTACAATCTTAATAACATCCACCAGTTTGGAAAGTTGATTGACTACCTGCTCCAGTTCAACCTCGCTGTCTACCTCCACACTGATTGTGATCCGGGTGGTATCGGCCTCTTCGGTATAGCCGGCGGCAATGCTCTCAATGTTAAAGGCCCGCCTGCTAATCAGCCCGGAAATATGAGTCAAAACCCCAGGTCTATTTTCAACCAGTACCGCTAATGTATGTTTCATTCCTTTATCCCTCCACCATTTGATCCAGACGGGCTCCCGGTGGCACTATCGGCAATACATCCTCCGTTGCCGGCAGCAATATCTCAACAAGTACCGGCCCGGGTGTCCGCAAGGCTGTTTCCAGGGTTGGCACCAGTTCGTCCGGCTTAACCACCCGCAGGCCGGTAACCCCCATAGCTTCAGCGAGTTTTACGAAATCAGTGTGACCCTTGGTCGTGGAATGGGAGTAGCGTTGTCCATAAAACATCCGCTGCCACTGGCTGATCATACCCAGTACCTGATTATTCATTACAATAATCTTGATCGGCAGCCTGTTATCGGCCATTGTTGCCAGTTCCTGGCAATTCATCATGATACTGCCGTCCCCTGTAAACAATACCACCGTCTTGTCCGGAGAACTTAATTGCGCACCAATGGCTGCCGGTAAACCATAGCCCATCGTGCCAAGCCCGCCTGAGGTCAGTAAAGAACGGCCTTGCAGAAAATTATAATACTGGGCAGTCCACATCTGATGCTGACCGACATCGGTTACAATGACAGTATCAGACTGGGTAAGGCGGCTGACCTGCTCGATGACCGCCTGGGGCATGATACAGGCTGCAGTCTGGCAATAGCGTAATGGTTTTTCCTGCTTCCAGGCCTGAACCTGCGTTGTCCAGTCGGCCATGGAGCTGCGCCACTGCCCGGGGGAGCGGCGGGCTGCCTTTTCACATAACAGAGGTAAAGACCAGCGCAGATCGCCAAGCACCTTAAGATCAGCACGTACATTTTTGTTTACCTCGGCCGCATCAATATCAAAGTGCACAATCTTCGCATGGGGGGCAAAATTTTTAACCAGACTGGTTACCCGGTCATCAAAGCGCACACCCAGCCCCAGCAAAAGATCGCACTCCATTGTCGCCATATTAGCAGCGTAAGTACCATGCATACCTACCATACCCAGATGCTGCGGGGAGTCAGAAGGGATACAGCCTAGCCCCATCAGGCTGGAAAACACAGGAATTCCGGTCATGGCAGCAAAATTACGCACCTCTGCGGCCGTATCGGAGATAGTAACGCCGCCACCGACAAACAGCACCGGTTTACGGGCTGCTGCCAGGGCCTGCACAGCCTGTTCAACCATCGCCGGATCACCGTCAAACAGCGGTGTATAGCCCCGCAGCCTAACCATCTCCGGATATTCGAAATCGAAGCTGGTAGTAAAAACATCACGGGCAATATCGACAACAACAGGTCCCGGCCGGCCGGTACGGGCAATATAAAAGGCTTCTTTCATGACCCGGGGTAAATCCTGGGCTTTTTTTACCAGATAGTTGTGCTTAGTAATGGGGGTAGTAATACCACAGACATCAGCCTCCTGAAAAGCATCCCTGCCGATCACAGCCACCCCAACCTGACCGGTAATCGCCACCAAAGGCACCGAATCCATATAGGCGGTTGCAATACCGGTTACCAGATTAGTTGCACCAGGGCCTGATGTCGCAAAGCAAACGCCGGTTTTCCCGGTAGCGCGGGCATAGCCGTCGGCGGCATGAACAGCACCTTGCTCATGCCTGGTTAAAATGTGAGGAAACGCGAGAGTAAACAGTGCATCATACAGGGCCAATACCGAGCCGCCCGGATAACCAAATACCAACTCAACCCCTTCCGCCTTCAAACATTCGATGACCGCTTCTGCCCCCAGCATCTTCAAATTGAACTCCTCCTTCTACCTCTCCCTATAAGTATAAGAATACAACCGCTTTTCCCCACCAATATGCTTTTAAAGATGTAAAAAACTCCGTCCCTTTACAGGGACGGAGTTTACTCCGCGTTACCACCCAAATTGCTATGGTCTCTTCCATAGCCGCTCATAGGTACAGAGAAACCTCGATACCTCGCCGCAATAACGGGCGGCATTTTCTCCACAGAGATCCCGGCGCAGCTTACTCACATTCAGCCCGCAACTCACGGATGATTTTCACTGATGCCGATATTACTGGCTCCCACCGCGCCCAGCTCGCTGGAAATATCATGAAACAGTTACTCTTCCGTTCATCGTCATTACATTTATAGCATTTATTATTGTTATGTTACAAAAGAATCCACTCTGTGTCAACACTATTCTTTTATTTTGTGTTTGCTTGATGATCTTTGAACATGGTATGATGTTTTTTCAGCATGGCCGGGATCGGCAGTTCATACGGACACCGCAGAACACATTCCCCGCAATCTACACATTTCTCCACCGATTCCATCGCATTGCGGGCAAAGTCAACCGCAACGGCCGGCGACATCCGCCTGGCAATTACCTGATACCCCATGGCCGGAGTAATCATAACCCCGTGCGGGCAAGGCTGGCAGTATTCACAGCGCCGGCAGAACTGTTTCCCCAGCTCCTCCCGGTATTTGTCCATCAACTCCCGGTCAGCGGCTGTCACAACATTTTCTTCTTTATATAAGGCCAGAATTTCGTCAACCGATGCCGGCGAATCAAAGCCAGGAATCGGCAGCATTTCCGGAAACTGCCGCAAAAACTTAAAAGCGATGGCCGCGTTGTCAATCATGCCACCGGCGAACGGTTTCATCACAATAAAGCCCGCATTCAGTTTTTGCGCCAGTTCCCGCAATTCCCCCCGGGCGGCATCTTCAATAAAATTAAAAGGAAACTGGATTGTGCTGAATAAGCCTGTCTTCACTAAACGTACAGCCATGGCCAGGCTGTGGGAGGTAATGCCGACATGTCTTATTTTGCCCTGTTCCTGTGCTTTCTTTACCACCTCAAAGGCACCGCCGGCAGCAGTGGCAACTGACCAATCCTGTTCCCGCGAAATCTGGTGCAGCTGATATAGATCAATATAATCGGTCTGCAGCATCCGCAAACTGTTGTCAAGATGCTCCAATGCCCCAGCCCCGTCACGGCGGCCCGTCTTAGTGGCAATAACAACCTTGTCCCGCAGCCCCGCAAAAGCCCGGCCGATTTTATCCTCACTATCACGGTAGGCATTGGCGGTATCATAAAATGTAATCCCCTGCTCATAGGCATGGCGCAGGGTCTTAACAGCCTGACCGGTTTCCAGACGAATGATCGGAATACAGCCAAAACCAACCTCAGATACAGTTAACCCCGTATTACCCAGTGTACGATATTGCATAACTTGCAGCCACCTTTCCAGCAATTAAAAATAATTGCAATTTTCTATCTGTAAATATCTTACTGTCATTTACTATAAAAAGTCAATATGGCACCACAGCCAAAGAACCCGGCCGCTCGTCAGAGCTGGCCGGGTTCTTTGATTAAATCCGGAACCGGGTAATTGTTGCCTGTAAGTTTTGAGCCATATCGGCAAGATTCTGACTGGCTGCCGCAATCTCCCCAATGGAAGCGGATTGCTCCTCCGTTGCGACCGATACCGTTCCGGCCGCCGCCGCCGCGGCTTTGCTTAAATCGTCAATGGTCCTGACAGAAGCTACGATCTGCTGACTGCCATTATCCATATCGGCCATCGCTGCCGATATTTTTGTTACCTGGGTTAACACCGCAGTAACCAGCTCAGCGATCTCCTGGAAAGACCCACCGGCGGCAGTTACAATTTCTGCCCCGCAGCTTACTTCGCGTGTACCGTCAGCCATCGCCGCAACCGCTTTGAGCGTGTCTTGTTGTATCTCGCCAATCAGTCCGGCTATCTGCTTAGCTGCTTCCTGAGATTGTTCAGCCAGCTTGCGGACTTCTTCAGCGACTACGGCAAAACCGCGCCCCTGTTCCCCGGCACGGGCCGCTTCAATGGCCGCATTAAGAGCCAGCAGATTGGTCTGGCCGGCAATACCGGCGATGGTATCAACAATTTGCCCGATCTCCTTTGACCGCTCGCCCAGGCCGGCCACCACCCGGGATGAATTGTTAACAGTCTGTTCAATAAGCACCATTTGCTGCACAGCCCGGCTGATCGAAACACGGCTCTCCTTCGCCTTATCAGCCGCCTGCGTGGATTTGACTACAGTCTGACTGGCTTCGCCGGCCGCCTGCTCGATACTGAGCGACATCCGGTCAACCACGGCCGCCGTCTCTTCCACAGCGTTTCGCTGCCTGTCCGTACCATTGGCGATAGCCACTACCGACTCAGCTATCTGATTGGAAGCCTGAGCCGATTCGTGTGAACTTGCTGTCAACTCCTGGGACGAAGCGGCAACCTGTTCGGCACTTGTACTCACCTGGGCAATCAGCTCCCGCAAATTATGAACCATCTTATTAAAGCCTGCTGCTAAATCGGCAATCTCATCCTGGCCGTTAACCGGCGCCTGGATGGTAAGATCGCCATTGGCAACCAGACCGGCCTGGGCAGCCAGCGCTTCCAGCGGTTTGGTAAGCCGTTTGGCCATAAAGAAGGTAAGCAAGATGACCAAACACACCGAAGCCAGGGTAATCGCCGCCGATAACCATTTAAGCGTGGCCAGCGGCTTGTAAATAACGGCTTCCGGCACGCTGATTGCCAATGTCCAGCCGGTGGAAGGTATCTTTTGATAGGCCATAAACAGGTCTTGACCGTTGTACCGGTAATTAGAAAACCCCTGATCGCTGCCAATGATACTTGTGATTTTTGGAGCAATCTCGCGCAATGGTTCAAGCTCAGCAAAATTTTTCGATACAAAATCAGGATTGGGGTGGGCCAGCAGCATCCCCTTGGCATCTAATAAAAACGCATAACCTTCCCCCTGCAGATTAATTTCCTTTACATTATCAACAAGGGTTTGCAGCAGGATATCCTCACTCACGACCCCACGCAGCTGCCCCTGGGAGTTCTTTAACGGCATCGCTACCGAAACAGCCATCTGCTTGGTAACCAAATCTAAATAGGGATCGGAAAATACCAGCTTGCCCTGCTCACTGGCCAATTTATACCAGGCCCTGACCCGGGGGTCATAGTCAGCAGGCGGTAGCCAGCCACTGCCATCAACCATTGTTCCGTCCACCGCACCAAAATACACATCGGACAATTCTTTATCCACCGTTTTGTAGCCGGCCAGCATAGGCACGGTAATGGTACCATCACCCACGGTACTCTGCAAGGTGCCGGCTGTGATCTCCAGGATCTTCGCTTTACCAATCAGCCAGCCGTCAAGTTTATTTACCTGGGAATGAACATTTGACAGCATTTCCGCCTGAATGCCTTTAACCATCTGGGCCTGGGTAAACATATACACAGAGATTGATAATACCAGCAGTGTGGCCGTAGTTACTAATGAAAATAATAGCGTTAACTTAGTTTTCAACTTCATGTCGTTGTCCTCCTTTTGCAATAATCAGCTGGTGCCTTGGCCTTCAGCCATGACAAAAAGCCTCCTGACAGTAAATGCCGAAGGCTTCTATGCCATACCAATTTGTAATATGACAATATTCTATAATATACTGCCAAACTTGTAAATAGGTGAGAATGGTATTACCACAACTTAACCCTGTCGGCCAATACGGCTAACACGGCTTGGGTAAATCGATCGCAGGACTGCCGGTTCTGACCTGTGATCAGATTGCCGTCTACTACCACCTGGCTGGCCCAGGGAATACTCTTACTAAATTCAGCCCCCAGGTCTTGCAACCTGGTTTCTAAAAAAAACGGCACAACGGCCGCCAGGTGTGTCGCGGCCTCTTCCTCATTAGTGAAGCCAGTCACCTTTCTGCCGGCAAGCAGCGGTTTCCCGTCAGGCCTAACGGCACTTACCAGTGCTGCCGGCCCGTGGCAGACAGCGCCAATCACCTTGCCGGCGGCGTCCACCTGTGGCAACACCTCTGCCAGATACCGGTTTGTGGCTAAATCAAACATTGGCCCATGACCGCCGGGGAATATAACAGCGTCATAATCGGCAAATGTAAGTGCAGTCATATTCCGGGTTGCCGCCAGAGCGCCGGCAGCGTCCTGCCATTCCGGCGGGTTATAACCACTTACACTCTGAGGATCAACCGGGGCCCGGCCGCCGGCCGGGCTGCCGACCGTCACCTTGCAGCCGGCGGCAGCCAGAGCCAGATAGGGTACGGCAAACTCTTCCAGCCACAGCCCGGTGACATGGTGCGCATCAATCCGGGAAAAACTGGTGACAACAAATAATACCTGCGGTTGGGAAATCAAAGTAACAGCAACCTCCTTGCCTTGGTTTGCTAAAAATAATCCCGCCCTATTTCTGCCGGTTTAGACTGGACACCGTACTAGTCCTCACTGATCATAAAACTGCGCATGGATATTGACCCATTCTGCATATCGGTGCAGGTAAACTCCAGTCTGTCAGCCTCGGTCTGCAGACCGATTGCATACAGCAACGGTAAATAATGCTCATTGGTGGGAACAGCAAGCCGGGCATTGGGGAAGGTTTCATAATGAATCAATCCGGCATGGTCCCGTTCTGCCAGCGCCGCAGCCATCCGGCTGTCAGTCTCGGCCGCCCAGGGATAGACCGTACCGTATAACTGGGAGAAATCGATCCGGGACAAATTATGAACAATATTGCCGCTGCCTATAATCAGAACACCCACTTGTCTTAACAGGGCCAGCTTTTTACCCAGTTCATAATGCTGCTGCGGGGATTTTCCCACATCAAGGCTTAGTTCCAGTACGGGAATATCGGCATTGGGATACATATGTTTCAGTACAGCCCAGGCGGCGTGGTCAAGGCCCCGTTTCGGGTCATACTCGACAGCACCCTGCGTAGTTTCCCGGACTAAGGCCGCTGTTGCCGGGGCTCCGGGGCAAGGGTAGGCGGCCGCATACAGCTCCGCCGGAAAACCATAGAAATCATAAATAGTTGGCGGCAGCTCGGCGGCGGTAATATAGGTACCCTTAGTTTGCCAATGGGCCGAAACAACAACAATGGCCTGCGGACGGGGCAGTATTTTTCCTAACTCATTGAGACTGTGTGTATAACTATTGTCCTCGATGATATTAATGGGAGATCCGTGCCCAATAAACAGAACCGGCATTTTCATTAAACTCACCTCTGCTTGATAATAATTTATCCTTGTACCTTAGCTTTTTACTGTTATATATACACTTCGGACAAAAACACCCGGTTCCTGCCTTCGGCCACTACCCCGGCACCTGTTTTTGCAGCTTACTACAAATCATATTGACAGCAAACTATTTGTATGATACAACTTTAATATAAAGGAGTAGCCAAATAATGACAAAGACAAATCTCCCCGCCGACATCGACAAATATAACCGTTGTGTAGAAGATATCGGCCTGTTACTGCAGCGGACGGTACGGATCTGCCAGCTATTTGAGCGCGAACAAATCAAAATTCACGGTTTTACCAGTTCCCAATGTTATATCCTGCTGGAAATCCTGAAAAGCGGTCCCTTAACAATCAATGAAATCAGTACGAGGATGAATCTTGAAATAAGCACAATCACCAGAATCATGGATAATCTGGTACGGGATCAACTGCTGGTGCGCAACCGGCTCATCCATGACAAACGGGTCGTTGAAGCTGCGCTCACTGACAAGGGGCTGCTGGCAGCCAACAAGCTGCGGGCCGGCATCAGTGATTATTATAAAAATGTTATCTCCCATCTCCCTCCCGGCCATGTACGGGAAGTAATGACTGCGGTAGAGCTGTTACTGACAGCAGTAGAACAAGCCAACAGACCGGACGAGTAAGATTTTTACCAAATACTTGTATGATACAAATATTAAGGAGGCGTATAAAAATGCAGTGGGTGCACGCAAGCGTAAGCAGGGAGAATCATTTTTACGGCCGGCACACCCCGGCCGGGCTGATAAGCAAATACGGCAGCCCGTTATATGTGTACAATGAACGAATTCTGCGGGAACGGTGCCGGGATATCAAGCGGCTGGTAAAAGGGCCGGACTTTGTTGTCAGCTATTCTGCCAAAGCCAACAGCAATTTATCCTTGCTCCAGATCATTAAAGACGAGGGCTGCGAGGTGGATGCCATGTCACCGGGTGAAATCCAGGTGCAATTGCAGGCAGGCTTTACCCCGGAACAAATCCTTTATATCGGCAATAATGTCTCGGCCACAGAAATGAGCTATGTCATCAGTCAGGGTGTTGCGGTGAGTGTTGATTCGCTGTCCCAATTAGAGCTTTATGGCCAGCTCAATCCCGGTGGCCGTGTCGTTGTCCGGTTCAATACCGGCATCGGTGCCGGCCATCATCAAAAAGTAGTAACCGGCGGCGATAAAACCAAATTTGGGATTGAAACAGCTTTGCTGCCGGCGGTAAAAAAACTGCTCGCCACCTATCAATTGCACCTCAGCGGTATTAATCAGCACATCGGCTCGCTCTTTATGGACAGCGATGCCTATATCAGCGGAGTCCAGGCACTCCTGGATATAGCCCTGCACTTTCCGGAGCTGGAATTTATCGATCTGGGCGGCGGGTTTGGGATACCTTATCACAAACAGGAGCAGGAACCGCGCCTGGACCTGGCGGCGTTAAGTGAAAAAATCAGCGAGGTGCTTACTGAATGGGTAAGCCGCCATGGAAAACAGGTACGGTTTAAAGTGGAACCGGGGCGGTATCTGGTAGCTGAATGCGGTATTCTCCTGGGAACTGTCCATACTATAAAGACTAACTATCATACGAAATATATTGGCACCGATATCGGTTTTAATGTCCTGATGCGACCGGTTTTATATAACGCCCATCATGACCTGGAGATCTATCGCTCCAGTAATACCCGGTCACGCAATCAGGAAACAGTCACCCTTACCGGCAACATTTGTGAAAGCGGCGATATCCTCGCGGCCGGCCGCACTTTGCCGGAAATCTTTGAACAGGACATTATCGGCGTATTGGATGCCGGCGCCTACGGTTATTCCATGGCTTCCAACTACAACAACCGGCTCCGCCCGGCCGAGGTTCTGCTCACAAGCGACGGTGACGATGTGCTCATCCGCCGCCGGGAATCCTTTGACGATGTAATGCGACACTTTGCCATATAATAAATAGAAGAGATAGGAAAAGGGAAAGGGGTTTACTAATGACAGAACACTTTATTCAGCAGCTGTTTGCCCAGCGTATTGGGGGAAACTTATTCGGTCAGGACACGGTCTTATACAAATTCGAAAAAATTAAAAGAGCCAAACGGGCGGCCATTGCTAAAAATCCCGGGCTGGAATTAATTGATCTGGGTGTGGGTGAGCCGGACTGGATGGCCGAACCGGAAGTTGTTGAAACCCTGTACCGGGAAGCCAGGCGGCCGGAGAATCGCGGTTACACCGATAACGGCATCCAGGATTTTAAAGCCGCCGCCGCCAGCTATATGGAAACAGTATATAACGTGGCCGGTTTAGACCCGCTAACCGAAATAAATCACGGTATTGGCTCCAAACCGGTATTGGCCCTGCTGCCGCTGGCGTTTATCAACCCGGGCGACATTACGCTCATGACCGTTCCGGGCTATCCGGTCATGGGAACGATGACAAAAGCCCTGGGGGGTGAAGTGCTCCCCTTGCCCTTGCTGGCAGACAACTCCTTTTTGCCGGACCTGGATGCATTGACGGCGGAACAACGCCGTAAGGCCAAACTGCTGTATCTCAACTATCCCAATAACCCCACCGGGGCAACGGCAACCAGGGAATTTTACGAAAAAGTAGTTCGCTTTGCCCGGGCCAACGAGATTATCGTTGTTGCCGATGCTGCTTACGGCGCCCTGACCTTTGACGGTGAAAAACCACTGAGTTTTTTATCAGTTGACGGGGCTAAAGACGTCGGGGTGGAGATCCACTCCCTGTCTAAAGCCTATAATATGACCGGCTGGCGGCTAGCCTTTATCTGTGGCAATGAACTGGTGGTCAAAGGCTTTGCCGCCGTCAAGGATAACAATGATTCCGGCCAGTTTGCACCGATTCAGAAAGCAGGTGTTTACTGCCTGCAGCACCCGGAGATTTCGGCAAAAACAGCCCAAAAATACTCGCGCCGCCATGACCTGCTGGTAGAGGTGCTGCGCAGCGTTGGTCTCCCGGTAACAAAACCCAAGGCTTCTTTTTATCTCTATGTTGCGGTTCCCCGCGGTATAAAAAATGGGCCGGAGTTTCATTCCGCCGAGGATTTTTCCCAATACCTGATTACAGAAAAATTGATTTCCACTGTTCCCTGGGATGACGCCGGGGCCTATATCCGCTTCTCGGTCACATTCGAAGCCCGGGATGAGGCCGAAGAACGCCGGATTATGGCCGAAATTAAACACCGCCTGGCTGACATTGAGTTTATCCTGTGACTAACCCCGCCCTACACGCTAACGAGTGTAGGGCGGCTACTTTTTTTACCGGCTAAAGACCTCTTTTGCGGCCGGCGGCCAGCTGTAAAGACCGGCCGCGCCGCGGATAAACCCGCCCGCCAAGCGCTTGCAGAGCGGCCATTACCACCTTTTCCACCTCATCCATGGTATAACCAAAAACGAGAACATTGACACACAAATCCAGGTTGCGGACCCCGGCGTCACCGTCAGGCCAGTACTTTGACGGGGTAACATCAACCTGCGTCAACCGGGTATGGGACAAAAAAAGAAACTGTTCAGGCGTTGAACCCGTCAATTTTGCCAGCACTTTAATATGGCCTAAAATAACCTCATTCCGGGATAAGGCTCTGCCAATAGCGGCGATGAACTCCCGTAACAGGCTTTCCGCCGCCGGGGGTGTAAGGGGCTCCATAAAAACAAGGCGCTGATTCCGGCTAAAGACGGTTGCCTCACTATTCACAGCAAATAACCTCCTCCAGTATGGAAGCGGGTAATTGCCGGATAGCGCTGACACTGACTACCCGCAGGCCGGGGTCAATACCCTGCAAATCGCAGGTGATCTTTCCGGTCTCTTCACCGGCCAGATCGTCTTTATTAAGCACAATCAGGTCACTTCCCGCCACTTGTCCAATCACCAGCGGCTGCAACACCGCCATCAGTTCCGCCCACCGTCCCCGGTCAACAAGGGTAACTGTCTTAAAAGCAGAATGTACCTTACTGTATTTTCTTATCAGGCCGGCTGTTTTGGAAGGATAGGCCAGACCGGTCATTTCAATGATCAGCCAGTCCGGTTTCACAGCCGTATAAATTTCATCCATTGCCCTGATCAGATCGGTGCCGATCTGGCAGCAGACACAACCGCCAAACAGCCGCTTTACCTGCAGGCCGCGGTCAGCAAAAAGCTTGTCGTCCACCCCGGCGGCCCCGATCTCGTTTTCAATAATAGCAACCGTCTGCCGGTGGGTGTCTGTCAGGTATTTTGCCACCTGTAAAATCGTAGTTGTCTTACCTGACCCCAGAAAACCGCCGAACAGCAAAATACGCATAGTTCCTCCCCCTCCCTGCTAACAGCAAGGGGCTATCCCCACCCACTTGGAGACAGCCCCTGCAATCTAATTACCAGACAAAAGCGTCGCTGCGATACGCCTCAAGATAGTTTACACAGAAATTATCACGGCCGGCCAGTGTTTCAGCCGTAATAATACTGGCCATCATCGCTTTGTCCAGCGGGTTAATAATCAACCCGTCCAACCCTTTGGCAATCCCCATAACCGCAAACATCTGGTTCATAAATTTACGGTTAGGCAAACCGTAGGAAATATTAGATAACCCGCAAATGGAATGCACGCCGGGATAGTTAGCCATAATAGCCTGGATCGCATCCAAAAACTCGATCCCGAAGGAATCGCTGGTCGCAATCGGCTGAACCAGGGCATCGACATAAATATTATCCAACGGCACATTATGCTGGGTTAAGTTGTTGATCAGCTTATCGGCAATCCTCAATCTGGCATCGGTGGTCTCCGGCATGCCGTCATCACTCATGCATAAAGCCACGACCTTAAGATCAGTGCCGGCAACGACAGGCAGCAAGGCATTATACCGTTCTTTTTCCAAAGAGATTGAGTTGACCATCGCCGTTCCCTTATGAATCGCAAGCGCCTGTTCTACACATTTCGGGTCAGGACTGTCAATGCAGCAGGGGGCATCTACGGCTTCTTGCACAATCTTAACCAGCCATTTCAGGTAATCTGCTTCCTTGCCAATGAAAATTCCGGCATTCACGTCAATATAATCCGCACCGGCTGCCAGTTCTTCTCTGGCCACTTTCTGAATGGCTTCGATATCCCGGGCTTCTATCGCCGCCGCGATGGCTTTACGGCTGGAATTAATCAGTTCTCCGACAATTATCATGCTTTATTGTCCTCCTTCTCTCACGATGCAAAGTAAGCCTGTGCCTAACCCTGTTCTAAACGCCCGCATCGGCCGGCAGGCGTTTAGAACGGTGAAGTCCCTGACTTAAGGGTAACTGCCCTTCAGGCGGGGGAGGGGACCCCACCTGAAAATGAGTTGCTATGTCACGCCACCCTGGTCAGCGGTCAGTCCAGTTCATACTCGGACGGAATAAACTTATCCAATTCCAAGTCGCTCTTTACTTCATGCCAGAACTTCTCTTCATCATCAGGAATAGCGGTTACCTGGTCATCCATGATGTCCAGCCAGTTCTTCTCCCGTTCAGCAATAAAGACTTCTTTGTTGTCAACAGCCTTTCTGATGGCATCAATTGCCAGCTTGGCCCCCGCTTTGGTCCTGAGGAACGGGGTCTTGGCCTTAACCAGTTCCCGGCTGATGTCAAAGACAACATCAGGCCGCAGCACATAAGCCTGGGGGTCCCATTTGGAGTCAGAGTCGGCCAGCAAATCGCGGAAAGTAATACCATAGCCTTTTTGTTTCGCCACATTCATCAGCCGGCAATCATAAATCAGCTGCTCAATAGAGACAACCGGGGCGATATCGGATAAGAGCCGGACATTAGTCACCGACTCATTGCTCCAGAGATCGGCCACAGCGGCGGCAATATTGCCGACAGCACTCAGGTGAGCGCAGGCCGCTGATTTTCCTTCCATCGCGATCGGGATGCCGGCAATGGCCTTGGCATACACGCCTTCATAACCGCAATCCTTATTCGGGCCAACCGCGCCGGCTTCATAAGCGGCAAGGGTTCTGGCCGCACTGGCTACCCGTACCACGGCTGCAAACACATTGGGGATAAAACCTTTATGAGCCAGGACCATCGCCGTATTGGCAAAGCCACAGGCGGTGTCACCGGCGGCCTGGGCCCCATTCTCCTTAGCGATCCGGACAATGTGTTCCCACAGGAATTTCATATCCCGCGTGCCCATAATCCCCAGGGCAAAGATAACCTTGGTCAGATCGGCGTTCACCAGCGCCTCATCATGAATCTCTTTGCCGCCAGTTGACTCAATGGCGATAAAGTCAGCCCCCCCCTTGGCCGAACCTTCAATTGTCCGCAGCAGATTATCAAAGATCTCGCCACTGCGCATCAGCGGTGGCCGCTTAAACTCCCGCACATCACCGGGCGTGCTGCGCAGAGCGCTTTTTAGCCCGTATTTGGCTTCATACTCCGACATGGCATTACGCAGCAGATTGCTGATTTCAATACCCCATTCGGGGACAAGGGTCATCTCCGGCAGCATTTCAAACTCCACCACAAGCCCCGGTGCATACAATTCTTTCGCCCGCTTTAGCACCCCGTTGATCATCTCACTGTAAATCTCTTTAATTTCCGGCATCGTACCGGCATTTACCTCCATCGGCGGCAGGGTAAAATTCAGTTCCGGATAAATTTCACCGCCGCCGATTACCAGCCCGTTTTTGCATTTAACAGGATTGGGCGCACTGCCATAGATAAAATCGTTCAAAGAATTATACGCCAGCTTATCATACGTTCTTGCCATTTAACTCTACCTCCCCAACTCTCGCTCTTCTTTACCGGTCCCTTATTGCTTTTGGGCCAGTATTTTTTTAGCAACATCCACGGCCACAACGGCATCTTCCGCGTAATAATCGGCTTTGATGCTCTTGGCATAGTTTTCACTGACAGGAGCACCGCCGATCATAAACACAAACTGGCTGCGCACACCGGCTTTTTCAAATTCCTTAATTACACTGTCCATATAAGGCATGGTTGTCGTAAGCAGGGCAGACAGGCAGATCATGTCGGCCCCAACCTCCTGGGCTTTATTTAAAAAGGCCTGGGCCGAAACGTCGATTCCCAGATCATACATCTCAATGCCGGCACCTTTCAGCATCATCCGTACCAGGTTCTTGCCGATATCATGCAAGTCGCCTTTTACGGTGCCGATAACAGCCTTACCGATAGGCTTGACACCGGTTGCCGTCAAAATCGGCTCCAGTACCTGCATGCCCGCATTCATGGCTTTAGCGGCCATTAACATTTCCGGTACATACACTTCGTTATTTTTAAACTTTTCTCCCACTACCGCCATCGCCTGAATCAAACCGTCATTCAGGATTGCGGTCGGGGACACATTCTGGGCCAACGCTTCAGACACCAGCTCTTTTACCTTGGCGGTGCTTCCTTTTTGCACAGTAAGGGAAAGTTGATTTAGATCCATTTTTCTTCCTCCTCTTGTTTTGCGGTGATTTTCTTTGCAGTCCTCACTCATTATGTCACTAGTGGCCATATATGTATGGATCCTCTGAAATCGGCCTATCCACCTCCTTCTGACACACCCTGTTCCATATATCGCCTTTAACTGCTTTAATTATAGCATTACTGCCTTTCTGAAAATTCGCAACAGCTATGTACTTTTGAGTGCAATCCGTGCATATTCATTTTTGCGAAGAAAATCACAAACCGGCCCTTGTCGCAAGGGCCGGCAGTTAGGTGTCGGCAGACGTCAATGTCAGTTAGTCTAGGTAGCCAGTTTCCGTCTTAACACAATCTTGTTCAGATTGTGTTCCAAAAAGCTTTTGGCATCCTTAGCGCATTTAAAGTAACAATCAGCCCCGATAGCCCGGGCAAAGGCTTCATCGACCGGTGCGCCGCCAATAGCCACAATCATGCCCTGCCGCATGCGGGCTTCCTCTAAGGCATTGATGACTTTGCGCATGACCGGCATCGTGGTTGTCAGCAAAGCGGCCATCATCAGGATTTCCGCTTTTGTTTTCTCCACAGCCTGAATAAATTTTTGCGGCGTAACATCAATCCCCAAATCGACGATGTGGGCACCGGTCCCCATCACTGTCAGCTTTACCAGATTCTTGCCAATATCATGCAGGTCGCCGGCCACAGTACCAATTACGATAGTGCCGGTCGCCGGCCGTTTGGCTTTGTGCTTCAGCTGCGGTTCCAGGATAGTCAGGCCGGCATGCATGGCCCGTGAAGACATTAACACCTCCGGGACAATGACCCGCCGGTGGCTGAATTTATCGGCAACCAGGTCCATACCGACAATAAGTCCCTTTTCCAGTACGGCCAGGGCCGGATACCCCTGGGATAAAGCTTTGCAGCAAAGATCGATTACGGCCTCTGCATCGCCGGCCTTGACTTTTTCAGTAATTTCAGCATAAATCATGGCCATCCCTCCGTTAAGACAAACTATTACGATAGATTAATGGGGCAACGCCGATATGTTTGCAAAACACCTTGGCAAAATAGCTCTGACTCTGAAAGCCGACAGCCTGAGATACCTGGGCGACACTCAGCTCCGGCTTTTTCATCAGCTCAACGGCCTGCTCCACCCGGACCCGGGTAATATATTCATTAACAGTACATTTGAGTTCCTGCCTGAACAGGCGTGACAAATAGGAGGGGCTGATAAACAGCTGGGCGGCGACATCGTCAATTTTAACCGCCCGCGAAAAATTTTCCATAATAAAACTTTTGGCCTCATTGACCAGACCACCGTGTTTCTTGTCCTCCAGTGACAGGCTTTGGTCCAAAAATGCACCAACCAGTTTTTGCATCCGGAAAAAGAACTCCTCCATCTGGCGGCAGTCATTAAGTTTCTCGTTGAATTGCTGCAGCATGACCATAACAACCTCCGGCTCAGCACCGCCTTCGACCGCAGCCCGCGAGACTAGCGCCGCCAGTTCAACAATCCGCATTTTGATGGTCCTTTGATCACCGGTAGCTTTAACAAACAGTTGGGTCAGCAAGGTATGCAGGTATTTTTCCGCCCGGGTTTTGTCACCAAGACGGATATACCGGAGAAAGCTTCGCTCCCGCTGGAGATATGTCCCGTAATCATTTTCCTCTTTGGCGGTAGATTGCTGCTGTTTTTTACGCTCTTCCAGCTCCTTGCGGATTCGCTGCTGGACCTTGTAGGTATCAACTTTTTCCAATACCAGCAAGTCTCGCTGCATCAGCTGGTTGACAGTAACATACAAAACATCGGCCGCCGCCTGAAAGCGGTCAGGCGCAATAATATCCAACTGGGCTACTTTCCTTTCCATTTCCGCAAAATCGTCCACGTCCGGATTCAGTTCCCGCAGTTCCTGATAAAAGAACCGGTCCGGTTTCCACAACAGCACCTGACTGCAGATAATACTGCCCAGCGAAATCCCCCGCAGGCTGATAGGTACAACCCAGATCACCAGGCCGGCACGGCAGCGGAAGAAATACGGCTCTTCCCATTTTGAGGCCTCCTGGGTAGCCTGTTTATAAGATGCCCGGCATTTGGCCACACCGCTGGGCTTACTGCGGATGTAGCGGCAAAACTCGCAACGCTCGGCGGTGGCAAACAGCCCAAAAGACTCGCCGGCTTTGTTGACAATCGCCACATGCAGCCCGGTTGCTTTCGAAAAATTTTCTAATACCTCCTGGAGATACTGGAGATCGACCAGATTTCTGTCAACCATCGTTTCTACTCACCCCAATCTGTCTCATTATCTGGTTATCGGGGCAAACCTGATTATATCTGGCAGGGGGCAATATACATGCTTTCCATAAAATACATACTAAACGTGGCACTGCCGCCCAGTTCAACATGGCTGATTTCCCGGGCCTGACGGCACAGGCTGTCGAACGCCCGCTGGTCCAGCAGCGCTTTAACGGCGCCGGCATGGGCTGCATTACCTGCTGTCTGGAGTTTATGCAGGCTCAGTTGGGGAATCAAACCAATGTCCACCGTACTGGCCAAATTAAGATGGGAGGCAAAAGTACCGGCCAGCACGATCGAATCCAGCTCAGCCAAACCCAGGCCGGCAATATCCAGCAAGGTCCTGATGCCGGCACAAACCGCGCCTTTCGCCAGCTGCAACTGGCTAATATCGCGCTGGGTTAATACAACATCCTTGCCGGCGGCGTCATAGGCCAGAACAAACTCCCGCCCCTGCCGGCCCTCACGGATATGGGCAAGCAGTCCGGGACTCAGCCTGGCCTGCACCTCCGGCTCGGCCGGATTTTGCAGACCACCCTGCTTGTTGATGATACCGGCCTGCCGCATCTGCTGCACCGCCTCGATCAGCCCGGAGCCGCAGAGGCCTGTTGCCGGGCCGCCACCAATAACAGCAACCTGCACCGACTCGCGGTCAATGACAACCCGCTCAATGGCCCCCGGCTGAGCCCGCATCCCGCAGGTAATACCGGCACCTTCAAACGCAGGGCCGGCGGCAGTGGAACAGGCCCACATCCGGGAACCGTCCTGCAAATACAGCTCGCAGTTCGTACCAATATCAATCAGCAAATGGCGTCCCGGCTTGAGCAGCGCCTCAGCCCCTAACACGGCCCCCAGGGTGTCACCGCCGACAAAGCCTCCCACATTGGGAAATAACAGGACTTTAGCCTGCGAATTGAGTTCCAGCCAGGTCTCAGCCGCACTAAGCTCCAGGGCGGTGTTGCAAACCGAAACAAACGGCGACAGGGCCAAAAAAGAGACATCAAGCCCCAGAAACAAATGATGCATGGTTGTGTTGCCCACCACCACCGCTTTATAAACCTGCTGACTGTCAATCGCTGCTGCCGTATACACTTTCTGCAACAGGCCATTAATTGTCCCGGTTACCGCCCGGCGCAGCATATCACGCTTATCCCGGCCCTGATTGGCAAACTCAATCCGGGAAATTACATCAGCCCCATACAGGGTCTGTCCATTTTCCCCCGCCGCCAGTTGCAGCAGTGTTCCCGCTGTCAGATCATACAGGGCAACGGCAATATTCGTAGTTCCGATATCGATGGCCACACCGTAAACAGGAACCGTATCGGTTCCCGGCAGCACCTGGAGAACCTGGTGCTGCCATAAAACGGCAGTAACCGCAAACTGATCCTGCCTTAAGAGCGGGGCCAATGTTTGCAATTGCGGCAGCCCCATTGTCACCGCAGCCAGCGAATAGTCAGCCTGCAGTTTGGCCGCAAGCCGTTCCCGGTCACTGCGCTCATCGGCAAGGGTCGGCAGGTCCAGTGTAACCGGTGTCTGCCATAAGCCGCTATGCTCGCAGCTGGCCTGTTCGGCCAGAAACAGGAGGGCGGCCTTCCGGTCCACCTGTCCCCCGGTACCGCAGACCACCTCCATGCCCTCAGCCGGCTGCACCTGGCAGGCCAGACGGATGCCGCCGGCAATCTCGCCGGCACTAAGCCGCTGATATTCTACCGCTGCCGGTACCGGCGCCTGGCCGGTTATGGTGACTTTGCATTTCCCGCAAGTCCCCTTGCCATTACAAATATTGGTTACAGGCAGATTCCGGCGCAGCAATACCGCCATCAAGCTTTCTCCCGGCAACACCGTCACCGGTTCAGCATTAACCTTGATCTGCATACCCATTCTCCTCCTCCACTATGATAGGCTTGCCGGGAGCGACCCGGATCACGTCAGGCTGCTGCCTGCTGGTAACGACTGCCGCCAATAAAGAAAGATCTCCCGGCACTTCACTGACCTTCCAATTGAAAAAACCGGCAATCTCCTGCACCTGCTGCCGGCATTGCCTGAGTACCTCACCCTCACAGGTCCTGATAAATACCGCTTCCTCATATTGGCCATACAATGTCTGCATGAGATACCGCGCATCGGCTTCACCATATTTTTCGGAATATTCCTGATATTCAGCATAGGGATCTCGTCCATATTGCAGCCAGCCCTGACTAAAATAATAGACCGCCGGATTACGGGCGGCGAGTTGCTGCCGCCGCCGGTCTGAGCCCAATAACAGGCTGATACAGTCATGTGCTGCCGGCACTACCATCGGTACCGTGGCGGAAACCAGTCCTGCCAATGCCTGCGAACATCGCCCGTAGGTCAGGATAATCAGGTCATACGTCTGGCTGGCATCAATTCGCCGCTGAAGTTCCTGGTGCAGATCCCCAGGCCAGGCATGTAAAGCGAAATCAAGAAATTCACAGTCTGTCATGGCGGCGAGCCCCAACCCGGTCACTTCATTCTGAGTGGCCTGGCAGCCAATCAACTTAATTCGCAATCCTTCCCCTCCCCTGGCAGATTGAGTTTATTTAAATGTAAAAATTATGCAGTTATAAAATAATCATATATAATTTCAAATTTAAAGTCAATTACCTTTCAGCTGCGGTGAGCGCTGCCGCTGGCTGCAAACCGGCAGCAACAGGCCCTGTACGGTCACCGAAATAAAAAAGACCTGGCTTGTGCCAAGTCTCTCATTTTAATTTTAATTTGGTTTCAATACAGTTTTTATCATGCCCTGCGCATTGAGCCGGAAGGCATTGAGCGGCTGTTCCTGTCTGCTTTCGTCGTCACGAAATTTTTTTTCATATTCAGTTAAAATCTCTGCCGCCGTATAGCCTTGCGCAGATAAAGCAAGAATAAATTCCCTCGTTTTTTCGATGGCGGCGAGACACTTATCCCAATAGCCAACCGCCTCTGTCTCATTCAGTACACCGTAATGCGGGGAAATAATAAAGCGGGGCTTGGCCACACGGCACTTATACACAGAGTCAATGGCGTCGGTGTAACTGGTGATAAAGCCCGGGTACACCACACCGGCCTTACTCATATATCCGGTCGTCTCACTGGGAAACAGTGTTCCATTACTGACCAGAAAAGACAGTGAGCATTGGGTATGGCCTTTTGTTTCCAGCACAGTAATGCTCAACCCGCCCAATTCCATTACCTCACCGTCAGTGAGGCACTTGTCCACCTGCAGCAAGGCATCGTCATACTCTGCCGGCATACCGGCACCATAAAGCTGTGCGGCCTGCCAGCCAAGCTCCTTAATGGTCCGCAGGGCATTCTGCCTGGTTAAGATCCGCCGGGCATATTCGGCCCCAAACACCTTCGCGCCGGGCCAGTTCTGTTTGAGATAAGGAATGGCCCCGATATGGTCATAGTGAGAATGGCTGATCAGGATATAATCCAATGAGCCTGTTGTCAGCACCTGCCTGATATTGCTAATAAGCTGATCTGCACAATAAGCCATGCCGCAATCAATTAACGCTGTTTTTTCATCACCCAGGACTAAAAAAGCGTTGCCGCCTTTCCCGCCGGTAACATCGACAATTCTATCCATTCGTTCCCCTTTATTATCCTTTTTTGTGGCAATCGCTTTGCTACGGTTCAGCAACCTCCGGCAGATAATCCAGTAATCCGGCCGGCACCGGCGGCCTGTCGAGCCGGGCAAGCAACAGTTCAAAATCCGTAGTATCAAAGATGGGAATCCGTCTTAATGAAAAAACATGATCCCGGCCCGGTTTGTTCAAACCGCTTAACACGGTAAAAGCGCCCTGATAGCCGCTGGCTGCCGCCGCTTCCCAGACAGGCAGGTTATAAAACCCATAGGGGTAGGAAAAAAGCACAGCCGCCTGGCCGGTAATCCGCTCAAGCTGCCGTTTATTGTCGCTGATTTCATGCCTGAGCTCCCGGCCCTGCAGCTGGGTCAGATCCCGGTGGGTCACGGAATGGCCGCCGATACTAAAACCGGTTTGCGCCATTGCCCGCACTTGCCGGGCAGAAAGACGCCGGTCACTGTCCACATTGACTCCCACCACCAAAAAAGCAGCCGTAAAGCCATATTTCTTTAAAGCCGGTACCGCATTTACATAATTATCGTCATAGCCATCGTCAAAAGTGAACATAATCGGTTTTTCCGGCAGCACCACCGGCTGTCCTTGCATGTAAGCAAGCAATTGTGCCGGGCTGATGGTCTCAAAACCGGCTTGCCTCACCATTCCGAGCTGCCGCTCAAACTCAGCGGCCGTCACTGTCAGGCGGGGTAAACCGCCGTCATCATCGCCAACATGATGGTACAGCAGAACAGGAATGCCCGCCGCCGGTCCGGCGCTGGCAATCCCCCCCAGCAACAGCAGTAAGGCTGCCAGCAGAAAACCGCTCACTTTTTTCTTTAGCTTCAGCCAATCACCCTGCCTAATCAATAGCATCCACCTCAAGGCTCAGTATACCAGTTTTGATGATTTTCGACAATGCTCGCCAGGGGAGATTGCCCGCCCGCATTACAAGCAGGGGGAGATTATCCTGTACATAACAATATTTTTGTTACATTTTTATTTAATATCAATTACAATACGAATAACACATACAATAAAAAGCAAATTAGCCATCAATTCGGCTGGCAAACCAGTAGGAGGTCACGAACTGTGAGAAATAACAAAATAAGTATTGTCGTCTCTGGCGACATATGTGTAAATGTACATCAGTGGCAAACTAAACAGCAGGAGCCGCAGGGGTTGAACTGGCAGCTCTTCCCGCAGCTGCATCAGGACAGCAAAGGCGGCACGGCGTTATTACTGGCCCGGCTTGTTGCTTTGTCAACAGGGGCAGCTATCCATTCCCCCCAGCTGCCGGCTGCCGACACCAGCCTGCCGCCGGATATTCTCCGGTCCACGCTGGAGTTGGGTCTCTTTCCTGTACATCACCAATCCGGACAACCGGGCAGAGTCTACCGCATCGCCCATTTTCTTGGTTTTAGCGGGCCTGCAGCAAGCCCTCCCGCTTTGCTGCCGATCGTTGGCGATGATGCTCAGGCTCAACTGGTAATATTAGATGACAACAATGACGGCTTTAATGCCCGGGAGGAATACTGGCCTCAGGCCTTGAAGACGCCCGGCACAGCCCCTGTCATTATTTACAAAACCAACAATCCCGCCAGTTCCAGCCCGATATGGCAGCAGATAGAAACAAGCCATCTGCCCAATACCATTGTCGTTATTTACGGCGACGATCTGCGGGCCAAAGGTGTTAATATCAGCAAAGGCCTCTCCTGGGAAAAGACAGCCCTTGACTTTGTCTGGCAAATCAATAATAACCCCACCCTTGCCTATCTGGCCAATGCCCGCCACCTCATCGTCCCGCTGGGCCTGGAAGGTGCAATCTATTATCGCAATGACGGCATAGCTGCCGAATCACGCCTGTTTTTCATGACCAACGAGTTTGAAGGCAGTTTTATAAAAGAGTCACAGGGCAAAATGTATGGCCTTTCGTCCTGCTTTGTTGCCGGTCTTGCCCATAGTATTGTCGCCGGTATCCAGCTGCAGGAGGATTTGACCAAATCAATTGAAGAAGGCGTCCGCGAGGGCATTGTTGCGGCTCAGAAATACTATAACCTCGGTTTCGGCGCCAATCCCGGAGAAAATCCCTTTCCCCAGCCCGGCATATTTGTTGAAAGCGCCAATGATTTTATCTACAAAGAACAGATTCAGGATGTTCCCATTCGCAATTCCAGCAATCCTCAATGCCGGGCCTGCTGGTACATTATTAAAGATAAAAGCTCTACCGGCCTGTCGGAAATTGCCTATGATATTGTCAAAAACGGCGAGAAGAGCGCCCTTAAATTTATCCCTATCGCCAGATTCGGCAATTTAATTACAGTAGACAGAACCGAAATTGAAGGGTACCGCAGTATTAAGAACCTCATCCTGGAGTACATCTCCGCCAAAAATATCACCCGGCCGCTCTCGATTGCCGTATTTGGCACCCCGGGCTCCGGCAAATCATTTGGCGTTACCGAGGTTGCCGCCAGCATTGCCCCCGGCTTAATTCAAAAACTAAGCTTTAATTTATCCCAGTTGCAAAGCCTGCCAGACCTCATCGCCGCCTTTCACAAGGTGCGCGACCTCGTCTTAGAGGGCAAACTCCCACTGGTCTTTTTTGACGAATTTGACTCAGACTTTAACGGCAGCCTGGGCTGGCTGAAATATTTTCTGGCGCCAATGCAGGACGGGGTCTTCCGGGAAGGCGATTCCCTGCATCCACTCGGCAAAGCCATTTTCGTATTTGCCGGCGGCACCAGCAGTACCTTTACCGAGTTTTGCGGCGAAACACTACAGGCGGAAACAGAATACAAACAGTTCTTCCGGCATTTCCAGAATGCCAAAGGGCCGGATTTCGTGAGTCGCCTGCGCGGTTATGTCAATATTTTGGGACCTAATCAGACCGACGAACAGGGGGATCATTTGTTTGTCATTCGCCGGGCTATGCTGCTCCGTTCCCTGTTAGAACGCAAAACACCGCATTTGCTTAACGAACACGGGCAGGCGCAGATTGACGACGGGGTGTTGCGGGCCCTCCTGAAGGCGCCGAGATATAAACATGAGTCAAGATCAATGGAAGCAATCCTCGAAATGAGCCGGCTGTCGAAGGCCAAAAAATGGGAACAATCCCATTTGCCGCCGAAAGAGCAGTTGAAGCTGCACGTAGATGAAGAGCAATTTGCCCGACATCTGATGCATGATGCCTTCTATAGCGAAAAGATTGAGCAGTTGGCCATGGACCTCCATAATAAATCCGGTTATCTGCGGGAAGAGAATGAATATCCCCCTGCCGGCTGCCGGTGTCCCTGGGCGGACCTCAGGGAAGAGCATAAGGCTTCCGCCCGCAGCCTGGCCAAACACATTCCCAATGCCCTGCGCAAAATCAACTATGATGTTATTGCTGTCAATGACCAGCCGGCGCCCATTGAATTCACCGGCAAAGAATTGCGGATGTTAGCAGAATATGATCATAAACGCTGGTCACTGGAAAAAAAAGAAGCCGGCTGGAAATACAGCCGGCAGTTCAACGAACAGAAAAAACTCCATCCCTTATTAATTCCCTGGGACACCCTGGCGGCGGAAGTGCAAAACAAAATCATGGACAATATCAAATACTGGCCGGAAATCCTGGCCGACGCCGGCTTCACGATTGAGCGGCTGAAGTCATTATGTTACTGCGAGATGCAGATCTGAGCCTAAGCTACGCCGACAGGACAACTCTTTAAACAATTGAAACACACATACTGGTTTCCTAAATAAGCGGCCTGCCGCAACCGGGCATAGTGTTCATCCACAAGCATTGCCTTTTGTTCGGCCGGTGATTTTCCTACACGCTGCAGTTGAAAAGCAATATCGGCCCCCAGGCCGTAAGGCTGTGAATGGGCCAGGCATTTCATAACATCGGTCCGGCCTTCCTCATCCAAGGCCCGGGCCGGGCAGTTTTCCACACACAGATTGCAGTGAATACAAAAATCCTCCTCACACCGGGGCGAGGGCTGCAAGTCGAGATTCGTGAGAATACTGGTAAAAATAACCCGGGTGCCAAAGCGGGGATGAATAACCAGGTTATGGCGGCCGAAAATCCCCAGGCCGGCAGCAACCGCTGCATGGCGCTGGGAGAAATCGGCGATTGCCCGGCGGTCATTATGCATTTCGATAGGATAGGATATGGCTATCGTAGCAACCTTGGCCTGGTATTTATTCTCCAGCTGCCGCGCAATACGGTAGCTGGCCGTACGGGCAAAAGAGCCTAAATCCAGATACCCGTTTTGGGCTGCGCTCATACTGGGGCTTTCACAACTTGTCAGCGGTTTAAAAGCCAGCACAATAATAGATTTCACATCAGGCAGAAACTTGGTAATTGCATACGACTTGGGGCTTTGATAGTTCGCCGCACAGGCAATGCCAACATCATCCACCCCTAACTCCAGAATATAATCTTTAATTTGTTGTTCCATTTTCTCCACTCCTTTTGTTTTACGTGTATATACACTCAATTTCGAAAAAAAATTACGGTGTCAGTGCCTCCAGTTTGGCGATCAACGACTTAAATTGCTTTACCTCCGACTCGCCCAGATAGTCCTGCAAAGCTGCCTGGGCCTCATCCCAACGGGCTGTCGCCGTATTCACCGCCGATTTTCCCGCTTCGGTAAGGCTGACTTGCCGGGAACGCGGATCTGTACCTGTATTTACGGCGATAAAACCAGCCTCAACCAGCGGCTTCATATTCCGGTTCAGCGTAGTCCGGTCAATACGCATGACTTTCGCCAGCTCACTGATGGTAACCGGCTCCACCTCTGCCAGGTGCCGCAGGAGTGAATATTGCGTTATTTTAAGTCCACTGGGCTCTAAGATCCTTTCATAAAAGTCGGTCACGGCCCGTGAAGCCCGCCGTATGTTCAGACAGAGGCAGGGGCTGGGTTTCTTAGGGTAATAACCTGTACCATGTTCCATTGCACTAGCACCTTTCAACAGTATTTTAAAACAGAGTGTATATGCACATATGCTTCTACTGCTATACTATAACCTAATTTGCGGTCTGTCAATACCAGAGATAAGAAAAGACTTGGCTTGTGCCAAGTCCCTCAGGACGACGGCAGAAGCCTTAGTCGTTCTTATATCCACAGAATTTGTTATAAATTCTGGTAGATTAAGAAAAGACTTGGCTTGAGTCCTCAGACGCCGGCAGAAGCCTTAGCCGTTCAAAAAAGGGCTACCTCCGCAGGTAACCCCAACTTAATTTGCTATGCCTACATTTTGTTAACCGTCAACAAAAATCAGTGCGTTTACAGGTCTGCCCAATTCGCCGGATATGTAACATAAAATACCTTAGCCTGCCGGGGTGAACCGAAAACGACCCGGGTATTCTTGGGTATATAGAGGACATCACCGGCAACACAGGTATAGACTGTACCGCCTGTGGCTACGGTAAACGTGCCTTCCACTACATAGTCCACTTCGTCATAGGTCAGGTTCCAGGGAAGCTCAGCGTTGTCAAAGGTCATAAAACCGGCGGCAAGATTGGCCTCCCGGGCAGTAATAATATCTCTTAGCTTGATATTTTGTCCCGGCGGCGCCTGTTCGAACGGCTGCAGCACAACCGCTGTCCCGGGCACATGGGTAACCTTGGGCTGAGCGCACGCTGGTTTTAACAGCTCGGCTAATACTTTACGGACCTCAGTTGCCAGCGTATCGGCCGGCTGTTCAGGCTTAGCCTGTTCAGGTTCAGCTGCCGGTTGACTGCTTTGGCCCGGCAGTGCCGGCGCCGCGCCCCTGACAATCTGAATACCAAGCTCCCTGGCCAGGTCTTGCGCTGAGGGAGCCAACACACTCTGGGGCGGCACAATGACGGGGTTTCCCGTTTCAGCCATTTGCCGCAGGCTTGCCGCTGTAATTAATTTTTTCACGTCCATCCCCCTCTCATGTTGCTGATTCACTTGTTACCTTGGCCATATGCAAGGCAAGTTCCGGTATACCGGTGCCGGTTTTGGCCGACACCTGATAAATCTGACCGGTAATACCGGCCTTCCGTAGATTATCCTCAGCCACCTCCGGGCAGGCCTTCTCCTGGTCAATCTTAGTCACAATCCCCACCACCGGCCGGCGAAAAGCAGTGGCAAACTTAGGCGGAAACGGGCAGGTGCGGCGGGTGGCATCATGCAGCGCCCAGACCTCGGCCGCCCCGAAACTGGCATCAATCAACACATGATAATACCGGGGGATCTCCAGGTATTCCCCGGGACAATCAATAAAAAGGCTGGAATAATCGAGGGCCTGGGTTTTGAGATAGACCAGCGACTCATTAAGCAGGCACTGCTTCAAGGTTGTCTTGCCGGCCCCGATACCGCCAATAAGCAGAATCTTATTACTCATTGTCAACTCCGGGTCACTTCTGCGGCCGAAAACCCTAAGACCGTCACCAGGGTAGTAACTGCCGCCCGCACGGCTGCTTCCACATCGGCCACATCACCGGTCAGTACCAGGGAACCGGTAAACCGGTCAACAAACCCGATCTCCACATTGCCGGCTTTAGTGGCCGCATCGGCGGCAATAATCGCCGCTTCACTGGGGGTAATGGTCATAATGCCAAGCGCGCCGTTGCCGCCAATGCCCAGCCGTTCATGCAGACCGCCTTGCGGGTTGGGGATGATGTGGGCCATCGTTACCTGTTTGCCTGGCACATATTCCTGGATCATACGCTGTTTTTGTCCTGTCGTCGTCATACTGTGCTCACCTGCTTTTCTCCGGTTAGTTGCCACCGGCTCCGGCCCCGGCGGCTGTTGCCTGTTTGCTTCACTGCCATCCCCCTGTTATTTGAAACTGTCGATGACTTGCTGCTGCGGGCGGGGAATAACGACAGTAGCCACCAGCATTCCCTTATCGGCGGCCAGTTGGCTGCCGGCCGCCACCGCCGCTTTGACAGCGGCCACATCCCCGGTCATAATACTGTAGCTTTTACCGCCGATGCCAAAAGCCATGTGGAGCCGGACCGGAGTGACAGACGCGGTTTTAACGGCCGTATCGGTAGCCTCGATCGCAGCCGCAACACTGTAGGTTTCAATGATACCGATGGCCTGTATTGCCGTCAGATCATTGCCGCCGCCAATGGCCGGCAGGATCGAGGGATGCACATTAGGAATGACAAAATGATCCACTGTGTACTGGGCACCCAGTTCAACGCCTGCGGTAATAGACTGCCGCACCGAGGAAACATCGCCGCTCACCAGGACCATATATTTACCGGGACACAGGTGCTTGGCGACAAGCAACGTGACGGCCGCGGTTTTAGCCATAATATCCGAAGCCTCGATGCCTTTGGCGATACTGGTAAACTCAACAACACCAATAGCATTAATCATTCAGCCCACCCCTTGTAATAGTTATAGCCTGGTCTGACACCCGTTCTACCCGGCCGCTGATACTGGCATGCACCGGAGCGCCCAGGGCTGCCGCCGGTATCCGGCCAATCAGCTGACCGGCACTTACCAGGTCCCCGGTCCGGACTGCAGGCTCTGCCGGCACGCCGATATGCTGACGCAGGGGAATGGTTACCTGTTCAGGCTCGTACAGCGTGGTTTGCAGCGGCGCTGCCGGCGGATACCAGGGCTGAAGGTTAAGGCGGCCCACCAGCCGGGCCGACGGGATCAGCCTATTTTCAGCCATCGGATCGGCCGGCCCCAGCTGCCCCTGGTAGCGGACATTCCGGGCCCGGAACTGGCTTTTAAGGGCCATGTTGACCCGCATCGGCGAGATACCCACCGGACAGGAATACGCCTCGCAGACACCGCACTCGGAGCAGGTCAACGCGCTTTGCAGCACCTGCGGATTGCCGACAGCATTATAGTTGACACAGCGAACAATCAGGTGGGGCGGTAATTCATGACCGATAATATGCCGGGGGCACAGTTCCGTGCAATAACAGCACTGTTCGCACACCGTTTTGGCAATCCGCAGCACGGCCTCGACTGATTGCTGCTTACTCTTGATCAGCAGGTGGTCTGGCGGCAGCACAATCAAGCCGCCGGTGGTTTTGGTAACCGGACTGGCTAAATCGGTAATCACCCGGCCCATCATCGGCCCACCGTCAATATAAGCCGGCTGCGCACAAGTGGCCCCGCCGGCCAGGGCCAAAACCTCAGCCAGTGCCGTCCCCAGGGGGACAGTGACAGTAGCCGGCGACTGAACCGCTCCCGTCACGGTGAGGGTTTTGGCGGTTACCGGTTCATCCTGCATCGCTTTGGCAACATTGATCAGGGTCTGGACATTATTAACCACAACCCCAATATCAAGCGGAATGCCGCCTGGCGGCACCCGCCGGCCTGTTGTCAGCCAGATGGTGATAACCTCGTCACCGGCCGGATAGATGTCACGCAAAATCGCGATCCGGATCGACGGCGGCAATAACGGCTGCAGGGCACTAATGGCAGCCTGATATTTCGCCTTCAGAGCAATAATACCCTCCCGGGCGCCGGTAGCCGCCATCGCGTAAGTAAGCCCCTGAAGCAGCAGCTCCGGATATTGGGCCGCCAGCTGCTGATCGGTGCGGAGCATCGGTTCGCATTCAGCACCGTTGACAATATAGATGTCCGCCCTGGCAGCCAGTTTGACATGGGTGGGAAAGCCGGCCCCGCCGGCGCCGACAACACCGGCTGCTTGTACTTTCGCTATCGTATCATGCATCAGGCTCGCCACTTCCCTCACCGAAAGTTTCTTTATCAATAATACCTACCACCATGGCATCAACAGGGATATGCGTGTCAGGCAGGCTTTGCCGGGCCGAGGAGCCGCTGGCAACCATAACCATTTCACCTTCACCGGCTCCTATCCGGTCCCCGACAACCAGGGTATCGCCCCGTTCGGCCAGATACACGGCGCCGGCGTCTCTGTATTTCAGCACAACCGGCTGCACAACCAGAAATTTAAGGCCCCGCAGGGACTCTTCCTTGCGAGTTGCCCACACATTGCCAATCACGCGGGCGATAATCATAAGCAACGAACTCCTTCCCGGTAAACTGCTATTTTCTGTTGTTTAAGAATATCGATAGCCCCGGGGGTTAGAACGGTTTTCCGGCCCAGCTGCACAACCCCGTTGCCTGGCAGGCGCAGGGCCTCTTTATTTGTCAACAGCCGCTGTTCATAGGTTACCGCCGACGGGATCCGGCTTGCCGGTGCGGTAAGGTGCGATGGGCAAACCGCAAGCCCCGGCCCGCCCTGGCTGCCGGTAAACGCGGCCGGTTTGCCAGCCGGGTCGGCAGGTTCCGGGCAAACAGGCGCCTCACCGGCGATCAGCACACCAAATTCGGCCAGTTGACGGACATACCCCGCAAACAGCTGCCGGTAGGCAGCCGGAGTCTTACCGGTAAACTCCCACCGGACCTGGCCGATTGTTACCGGCAGGCCGGCGGTAATGGCCCAGGCCACCAGCCGGGTTGTAGGATCATGGCTCAGACCGTGGGCCATCTGGGCTACTTGCCCGGGGGTGCAGACCGGTACCTGCAGACAGGCCCAGTGCGTCTGCTGCCGGGCTTGTTCACAGGTCACCTGCGGTATGTTGTTGTCTCCCGGCTCCACCGGGCCGGCCACACACACAGCCAGGCTGTAGTCCTGGCCATACTGTGCGGCAATTGCCGGCAGCTGCCGCACACTGTCCTCGTCATTGAGTACAATCAGGCAGCCCGGTCTGGCTGCTCCGCCCGGGGTACCGGCGGTAAGCAGGGCCTGCAGCTCCGGTGCGGCCAGTATCCGAGCAATGACGGTTCTGAGCAGTTCTTCATTCATAACTGCACCTCCAGCAGGCTACATTCCGTATCAGACCGGACCAGGGCGGCATTGGCTTCATCGGTGTCAAGGTGCAGTTCCCCCTGAAACTCGGGACTGACCCGGACCAGCACGCCGGGAAAGATCGCCGGCCGTTCGCTGTCCACCCGGACATCGACCCGTTGTCCGTCCTGCAGGTTCCAGGCGTTAGCCTGGTCGCTGTGCAAGTGGATATGGCGGGCGGCAACAATAACGCCGCGCTCCAGGCAGACAGAACCGGCCGGCCCGGTCAGGGTCACACTGCTGGAACCATCAAGCTGACCCGAGTCGCGCAGGGCGGCCGGAATGCCCAGTTGGAAGCAATCAGTGACACTGACCTCAATCTGCGTCTCCCGGCGGACCGGCCCCAGAATGCGCACCCGCTCGATCCGGCCCTTGGGACCGGTAATGGTCACCGTCTCCTCGGCGGCGAACTGCCCGGTCTGGGACAGGTCTTTGCGCTTTTGCAGGCAATACCCGGTCCCGAACAACTGCTCCAGATGCTGCCGGGAAATATGAAGATGCCGGCTGGATACGCCGATGGTCAGGCGCCGGGGGGCCGCCTGCGCACTGCGCCGCTGGCAGACAAGCACATAAAACAAGCTGGAAAGCCGGTTTAGGTGGAGAATAATATCCGGCCGGCTGCAGCTGCCGTCCTCAGCCGTAAAGGCGTGGCTGCCATAGAGCTCGACCTCCCGGATTTTTGAGCGCAGGCTGTTCAGCCGGGCTACAACCCACCCGTCCTGGTAGCTCATAGGGGTATGGGGAATACCGAAATAGGCGGCAGGCTGATGGGACATGGTATGAATCTCATCGGCCGTCCACCCCAGCAAGGTCTCAAATTCAATAGGCTGTTCCCGGACTTCGGCCGCCATCAATTGCTGCGCCCGCCGGGCTACTTCTTCCAGCCGGGCGGCCAGCCCGGTTTCACCGGCTTTAGCCAACAGGGCCTGGGTCTCCACCAGTTCACAGTCAAACCGGTCCAGCTGACCCCGCCAGGCAATAACCGGATGGGTTTTAAAGATAAGTTCCTGTCCCCGCAGGTGCGTCATATGCTCAGGTTTGGCGCCTGCGACCGGAGCGTTGGCCCCAGCCGGCACCGGCCGGCTGGTCGCGGCCTCGTCCTCATACCGGACTTCGATCCCCTGCGAACGCAGGAAATCCCGGGCGGACGGGGTAATAATACTGCCTGCGGGAATCGTTATGATACTGGCCTTTGTCTTATGCCAGTTAGCTCTGAGTACATGTTCGGATATGATCATGCAGCTCACCTCCCGTGTTTAGTCAGTCCGAAATAAGAGGTGATTATTGATTGCCGTAGCTTTTGTTATCACCGACAGGCAGCACATACTCCACACTGGCATGGGGCCGGGGGATAACATGCACACTGACCACCTCGCCAACCCGTTCAGCCGCCAGGGCCCCGGCGTCGATGGCCGCCTTGACGGCGCCGACATCCCCCCGTACCATGACCGCCACATAACCGCCTGATACATGTTCTTTGCCGCACAGGGTCACGTTGGCGGCCTTTAGCATCTGATCGGCAGCCTCAATGGCCGGGATTAACCCCTTGGTCTCGATCATGCCTAAGGCTACTACACTGCGTACTTCTGCCATTTTATTTCCTCCTCAACATTTTCTTCTTGCCGGTCTTACCCATTCACGGCGCACTTCATGGCCTTCATGACTTCTTCGACAACGGCTTTGATCATCTGCTCATCCACAGGACTGGCCGCACCGGCAACAGGCACAGAGGCCGCCGGTTTGGCCGGACGGTCCGGAATAGCAACATGCCAGGCCACCCATTTGGTATTGATCAAATGCAATGGCGTTACATTTTCGGAAACACTCGAACCGCCCCAGGTTCCGCAGCCCAAAGTAAAGGAAGGGGCAAGCTCCGTACTGGCACCAACGCCGCCCAGAGCGGACGGGGTATTGACCAACAGCCGGAAAATAGGTTTGCACAGGGCAAATTCCCGGACAATGGCCTCATTGGTGGTATGGATGGCCAGGCTGTGACCAATACCGCCTATTGCCAGGAGCTGGAGGCATTTTTCGCAGCCTTCTTCCCAGTTCTTCACCTGGTAAAAGCCCAGGACAGTAGTCAGTTTTTCGTAAGACAGCGGCCACTGGGCCCCGATTCCGGTCAGCGGCGCCACCAGGCATTTGGCATGCTGCGGTACATGAATCCCGGCCAGTTTGGCTATTGTCTGCGGATCTTTGCCGACAATCCGGGGATTCATGCTGTTATTAGGCAGCATAACGACCCGGGAGACCTTTTCAACCTCCTCTGGTTCCAGAAAATGCGCACCATGACGCTGTAATTGCCGGATCAGTTCGCCGGCAATGCATTCTTCTGCCACTATGGCCTGCTCGGAGGCACAAATTGTGCC
Organism: Bacillota bacterium; assembly: GCA_023388195.1. GTDB lineage: Bacteria > Bacillota > Negativicutes > Sporomusales > Sporomusaceae > Sporomusa. The sequence goes on from JAEWGR010000122.1 coordinate 58,840, forward strand.
ATTGTCAAAGGTCTTGCCGGCAATGATATACTCGGCCGCTTTGGCCAGATCGGCAGTCCGTTCAACAAACGCCGGCACATTGCCGGGCCCCACCCCCAGGGCCGGTTTACCGCTGCTGTAGGCCGCTTTCACCAGCGCGCTGCCACCGGTAGCCAGAATCACTGACGTAACCGGATTTTTCATCAATTCCTGGGTCGCTTCCATGGAGATAGCAGTCAGGCAGCTGATTACGCCTTCCGGCGCTCCGGCGGCAACAGCCGCCCGGTTCATCACCGCCGCCGCCGCCGCCGTACACCGCGCGGCGGTAGGATGGGGCGAAAATACAATGGCATTACGCGATTTTAGGGCAATCATCGCCTTGTAGATAACGGTAGAAGTCGGGTTCGTGGTGGGGACAATGCCGGCAATTACGCCGACCGGTTCGGCAATCTTCCACAATTTTTCCCGGGACTCAATGATCCCGGCTGTTTTCATGTCTTTTATATAGTTATACACATGCCTGGCGGCAAAGTAATTTTTAAAGCATTTGTCCTGATAGTTGCCCATGCCGGTCTCTTCAACCGCCATGGCCGCCAGCCGGTCAGCCTCGGCTTCGCCGGCATCCCGCATGGCCCTGATAATAACATCCACCTGGTCCTGTGAGAAGCTTTGCAGGACATGTTGTGCCGTCCGGGCTTGTCTAAGCAGGTTGCGCACCTGCTGTACAGAGGCTAAATCCCGGTCAAGTTCCATGATATCCCCTCTCTTTCTCCTAGAACTTCAGGGCGTTGGCCGCTACATCAATAACAGCCTGCTGAAAAGCGTCACACGCAGCCCGGCACGCACTTTGCGTTCCGGTCAGGAGTGCCCCGCCGAAATTGGTTTCCGTTGGCGGGCCGTACAGTACCTTCATTTCCACTTCCGCGGCCTTCAGCGCCGCGTCAATGCCGTACATGGCCTCCAGCGGCGGTGCTATCAAATATGCCAAGGGCTCACCCTCGGGAATATCGGCCACTTTGGACAGGTAACTGCCGGTCCGGGAAATGGTATGGGCAAACCAGGCCGTGGCCCCGCCATCACAAGTATAAAAAACGGCCTCTGTCTCCAGATGACTGATGCAGGCGTCCATCCCGGCACTGACCTCAGCCGGCGAAGGCCCGGCCAGCACACCGATGATTTCACCGGACCGCGGTCCTGAGGCATGGGCGGCACCGGCATAAAAGCTTTTAGCATAAACAACTTCCACTTCGGCTTTCTTGGTCGCCTCATCCAGTGCCGTATAGGTCGCATCGTCAATGGTGGCCGTAATCAGGCCAATTGATTTCTGATACGACTCCAGACCCAGCTTTGCCGCGTAATCGGGAGAAATATTGGGGATAAAACGTACAGCCAACACTTTGGGCTTAATCGGTTCGATCATTTCATAACCTCCTTTATCCAACAACTCTCGGCCTACTTCAGGTTAACGCCTGTCGCCCTGGCATCAAGAATTCTTTTTAACAAATCGGCCAGATGGGCCCCGGCTTCCGCCGATGGCAAGCCGCCTTTATGAATATTGCTGACTACGGTTCTTTCACTTTCGATCATACCCCGGCGGGCATTATAGCCAATATAAGCGCTCATGCTTTCCGCCGTCCCTAAACCGGGCCGTTCGCCAATGAGAACAATGACAACCTCCGGTTTCAGCTCCTCGCCGATCACATCCATAATCCCTACCCGGGCATACTTGACAAAAATATTGGTTCCCACCGTAATGCCCATACTATTTAGACCCTGAACCATTGCCGGCAGCAGATTAGGAATATTGGCTTCCACGGCTTTGCTGGACAGGCCGTCGGCGACGACGATCTGCACCCGGGCCCCCTTAGTGCACCGCTGCCGCAGAAGCTCAATATTTTCGGCATCAAGCAGCCGTCCTAAATCCGGCCGTGTCAGATATTCATCCTTGCTGGTGCACATAGTGGTCACAGGCACCATGTTGTATTGTTCGGCAAACTTCTCCGGTACCTCCCCCAGTACGGAATCCTGCGCGACCGCATGGTCGGCCCGGAAACGCAGCAGGGTATCTGTCAGGGGCCGCGCCCCGGCGCGCCATACGCCAATACGGGCCGGGGTTGCCAGCTTCATCTCCTGATACAGATCCGCATTAAACGGCTCAGGAACCTGGAGATATTGCTGTAAATCTGTTGCTGCCAGGTCCTGCAGGCAATCCTCCCCGCATTCTGCCGGCGGCGCCGCCGCGGCTGCCTGCGCTTCGGCTGTCCGCCCCGCCACAGCAGGCTGGCCGGACTGCTTCATCTCGGCCAGTACCTGCTCGACGATCAGGCGGATACTGTTTGACACCTCCATAAATCCCGACCTCCTATTTCGTAAAGATAGTGGCATCGCCGGCTTTTGCAGTAAGCCTGCCGCCGCTCATAATCCCCATCCGCTCTGCCCAGCTCTCAAACTCCGGCAGGGGCCTGAGGCTGTATACCTCACGCAAGGCGGCTATGTCGTGAAAACTGGTGGTCTGATAATTCAGCATGACATCATCGCCCATCGCGATCCCCATAAAGTAGGTACAACCGGCGGCTGTCAGCAAAACTGCCAAATTCTCAATATCATTCTGGTCGGCCTTCATATGATTGGTGTAGCAGGCATCGACCCCCATCGGCAGGCCTGTCAGTTTGCCCATAAAATGATCTTCCAGTCCCGCCCGGGTAACCTGGCAGGTATCATATAAATACTCAGGCCCGATAAACCCGACCACTGTATTGACAAGAAACGGCTTGTAGTGACGGGCCAGGCCATAACAACGGGCCTCCAGCGTAACCTGATCAGCGCCATGATGCGCCTCAGCCGATAACTCTGAGCCCTGTCCTGTTTCGAAATACATAATATTGGGGCCGGTAGCCCGGCCCTCTTTCAGTCCGGTTGCATAGGCCTCATCCAGTATCCGGCTGTCAATACCGAAGGCTTTGTTGCCCGCCTCGGTACCGGCAATCGATTGGAAAAAGAGATCGACAGGCGCGCCCTTTTGCACCGCCCGTAGCTGGGTCGTAATATGGGCCAGCACACAAATCTGGGTGGGAATCTCCCACTCCTGCATAAACTGGTACAGAGTTTCCAGACTGCGAATGACAGCAGGCAGGGTATCGTCAACCGGATTCAGCCCAATAACCGCATCCCCCACCCCATAGGCCAACCCCTCACGCACGCTGGCCAAAATGCCATCAACCCCGTCTGTCGGGTGGTTGGGCTGCAGGCGGGCGGCCAGACAGCCCGGAACCCCTACCGTGGTATTGCAGTGGGCTGTGTTTTTAATCTTCCGGGCACCTGCAATCAAGTCCAGATTACTCATCAGTTTGGCCGCGGCAGCCACCATTTCCGCGGTGAGGCCGCGGCTGAGGCGGTGAAGCTCAGCATGGCCGGTGCCGGCCGCTAAAATAAACTGGCGCAGCTCGGCCACCGACCAGTTTTTAACCGACCGGTACACCTGCTCGTTCACATCACCGTCAATAATCCGGGAGACCTCATCCACTTCCAGCGGCACCACCGGATTATGCCGGAGGTCTTCCAGCGTCAGCTGGGAAAGCACATATTTGGCGGCAATCCGCTCAGCCGCATTTTCAGCCGCTATACCGGCCAGGATATCACCGGACTTTATCTCATTCGCCTTCGCGAGAACCTCTTTAACGCTTTTAAAACTAAAACTCTGACCCATCAGTCTCGTTTTCAGCTTCACGCGTCACCCTCCTCCTTTGCCTGGTATCTGCCCTTAACGGGCAAATACCAAGGTTTTTACAATGACCGGAACTGCTTCTTCATGCGGCAGGGGTTTGGCAATATCCAGAAAATCTCCCAGCCTCAGCTCAATCCCGTCCAGACATACGATTTGCTGCCCGGGCAGCTGGCAGCGCAGGCTTTGCCCCAGGACCTTACCGATATCCTGCCTGGTCACAACCACCTTCGGACTGCAGTCCAGCTGCTGCAGCTCTGTTGCCAGCTGCCGGGCCAGTGCGACAATTGTTGTAAAGTTTGTGTCCGGCAGCGGCGGTACAACCAGCGCTAATGTCCGGTACAGGCTATGATCAAAATTCCGGGCGAGAGTAAGCCAGGTCCAATTGCCGTCAGTTTTTTGCTCCGGGTAGACAGCTGGGATATTGCGCAACGGTAACGCCTGCTTGCTGACCATAACCGTTGATCCCGATACATTTACCGTATGAATGCCGGCCCCGAGTACGGTGGCGTGTATGGTTTCCTCGCCCTGATAAACCGGCAGCGACTGAAAAGCACGGCTGTTCCGGCAGGCAGCGGCCAGCAAAGGTCCGACATCCCCGTGAACCCACCAGTTTTCCGCCTGGGGCTGATAAATATAACGGGCAACGCCGCCGGAAAAAACAATGCCGTCCAGCGCCACTGCCGGCAGATGATTTGTCATCACCAGCGTCTCATCGCCTGCTGCCGGCGGCTGTTGGAATACAACCCGGTCCACACACTGCACCATTTCTGCCAGGCAGGTTTTGATGGCCGCCAGCTCTGCCGCCGGCGAACAGGCCGGAAACAGCGCTGTGCCTGTCAGTCGTTCCAGGCAGCCGGCCAGTTGCTGCGCCGGCGGACTTATATAGGACAGCCGCCCTGACAGGCTGTCCACCTCAAACAGGCGTCCGCCCACGTTGACACAGGCCGTCCCGATACATACCCCCCGGTCAAAAAAGGCAATATTGGAGGTACCGCCGCCAATATCCAGATTGGCTATCCGGTTGTGCTGCCGCCGGGAAAGCGCTTCCGCACCGGAACCCTTGCCAGCAATAACACTCTCCAAATCCGGACCGGCTGTCGCTACCACAAACTCACCGGCAAATTCTGCCAGGGCGTGGACAATCTCGGCCGCGTTCTCCTTTTTGGCCGTCTCGCCGGTGATAATAACGGCGCCGGTGTCGACATCCCGGGGCTCAATACCCGCACATTGGTATTCGCGGGCGATAATTGCGCGCAAGGCCACCCCGTCCACCCGGTTACGGTCCAAAAAGGGGGTAAAATGCACTTCGCCCATGTACACCACGCTCTTGCGGCTGATTTCAATTTTGGGTACCTGCGTTCCCGGCATGACATTGACCAGAGTCAGCCGGGATAATACCAGTTGGGTTGTGGTGGTGCCGATATCAATTCCAATACTGGTAAGAGTAATTTCCTTGCTCATAATTGCTCATATCACTTGCCGGCATCAACAGGCTTTGCTGTTGTTTTAGCCGGTTTTTCCTCAGCCGGCAGGCTGGGCAGAATCGCTTCCAGCTCGGCATGGGGCCGGGGAATCACATGACAGCTGACAAGCTCACCCACCCGTTCAGCGGCGGCAGCGCCAGCATCGACGGCAGCCTTAACGGCACCGACGTCACCGCGGACCATAACTGTCACCAGGGCGCCGCCGACCTTTACCTTGCCGATTAACTGGACATTAGCCGCTTTGACCATGGCATCGGCAGCCTCAATGCTCCCTACTACCCCTTTGGTTTCAACCATACCTAACGCTACTAAACCATCTTTGTACGACATGCTGTTTGCCCCCTTCTCTACAAAAATTCACTGCTTTACTGCTTATCCAATTCATCCAGTACACCGAATTCCTCTTCAAACGGGCGGATGTTCTTGTTACCCCAGATAAAATAATAGATAATAGCCACAGCATAAGCCACAGCAACCCAGATCAAGCTGTCAACACTTGCCACCAGCAGGCTGATGACACAGAAAACCGCAATTACCAGGCTGATAGCCGGCACAGCAGGAAACAGCGGTACTTTAAAGGGCCGCTTCATGGCCGGTTCTTTCGAGCGCAGTACAAACAGGCTGACCAGACTGATAATATACATGATTACCGAACCAAATACAGATATCGTAATAACGACATTCGTCAAACCGGTTAATGCAGCCCCAAGGCCCACCAGCCCCGGCAGCAGCAAAGCCCATACCGGCGTATGATGCTTAGGATGAACATAAGCCAGGAATTTCGGCAGGTAGCCAGTCCGGGCCATCGCATACGTTTGCCGGGAATAACCGACAATAATGCCATGCAGCGAGGCAATCAGGCCAAATAAGCCGATAAAATTAATTGCCATTACCCAAAAAGAACCTTCACCAAAAACACTGCTTAACGCCAGCGGCAGGGGAAAATCCACTGCTTCAATCAATTTAACATCCGTAATACCGGCAGTAAGAAACAGGGTCGCAAAAGCCATCACGGTCAGGGTTCCCATGCCGCTTAAAAAACCGACAGAGATATCTTTTTGCGGATTAACCATCTCTTCGGCTGCCATCGCCCCGCCCTCAATGGCCAGATAAAACCAGATAGCAAACGGAATTGCGGCCATAATCCCCGCATAGCCGTTCGGCAGGAGCGGTTCGGCCAGTACCCGTGACAGCTCAAAATGGGGGATAGCCAGCACCCAGTAAATCACCAGACCGATCAAAGCCACAATCGTCACAATCAGTTCAAAGGTGGCCGATACCTTCATGCCCCAGTAATTGATAAAAATAAACAGCAGAAAGGCGACAATTGTCGCTGTCATTGCCGGGATATCAGGCATGATATTGTGAATATAACCGCCTACCGCCAAGGCAATAGCCGGCGGCGCAAAGACAAACTCGATCAAACAGCTTACCCCGCTCATATAACCCCAAAACTTGCCCAGAGCCCGCCGGGCGTAAGCTGATGGACCGCCGGCATGGGGAATTGCCGTGGCCAGCTCGGAATAAGAAAGAATAAATGTCACATAAAAGATGGTAACCGGGATCAGCGCAATTGCCAGCCCCATCACCCCGCCGGCACCAAAACCATAACTCCAGCCAAAATAATTGCCCGAAATAACCAGCCCTACCGCCAGGGCCCAGAGATGGAT
>JAEWGR010000135.1 GCA_023388195.1 Bacillota bacterium
GCCCAGACCGGTACCGGCAAAACCCTGGCCTTTTTGCTGCCGATTCTGGAAAAACTGCGGGCAACCGCCCCTCATGTCCAGGCCCTGATTATCACCCCTACCCGCGAATTGACACTGCAGATCACGGCCGAAGCCAGAAAACTTGCTGCCGTACTTGATATTAACGTATTATCTGTGTACGGCGGCCAGGATGTGGATGAGCAAATTCGCAAACTGCGCGGCCAGCCCCACCTGGTAATCGGTACACCGGGGCGGCTGCTAGATCATGTCCGGCGTAAAACGCTGGTACTGTCGGGGGTAACAAAACTGGTAATGGATGAGGCTGACCAGATGCTCCACATGGGCTTTTTGGATGAGGTGGAAGAGGTCATTCAATTGACTTCATCGAAACGGCAGACGATGCTGTTTTCAGCCACAATGCCGGTTAAAGTCCGGGCCCTGGCGGCACGGTATATGACAAAACCGGCTGATATCCACATCCAAACGCAGAATGTGACCTTAGATGAGATTAAACAAATTATTATTGAACTGCCTGAGGCCGACAAACTTAATAAACTCTGCAGCCTGATTGATGAAGCCCAGCCTTATCTGGCTATTGTCTTTTGCCATACCAAAGAGCGGGCCAAAGCGGTGAATACAGCGCTCATTCAGCGCGGCTACAAAGCAGACGAGCTGCACGGCGATCTGTCGCAAGCCAAACGCACCCAGGTTATGAAGCGCTTCAGTGATGCTAAACTGCAGATACTGGTTGCTACAGATATTGCCGCCCGTGGTCTGGATATTGAAGGCGTGACCCATGTATTTAGTTATGATATCTCCCATGACCCGGAGAGCTATATTCACCGCATCGGGCGCACCGGCCGGGCCGGCCAAACCGGGACCGCCATTACGTTTGTTGTTCCCGGCGAACACCTGTATTTACGGATGATTGAGCAAGGCATTAAATCTTCCATTGAAAAGTACAAAGCCAACGGTCAAAAAGTAATTAAAAATGCCAGCAAACCCGCAGTCGCCGCTGCACCGAAACGGATTGCAGAAAAAACAGCCGCTGTCGACAAAAAAACTGGCGATAAAAAGGCAGACAGCCATGGCGGTAATAATTTAAGAAGCCGCCGCAAACCGAAAGCTGCTGACAAAACTACAGGCAGCAAAAAATATAGTGATAAGCGGACTAAAACCAACAAGGGCAAGGCTTAATCAGCCTTGCCCCTGACCTTTTACCGGCGGCAAATCGGGCTTGTTATTTTTATCATCAAAAGAACCCCGGCAGGCCGGGTAACGCGAACAGCCCCAAAACTTGCCATGTTTGCCGTTTCTTAGCTGCAGTACCCCTTTGCGGCAGCGCGGACAATGATGCTCACCTTTAAGGGGGATAGCAGCGCCTTTCGCCTTCGTGCAAAGACTTGACGCAAAACGGGCCTGCTGCCCCAGAAAATTATCCAGACTGGCATTGCCTGCCGCCATCTGATGCAAAATATCTTCCCACAAGGCGGTAAAATCCGGATAGGTGATCTCTTCGGGCAGGATGTCAACAAGCAGATAGGCAGACTCAGTCGGCTTGAGATATTTTTTCTTGGTTTCCTCCCGCAAAAAACCCCGTTCAATCAATTCTTTAATGATCGTGGCCCGGGTAGCCTCAGTACCAATACCGGCTACATCCTTGAGTTGTTTTTTCAGGTCGGGATTTTTTACATACTTATGAATCTCTTTCATCGCTGCCAATAGGGTCGCTGCGGTAAACCGCCCCGGTGCCTTTGTGGATTTTTTATCAGCCGAGGCTTTAACAAATAAGGGCTGATCGCCTTTAACCATCGCCGGCAAGGCCCCGCTGTCCTCTTCTTTTTTCTCCTCGGCCTCGGTACCGTACAGCTCCTTCCAGCCCAGTTCCCGGATTACCCGGCCGCTGGCGGTAAAGCGTTCACAGGCATAATCCAGCTCGGCCCGCGTTTGGTCATAGACATGGACAGGATAAAACTGGGCAATGTAGGCCTGGGCAATAAGAAAATAGATATTGCGCTCAGATTCACTCAGGGCCGCAAAGTTACAGCGCTCTACCGTAGGAATAATGGCATGGTGGGCAGTGATTTTTTTGTCATTCCAGGCCCGGCTTTTCGTCATCGGCTCAGCCTTGCCGGACCACCCTGCCAATTCTGCATGGGCCAGGCCGCTTAGATTTTTTAGAATTGGCCCGGCATCCTCCTGCTGGGACTCAGGTAAAAACTCGCAATCAGACCGGGGATAGGTCGTCAGTTTTTTCTCATACAGCTTCTGAGCTGTATCCAGCACCAGTTGCGGGTCATAACCGAACTTTTTACCGGCCATAACCTGCAATGTCGACAAAGCCAGCGGCAAACGCTGCGGTTCCTTTTTTTCCGTTGTTTCGCATAAACTGACCGCCGCCGGCTCCACAGCCGCCTGCAGCGTCTCCAGCAAGGCCCGGGCAATGGCTTTATCTGCTAACCGCCCTTCCGAATCAAGACCAGGCTGATTGGCCCGCGGCTTCCAGTAAGCGGTAAAGACGATCTCATTATGGACAAAATCGGCTTTCAGAGTAAAATAGTCGGCCGGCTTGAAGCCTTCAATCTCACGCTCCCGCCGGACAACCAACGCCAGTGTTGGCGTTTTAACCCGTCCCACCGGCAGTGTCGTCCGGTGTCCGGCCTGCTGGGCCGCCAGGGTATAGGCCCGGGATAAGTTCATGCCAATCAGCCAGTCGGCCCTTGATCTGGCCAGCGCTGACTGCTTCAGATTATAAAAATCCCGGTTGTCGCGCAAGCTGTTAATCGCTTTTTTTATGCTCTGTTCATCAAGTGCATTTAACAGAATCCGGTGCACCGGTTTCTGATTATGTACATAGTCAAGTACTTCATCAATCAGGAGCTGTCCTTCCCGGTCAGGGTCACCGGCATGCACAATTTCGCTCGCCTGGTCAATCAGCGTTTTAATAATCTCAAACTGTTTTTTACAGGAATCGGCGACAAGCAGCTTCCAGTCTTGAGGAATAATCGGCAAATCCTCGACCCGCCATTTTTCATACTTAGTGTCATATTCGTCAGGCTCAGCCTGTCGCAAAATATGTCCGTAGCCCCAGGTAATAATGCCGCCGCCGGTATTAATATACCCATCCTTGCGGCTTACCGGCCCCGGCAGGCATTTGGCGATTTCGGCGGCCATACTCGGTTTTTCTGCAATATATAATCTCAAAGTCGCACCTCAACCATTCAACTAAAACTGGCAGAATTACTGCATTCTACCCTGCATCATCTTACATTCTACCATAATTAACAGCCTGTCTGCTACTAATAAGCATAGGCAAATAGTAGTGAAACGGCAGCCTACCGGCTATTAGTAATAATAATAATGCAGTCTGGACATTATTAAACGGTACTGGTTCACAAGTACCGTTTAGCATTGGTTATTTAGGTCTTTGCCTATGGGCAGTTCTCTTATCAAAAACTTTACCGTGAGTAACGTGTTTAGGCAGCATTTTTATTTGTAAGACTTTCTCGTATTGATCAATTAATGCCGCCTCCCGCGGCGTAATAATGGCGATAGATACCCCACTGGCACCGGCCCGCCCGGTACGGCCGGAACGGTGCAGGTAGACCTCCGGGTCTTCTGGCAAATCTAAGTGGAAAACATAGTCAACTCCAGGGATATCCAGCCCCCGCGCTGCCAAGTCGGAAGCCACCAGCAGTTGCAGCTTACCGTTCCTGAACCCTTCCATGGCTTTTTTCCGGTCATCTTTAAGAAATTTCCCATGAATTCCGGCGGCGATTAAGCCATGATAGTTGAGTTTATCAACGGTTAGCTCCACATCATCGCTGCGATTGATGAACACCAGGGCCTGGTCAATATGGATGCTGTTCACTATTTTTCGCAATACCTCAAATTTGTCCCGCCGGTCTGATACAAAATAGACATGTTGGATATCAGGCTTATCCTCAGGCTTATTCCGGGCCGACAGTATTTCAACCGGATTATGCATTAATTCCTGCACCCGGCTCAGGGCTGCCGGAGGTATTGTCGCCGAAAAAGCCAGCAGTTGCCGGTCTTTTTGCGTAGTCTTGATAACGGCTTTGACATTGTCCGCATTTTTATCATCAAGCAGCCGGTCCGCCTCATCAAGAATAATCGTTTTTATCGTCTGGGAATTGATCTTCTTTTTTTGAATTAACTCCAGAATCCGCCCACCCGAACCGGTAATAATATGCGGCTTTTCCTTAAGTTTATCAATCTGCCGCATAATGTTGACATCGCCAATAATCGGGGCGGAAGTTACCGGCAGACCTGAATTTTCCACCAGCAATTCGATCTGGCGCTGAATCTGAATTGCCAGTTCATGAGTTGGGGCCAGAATCAGCCCCTGGATCTCGCGCCTGGCAGGTTCAATCTTCTGCAAAAGCGGCAACAGATAGGCCAGGGTTTTACCGGTGCCTGTCGGTGATTGCCCGATAATGTCCTTGCCTGCCAGCGCTGCCGGTATAACCTCGGCCTGGATGGCAGTCGGGACAGCGAAACCGGCGGCCTTGATCCCGGCGGTCAGGGGCGCAATTAATCCTAATTGTTCAAAGTTTGTAGTCATATAGTCTATGTTCAACCTCCAGCTATTGCAGTGTTCTTATCTCATTGTAAATTTGCCCTACGATGCTATTATTGCCAGCAATGATGGAAACCTTCCGGTCTTCCCGGAAAGGCCTGACAATACCGCCGGCTTCCTCCACCAGCAAAATTCCGGCCGCCACATCCCAGGGCGAAAGGTTCAATTCCCAGTAACCGTCAAAACGGCCGCAGGCTACGCTGGCTAAATCGTAGGCCGCTGAGCCAAATCTCCGTATCGCTCGCGTTTTTGGCAATAACCTGGTAAAATAGTCTATATTATTGACTGGATGTTCGGCCACATCATAGGGAAAACCGGTTGCCAGCACGCTGTCCAGCAAATTGGTTTTAGCGGCAACATGAATCGGCCAGTCATTTAAGAATGCGCCTCGCCCCCGCACTGCATAATATAGTTCATCAAGGATCGGGGCGTAAACCAGGCCGAGAATCGTTTGCCCCCGATAGGCAAGGGCAATTGATATCGAAAATATTGGCAAGCCCTGGGCATAATTTGTTGTACCATCCAGTGGGTCAATAATCCATAGATAGTCGGACTGCGCTTCCGACCGTCCGGATTCTTCCGCAAGAATCGCATGGGCAGGGTAAGATTCTTGGATAAAAGCAATAATCTTTTCTTCTGATCTTTTGTCAATCTCAGTGACGATATCAATCGCGGTTGATTTTACGGCAAAAGCCAGTTTGGCACTCCCCAGGTTTTCTTGCTGGAGTTTGCCTATTTCGGCAACAAGCTGTTTCAGCCTGTCGATAACGCTGAATAAATCAATTGTATGATCCACGGTGATCACCCCATTTAATTATGTCCTGTTTTAACGGTTCTCATGGCTTAATTCAACGTTAGAGGGCTCAAACCCTTTAATATGGCAATGGTACCCATTTAATTAGAATATGGAGATGATAAGTAATGAGCAGTGAAACTATTACATCCTTTTACGAATCGCTGGGTTTTGAAGAAACAGAGATTGATGATGGCCTGATTGTACTGGGCATTGAGCTTACCCCGGCCGGAAATTATGCTTTAATAACCGATGACGAGGGAACTATGCCCAAGAACTTAAACCAGGGAATTATTTTTGCCTATTATACCCCGGAGGATTCCTATCTCTGGAGCGCCAGCTTCAAAAGCGCATCTGCGTTTAAAGAGCTCTGGACCGGTGCCCCGACCAACGAGGCCAGGCTGGAGGCCATTGTGAAACACAGAGAAGCTAACGAAATCTTCTAACCAACAAATGGGATAAGACTCAGCCTGTGCCAAGTCTTTCAGGACGACGGCAGAAACTGCCAGTGTCCTTAGGATATAGGTTCTTATGTCCACAGAAATTTAGTTATACATGCTGGTAGATAACAAAGGCGGGACTGCTCTGTAAAGAAGCAATCCCGCCTTTGTTACACCCTTTTTTTAGTTGGTCAGGCTGCGAATCGGAGCTGGAATCCTGCCACCCCGGGCAATAAAATCATCTGATTTGAACTTGCTGACAGGAATAATCGGACAATATCCCAGCAGGCCGCCAAACTCAACCGTATCACCTACTACTTTGCCAGGTACAGGGATAATCCGCACGGCTGTCGTTTTGTTATTGATCATGCCAATTGCGGCTTCATCGGCAATAATTGCCGAAATGGTAGCAGCCGAGGTATCGCCCGGTACGGCGATCATGTCCAATCCAACTGAACACACGCAGGTCATCGCTTCCAGTTTCTCTAAAGTCAGACTGCCCCGTTCAACAGCAGCAATCATTCCGGCATCTTCACTTACCGGGATAAATGCCCCGCTCAGACCACCAACATGGGAAGAAGCCATCAGACCGCCTTTTTTAACAGCATCGTTTAACAGCGCCAGGGCTGCCGTCGTCCCCGGTGCACCACAGCTTTCAATACCCATTTCCTCAAGAATATGGGCCACGCTGTCGCCAACCGCCGGTGTCGGGGCCAGCGACAAATCAATGATGCCGAAGGGGTGGCCCAACCGCCGGGCTGCTTCCTGAGCCACCAGCTGGCCCACACGGGTAATTTTAAAAGCAGTGCGTTTAATTGTTTCCGCTACTGTACTGAAATCCCGTCCCCGTACATCCTCCAGGGCCCGTTTGACAACACCGGGACCGCTTACACCAACATGAATCGTCGTCTCCGGTTCGCCTACTCCGTGAAAAGCACCGGCCATAAAGGGATTATCCTCAGGCACATTAGCGAACACCACCAGTTTGGCACAGCCCAAAGCATCTTTATCTTTGGTCAGTTCAGCCGTACGCTTGATAATTTCACCCATCTCACGGACACAGTCCATATTAATCCCGGCTTTGGTTGAGCCCAGATTGACAGAAGAACAGACCCTTTCAGTTACAGCCAGCGCTTCAGGGATGGAGCGGATCAGGATATGATCCCCCTTGGTGAAACCTTTTTCAACAAGCGCCGAAAAGCCGCCAATAAAATTGACGCCAACTTCCTTGGCAGCGGCGTCCAGCGCCTGGGCCACCGGCACATAGCTGTCGGCACGGCAACTCTCGGCCGCAATGGCAATAGGGGTTACCGAGATACGTTTGTTGATAATCGGAATCCCATATTCAGCCTCTATATCTTCTCCGGTTTTAACCAGTTTTTCCGCCGTGCGGGTCACCTTGTCATAAATATTCCGGCAAAGGACTTTACTATCCGGGTTGCCGCAGTCGCGCAGGCTGATACCCATAGTAATTGTCCGAATATCAAGCTTGTTCTCATCGATCATGCGATTGGTTTCATGGACATCCTGTAATGTGAACATTGTTGTTGTCCTCCTGCCTATATCCGGTGCATACTACGGAATATATCTTCATGCTGTACTTTAATATCAAGGCCCATGGCAGTGCCCTTGCCGCCCAGCAATTGGCCCAGTTCTTTCAGGCTGATGATGGACTGAGTCATATCCACCAGCATCACCATATTAAAAAAGCCTTCAAGGATATTTTGATTGATATTAAGGATATTAACATTGTTCTCAGCCAAAATGTTGCTGACCATGGCAATAATGCCTACTCTGTCCTGCCCGACTATTGTTATGACAGTTTTCATATTCTCACACTCCATAAATATTGTATTATGCCTTGATGGTATGATAATATTATACTCGTTTTCCCGAAAAAGCCAAGTAAATGTAAAGAAAAAACACCTGCCGCACATGGCAGGTGTCAGTTTGTGCATCTAAACCTTACTTTTCAATCTGTTTTACGCTTGTGCAGCAGGTATTCATAAGCCACCATCGCCGCCTTCGCACCGTCACCGGCGGCAATAACAATCTGTTTGTCAGGTCCGTTATTAACATCGCCGGCAGCAAACAGGCCCGGAATATTGGTGCGCGTGCGGCAATCGGCTATCACTTCCCGGTATTCGTTAAAATCCAGCAGCCCCGCACAATATTCCGAGTTAGGCATTAAGCCGATCTCCACAAATACGCCCTGCACCTCAAGTTCGGTCTCAGTCCCGTCACTATTTTTGACAATAACCAGCTTCTCAACTGCCTGTGTGCCTTTAACAGCTTGCGTTGTATAGCCGATAAGCTCAGTAACAGGCTGCGGTAATGCCTTCATTTTTTCAACAAGAATTGGATCAGCCTTATAGCTGTTCATTAAGGAGATAAGATATACCTTAGCCGCGACTTTACTGACCTCGATCGCAGCCTGCAAGGCCGAATTGCCGCCGCCAATAACGGCTACTTCCTTACCCGCAAACAGCGGGCCGTCACAGGTAGCACAATAACTGACACCCCGGCCGGTGAATTCGATTTCCCCGGGTACTTCCAGACGACGGGGCCGCTTGCCTGAAGCTATAATGACAGTTTCAGCCTGATATTCGCCGCCATCACTGGTGACAGTAAAGCTGCCGTCAGGCAGAACAGTAAGAGCCGTGACTTCCTCATATTTTATTTCAATAGGGAATTTCTTTACCTGCTCATCAAACTTTTCCATCAGCTCCGGGCCAGTAACAAACTGATAGCCCATATAATTCTCAATATCCATTGTCCACATCGGCTGGCCGCCAAACTCTTTCATCACCAACAGTGCCTTCATCTGCTTGCGTGCTGCATATACGGCCGCCGTCATACCTGCCGGCCCCCCGCCAATAATGATCAGCTCATACAAAGCCATCACCCTTTAACGTTTACTCCTGTATAAACTATATGTCAGTGCCTCGGCATTTGCTACCATTCTGCCGGCAGTAACATCAGCAATAAATAAAGTATGACTGCCTATATCGACCGTTTTCTCCGGCATTACTTTCGCTTCCACATACGCCAGACAATCCGTAAGAATCGGACAGCCGTTTTGGCCGGCAATATAATCCACACCGGCAAATTTGTCGGTATCACGGCCCGATTTATACCCAAAACGGTGAACCGCATCGGTTTGATCACTGCCCAGCATGGAGACGGCAAATACTCCGCTTGCCATTACATACTCATGGGTAAGATTATTTTTATTCAGACAAATGGAGATCCGCAGCGGGTTGCTGGTCACCTGAAAGACCGTATTGCAGCATTGCCCGTTGATATTATTATCTTTTATTGAAGTAACGATATACAAACCATAGCTGATTTTATCAAGTGCCGAATAAGCGGTTTCCTGACCGGCGTCCGCCACTGCCGCTCTTGTTAACTGCCTGGTCTCGTCCAGCAGCAAGACAAATAGTTCAGCCCCCACACCACAGAGAGGACATTTGTCTGGTGGGTGCTCACCCTCATGCACATAATCACATACTGTGCATTTCCAGCGTTTTCCCACTGCCGGTGGCTTCGCAGCCTGTCCCTGCTCCATAACAAAATCCTCAGGCCCGACACCGCATATCGGGCATTCTGCCGGAGGCTGATCGCCCTCATGGATGTGACCACATACATTACAACGCCACTTCTTCATATATTCTCACCTTTCTATCACAAAATAGTTTTCCTGTATTTGTTATTTTCCGTCATGCTTGCACATTTGTCAATAATTTGCTAGTATTTTTCTATACAGGCCTATATAATAAGAAAAAGTGAGGTGTTGCTGATGATAACTGCTGCAGACATTGCCCGAATTAATGAATTAGCTAAAAAAAGTCGCGATTCCGGACTGACTGACGGCGAACGCTCTGAACAGGCAGATCTTCGCCGCCGTTACATTGATCATATAAAAGTCCAGGTTAAAGCCCAGCTTGACTGTGTCAAAGTGGTTGACCATGACGCTCATTGCCAGTGCGGCTGCCATGACAAGCACTAATAGGCTATAGTATAAGAAAAAACTTGGCTTGTGCCCAGTCCTTCAGGACGCCAGCAGAAGCCGCCCCCGTACCTTTTGTCAGTTAAAACCGCATTTTAAATTCTGGCAGACAAAAATAAGCCGCTAACAATGTTTAGCGGCTTATTTTCAGCACTTGCTATTCTGCAGACTGAAATGTCTCACAGTCCGTATCGTCAGTTTTGGAAGCATTCAAACCAGCTACATGAATTTGTTCGGCCTTGCAATAGTTGCCGGTGTTCCAGAATTTACAGTTATTAACGAAACATTCTACGGCCGGAGTGATCTGAGTTCCTTCCAAAAATGGAGCAGACATAGAACCACCAATATTGGCATTGTGGAAAGCACCTATCATATCGCCCATTGTTTTACGGTGATGGAAGGCTTTACACAGGGTATCCCGCGACTTACTTGAAGTACCTTCCGCTTCATCGTTATACACGCTTATTTTTGCCGCCATACACTGATCACCAGGCATATAGTGGGTACATTGATCAACACTACACTTAACCACCGGATTGGACATAAAACAACTCACTCCTTTACTTTTTGATATTATCTGCTGATTAGCCGGCTTTTATCCCCTTTACATATTTACAAGGGCTAAGGTTACCCGGATATCATAATCACACACCGGACAATACAAAAGATGGGTACAGTGCCCTGCGGACTGAAACGGCAGCGCCGCGATTTCCCCGTATGGGCTGTAGGGGCCAAGATAGTTATTCAATGAACCGCCGTCGACCAGAAGCTGATCACAAACAGGACATTTTTTTTCAACCGGCGCCAACGCATTGCATAGCGGGCAAACACTTTCCATGTTTTAAACACCTCGCCTACCCTTCAGAACTAGTTTGTTCAGCCGGCCTGATAATTAGTCAAAAAAACAGGTGTGAAAGAAATATTCTCTCACACCTGCTTGTGTTAGCCGCTAAATAAACCGGCCTAATTCTTGTCCCTGGCCTTATTCATTTTTGGCAGCAGCAGGTATACCGGAATACCGGTCAGCGTGATAGCCAGAGCCCAGACAGCATCGCCGGGACTATTTGTCAGCATACTGAAGGCAATGTATACTGAGCCGACTATGGCAATCACAGGTATGACCGGATATCCGGGAACACTATAAGGCCGTTTGGCAGCGGGATTGCGTTTCCGCAAAATAAACACAGCCGCAAAAGCCAAGATATAGAATATCCACACAATAAACATAGCCATATCTGTCAACCGGTCCGGATCACCCAGTGTCATCAGGGCCGTAGCCAGCAGGAAACCAAGCAGCAAAGCATTGGCCGGCGCCCCCGATTTTTTATGAGCCTGGCCCAGAAGTTTCGCTCCCGGCAGCAGGCCATCCTGAGCCATGGCATAAGGAACCCGTGCACCTGTTAAAATATAACCGTTAAGGGCACCAAAAATGGAAATCAGAATGCCGACACTGATAAGCCGGCCACCCATTTCACCAAATAATAACCCGGCTGCAGTACCGGCCGCCCGGTTTCCCAACAGGGCAATCTCCGCTGCCGGCAGCAAATGCAACAGTGCCGTATTGACAGCCAAATAAGCAATCATAACAATACCTAAGCCCAGAATAATGGAGCGCGGCAGCTCTCTCGCCGGATTTTTCATCTCACCGGCAACAAAACTAACGTTAATCCAACCGTCGTAAGCCCACAAAGTCGCCAGAACGGCGGCCCCCATACCGGCAGCTTCTGCCGCCCCGCCAGGCATACTGAGAATCTGGCCATTGCCTTTCCACAAACCAAACACAGCAATAAGCACAATCGGCACAAGCTTGGCCACAGTCGACACAGATTGAATAAAACCGCCGTACTTTGCCCCCAGGGCATTAACGCCGGCTAAAAAGCCAACCGCCATAATCGCCACAGGCAATTTCCAGGTAGACGGCAAACTAAAAAACGGCAGCAATAAGGAAGAAAAATAAAGACCGAGAGCGCCGGTTGTCGCCGGACCGTAAATCAAGGTCTGCACCCAGCCAAACAGGTAGCCCCATATCTTGCCATAAACTTCGTCCAGATAGGCATATAGCCCGCCTGTCCGCGGAATTTGCGCCCCCAGTTCGGCAACAGTAAGACCGGCGGCAATCGTGATCATCCCGCCTATGCCCCAGGCCATAAGTGCCATTGTTGAATCGCCGGCTGCGGCAATTACTTTACCCGGTTTCATAAAGATACCCGAACCGATTACCATCCCTACAACCAATGCCATGCCGGCGAGCAAATTAAGATCCTTTTTTAATCCAGGTTTTTGACTCATATAAACTCCTAATCATTTTTTTGCACACAGTTACTACAATATCAAAAAATGACACAAACTACAATAGGAATTTCTCCAAGATTAGTCATACCCCATAATCAGCTATAACAGCAAATTGGATAGGTGATAACTATGGCAAAACTTACCCCTCCGGATCTTAATATTCGACCACGCATCCTGTATCAGGTAGCAAAAGCCGCCTGGGAAGGCCATCTATTCGAACGTAAAGAGGAAATATGCCGTTTACTGCAGCATGAATTTGATGATAAGGCCACCCGCAGGCTTGTTGCCAATCAGATTCGTATTGCGATGGGGCTTGAGCCCAACAACTCCGAAGAGGTTATCAATGAGTATGATGAAGAAGCTTTAATGGGAATGGGCAGTGAGCCTGTTGTGATTGCCAACCCGGACGCTTGCCTCGAGTGTAAGGGGGCAGAATGTGAGAAAGCCTGCCCCCTTAGTGCGATCACCCGCGATGAGCTTGGCCGGCCTTCAATTGACAAAACCAAGTGCGCCCATGATGGTTATTGTATCAGCGCCTGTGAATTCGGCGCGCTGGCAGATAAATCCCAGTTTGTCCCGCTCATCAATCTCCTCCGCCAACACAGCCACAAAGTATATGCCTCCGTGGCACCGGCCTTTGCCGGTCAATTCGGTTCGGAGGTTACTGCCGGCAAGCTGCGCAGCGCCCTGCTTAAGCTGGGGTTTAGTGAAATGGTGGAAACCGCTTTATATGCCGATCTGATTACCATAAAAGAAGCCTTTGAATATGATGAGCATGTTAAGGATGCCCACGATTTTTTAATTACCAGCTGCTGCTGCCCGATTTGGATTAAACTGATTGAAAACAAATTTCCTGACCTGTTAGGTCATATTTCGCCCTCTGTATCACCGATGATTGCCTCCGGCCGGGTGATAAAAGAACTCGAGCCGGACGCCAAGGTTGTGTTTATCGGCCCTTGTGTTGCTAAAAAATCCGAAGCTCAGTTGCCTGAACTAAAAGGTGCTATTGATTTTGTCCTTACCTTTCAGGAGCTGCAGACGCTTTTTGACGCTGCCGAAATCAACCCGGCCACAGAGCCTGATGAGGAAAACCCGGTAGCCTCCTGGTGTGGCCGCCTTTATGCCCGAACCGGCGGGGTAAGTGAGGCCGTTGGCACTACACTGGAGAAATTGATTCCCCGGCGGGCTGAAAAATTTAAACCGGTTAAGGTTGACGGCATTCCTGACTGTACTAAACTGCTGGAAGAAATTAGAGCCGGCAGGCTGGAGGCGAATTTTATTGAAGGCATGGCCTGCAAAGGTGGATGTGTGGGGGGACCGGGCCGGATCATACCGGCAGAGCAGGGCACCGGTCATGTAAATGATTACAGCAATGCCGCACCCGCCCATACACCGGTAGAAAATCCACAGGTGTATTCCATTTTGGCCAAACTAGGACATTATCGCGGCATGCCGTCTATGACGGGTTCCAGTAAAATGGCGGCGATCTTGGCCCGTAAGCTTTCCCCTTAATATACTTTCACTTTCTGATCATGTAAAATACCCCGGCTGCCCAAAGCCGGGGTATCTTTTATGCTATGTTCAATCCTTTTCGAAACAGGATTTGCCGATAAACTCGCGCAGAATTGAATTATTGGGAATTTCATCATCTTCTACAGGTCTGAAATACTCCAGGAAATTAAGCAGTCTCCTGGCCTCCGAATATTCCGGGTTGGCCTGGGTGACCTTGCCCAATAACGGTTCAGCATATTTTTTTAACACGGCCAGCTCATAAATAAGCGCCGAATTAAACATTAAATCCGCTTCTTCCTGAAACGGGAAAATATTGCGCTCTTCACCCCGGCGTACAGACGGCCACATCTTCAGCGTCATAAGGGCATCATGAGACCGGAACTGACTGTCGCGGACAATCCGCCTGATCAGTCTGGCATCTGTTGTCGGAATCCGGTTATGATTATCAATTGACAACTGGGTCAGGGCACTGACATAGATCTTGATCTTACAATGCCTGGGTACGGAGGAGGTTAAGCGCTCATTCAGTCCGTGGATGCCTTCGATAATCAGGGGTTGGCCTTTATCGACCTTAATCCGGTGACCACGATATTCCCGTTCACCTGTTTTAAAATTAAAGGTCGGCAGTTCCACTTCCTCGCCGGCTAAAATCCTGGCCAGGTGAGCATTAAACAAATCAAGATCAATTGCCTCAATTGCCTCAAAATCAAAATCACCATTTTCGTCAACCGGGGTGTGGCAGCGATCAACAAAATAATCATCCAGGGAAACAGGCACAGGCCAGACCCCATTGACTCGCAGTTGAATATTAAGACGTTGGGCAAAGGTGGTTTTGCCTGACGATGACGGCCCGGCCACCAAAATCACCCTGACCTCATTGCGGTGAGAAGACACAAAGTCGGCAATCTGGGCCACTTTTTTCTCATGCAGGGCCTCTGCCACTCTGATGATATCTTTTATCGCGTTGGTTTTACTATACTCATTAAGATTGGGAACATAACCACATTTTAAAATATTCCCCCACTGGGCCCCCTCCTGAAATACCTTAAACAACTTGGGATTCTCAATAAATTTAGGCAGCAGGTCCGGATTCTCTTTTTCCGGCAGCCGCAAAATGATTCCCGGTGGGTAATATTTGAGTTCAAACACCTTAAGGTAAGCGGTAGATGGCGTCATTGTGCCATAAAAATAGTCGTATAACTCGCCACAATAGTAGATACTGACTTTTTCCCGGTCAATCTGCTCAAGCAGACTGACTTTCTCCTTTTGGCCGGTCGCTTTAAATAACTCGATTGCTTCTTCCCGGGGCAAAGTCTTGCGAATAATCTGACGATCTTCAATAATAATCTGCCGCATTTGCCGGTCAAGTCTGGCAATGTCCTCAGGCGTAACCTCCCGCCCGTGATGCAGTTCACAATAGAGGCCTTTACTTAAGGAATGTTCAACCGTTACTTCACAGCCCGGAAATAGTTCCTGTGCCGCTGCAATCATGACTAAGGTCAAACTCCTCTGGTAAACCTTCATGCCCTCATCGGTACGAAGATCAAGGAAGTCCACCACGCTATCCTGCTCAAGAACACTTTGTAAATCTCTTATTGCGTTATTCACTTTGGCTGCCACCACCGGTGTAGTATATCTGTGAGCGGTATCCCGGCTAACCACTACCAGACTTACTCCCTTGTCATACTCGGCAAAACGGCCATTAGAAAATGTTACATTAATTTTTTCTGACACCTGACGGCCCCCTTACTATCGCCAAAACTCTCTCTAATCTATATATAAATAAATTCAACTATATTCCCCTGATTTCCTGCCCCCATACGCAGCAGGCAATCAACAAATAAAAAGCGGCAACTGCTCCATTTCAGGCAGTTGCCGTTTATCCCCACAACCTTAGCGCAACAGCTTAAACAAACGGTAGGCAATGATTGGCAGCGGCGCTCTTCTTACAGCCATCCTCATCCCCAGCAATAGAAGAAAGCAGGCACCAAAGATATGCACAAGCCAAAAACCGATACGAGGAAACTCAAATGTAGTGTCATCAAATATATTGTTGTGATGGCAGCTCATTATGATCGACCTCCTTTAGTAGATAGTATTTCCCGTACCGAATTATTCAAACAGTGGTTACCTTTTTAAATATCGCGTCCCCTTCTAATTACCCCACAGGCCAGACGCCGGCCGGAATTGCCTGCCGGCTGGGTGCGGAAATCATCGGGGTTTTCATGGATAATAACACTTTTGCCAATAATCTCCGGCACCGTAAATTTATCCGTAAAAAAACTCATATAGGCAAAACCCTTATGAGAAAAAAGCACAGGCAAATCACCGGCATGATTACCATGAGGCTGATTGCCAGGATTCCAATGGCCACCTGCTGCCATAAACGGATTGGACAAATCACCGACTTTGCAAGTACCAAACTCATGAATGTGAAAACCGTGGGGTCCCACTGGCTGCTGCCCGTCCGCTGCCGGCCGGTATACAGGCAGGCCCCACACCTCTACAGTTACTTTTGTACCGCCCTGCACACTCCGGAAACTAACAGACCCTTTAATATCCGGAGCAAGCGGACCACCCTGAATATTAGCAATCGCCAGATTATCAGCCACATTCTCACCTCATTTATATGTCTTGATTGGCTCCTCATGGATTTACATAGTAGAAATTCTTATTGTATATTATGTATCGCTTCATCAGGTGGTGATTAGCAAAACTTCGCTTGGGGCCAACTCCGATAGAACGCTGTCACAAGTCGTGGCCTGTAAGGTAAACATTTTTTACCCCTTAGAATAGGTTTAAATAAATTCATATAACAAAAAAAAGATTGCTGCACTATGGCCAGTAATAATGCGGAGTGTATCTCCCGTCATCATTGCCGGCACAATGCAGCAATCTTAACATATTAATAAACTATTTCTCGACGGCAGCCAAAGCCTGCGCTACCTTACCGGCCATACCGGTAATTTTAGCTGAAGGAACTGCGCACACAGCAATACGCACACCTTTGCCAAGCGGCACAGCAAAAATGTGGTCATCATGCAGTTTATTGCACACCGCATCGGGATCTGTTGCCGGAATTGTTAAGAAAAATCCAGCTATATAGGGCAGCATGTGGAGATTGGCCGCTTTGGCTTCGCTGACAAAAATTTGTGACCGCTCGCGAATGAGCGAGTAATAATAGGCTCGCTCTTGCTCCACCTGCGCCAGTGTTGCTTTATCATTATAAATGGTAGCCAGGAGGCGCATACAACCCCGGTTAATGTTAGACCAGGTTGCGCGGCTGCTGTACTGGTTAATATCTTCAAATTCCTTAATGACTGCCTGGCTGCGGGAAACACCGATCATAGCACCGGTACGCTGACCGTACATAGTATAACTCTTCGACATACTGAAAGCCAGAATAATCAAGACATTATCAGGCAGATTACTGAATTTCTTAAGAAAAGCACGACATTCATTTTTCTCGCCGGCATAGTCAAGATAAGCCGCGTCAACCAAAATGACAATTCGTTTGGCTTCATTTTTCGCTGCCGCCTTAATAACATCGATTATATTATCCCATTCACTGTCACTGATGCTATAGCCGGTGGGATTGTGAGCCGGAGTATTGAGGATTGTTACCAGGCTGTTTTGTTTGACAAGCAATTCACTGATCTTGGCTTCAAAAGCCTTAATATTAAAATTCTGGTTTTCATCAAACAAGGTGAAGGTGTCAATTTTACGCAGCGCATCCTCGCACAACACCTTGTAAGGGCCCCAATACCAGTCAGAAGTCAAAACTTTATCACCAATCTCGGAGTAGTTCCAGATAGTGTGGTGAAGTACCCCTGAACCGCCGGAAGTTGCTATTGCATTAGTGTACGCCTCCGGCCGGTTGTCCCCAAATGTCAGCGCCGTAGCTGCTTCCAAAAATTCTGGCAGACCGGCAATTGGCGCATAATTAATTACCTCATTGATTGGCAGGGTGCGGAATACTTTCTCTACCGTTGGCAGGCACACCAGCGTTTCCTTATCGTCCAGAATTGCACCGATTGTGGCATTAACTACTTTATCTTTGCCGTATTTGCCAACAGCCAGATTGGCGGCGGCGGCGGCACCAAAGATTTTATCTGTAGCGAATTTTCCTTTTGCATGTGTTGCAGCGATACTTACTGTCATATTATCTCCCCCTGTAAAAACTTATTATTATTTAAAATATCCCCTGATTTGTTGGTTGAACGCTATGTAAAATAAGAACCACACTCTCCACCAACTCAGGGATACATCTTATGCAGCATACGCGGGAATGGTATGGTCTCACGGATATGTTCCAGGCCGCACAGCCAGGCCACGGTCCGTTCCAGACCCAAGCCAAAACCGGAGTGCGGGACTGTTCCAAACCGGCGCAAGTCCAGATACCACTCAAAGGCTTCCTTGGGCAACTTATGCTCTTCAATGCGTTGCTCAAGCAGCGCTAAATCATCAATGCGCTGGCCGCCGCCGATAATTTCCCCATACCCTTCCGGTGCCAGCAGGTCAGCCCCCAGCACTACTTGGGGATTCTCCGGATCTGGTTTCATATAAAAAGCTTTAATTTCAGTAGGGTACCGATGGACAAACACCGGCGCATCGAAATGACTGGAAATAATCGTTTCATGGGGGGCACCAAAGTCCTCACCCCAGGTAAACTCCTCGCCGGCCTGTTTGAGCAGTTCAACCGCCTCCGTGTAACTGATACGGGGAAAGGGCAGTGTAACCGCCTTTAGCTTCTCAATATCCCGGTCCAGTGTTTTAAGCTCATTTTGACATTTTGCAAGTACTCGCTGAATCACATAATAAATCATTTCTTCCTGCAGCTGGATATTGGCATCCATATCATAATAAGCCATTTCGGCTTCAATCATCCAAAATTCCAGCAGATGACGCCGGGTTTTGGACTTTTCCGCCCGGAAAGTTGGACCAAAACAATAAATACGTCCTAAAGCCATAGCATTAGCTTCACTGTATAGCTGCCCGCTTTGAGACAAATAACCTTTTTCACCATGATAATCAATGGCAAATAAATTGGTTGTCCCCTCACAGGCCGCCGGTGTAATAATCGGCGCGTCAGCCAGGACAAAATCACGCTCATAAAAAAAATTTCTTAATGCATGCTCAATCTCGGAACGTATCCGTAATACCGCCGCCTGGCGGGGAGTACGAATCCAAAGATGCCGGTGCTCCGCCAGAAAATCCACCCCATGTTCCTTATGCGTGATGGGATAATCTTCGGCAATACTTACAATCTCCAGGCCAGTTACCTGCATCTCATAACCACCAACAGACCGTGGCTCTTCCCGTACTACACCTGTGACTATAACGGCACTTTCCTGAGTTAGCTTCTTAGCTTCAGCAAACACGGTTTCGCCGATTTCCTGCTTTGCCACTACACCTTGCATCAAACCGGAGCCATCCCGGATAATCAAAAACACAATTTTCCCGGAAGAACGCTGATTATAAACCCATCCTTTTATTGCCACCTGCTCGCCGACATGGCGGGATAAGTTTTTTATTAATGCAGTTTCCACGCATTACCCTCCTTATAAAAAATACTGCATATGTAATATTGCCCCTCAAACATGGCAAATAATGTGTAACATGCATATTATATACTTATTCTGGCTACGCCATTATATTTCCTGTTAGAATTTGTGGTAATCTTATTAAATTAATAGAAAAAGCAGGCTTACGCCTGCTTGCCCTGCTTTAGGATTTTTTGTTCACATCATATTGGGCTGTTAAAGTGCTGCCAGTAGCCTGGGTGCTGGTTCCGTTAAACTTGGTTTCCTGAGCTTCAATCATTTTGCGAACCATGTGACCGCCTACCCGGCCATTGTCAGCTGAAGTAAGGGCGCCTTTGTAGGTGTTTTTGTAGTCTTTAAGACCTAGTTCAGCAGCCGTTTCTTCTTTCAGACGATCGAGGCCACTTTGCGCCGAAGGGTTAACTGGTTTTTTGCTCCTTGACATTACGCAAAACCTCCATTAAATTAATTTTTATTTTTGGTGCCTGATAATAGAATGCCTTTTATCAAGTTTTAGATACGTTGTAATATTTGTATATAGATCCTAAGTTTTACTTTATATGAAAACCTTTGACTTGGACGAGCCTCGTCAACGCTGCTCTGGTTGCATTTACCCTATTGAAAAGGCAGCCCGCCTTAACAAATAAAACTGACTCAGGAGAACTCCCCTTGAGTCAGTTTGCGCCGCAGCATTTTGTTGTCAGGGACAGCCGCCCTGACAAATAAAAAATGACTCAGGAGAACCGTCCCCCTGAGTCAAAAATCAGTTTATAGATTTAGAAGTTTACCGAGAACTCTACGTTGGTACGGGTATGGTCATCGCCATTTTGTTTTTCGCCAAGGTCCTGATACGCTGTTAAAGTGGCGGCATCAGAAACCTTGTAGATACCTTTTACACGGAAACCTTTGGAGTCTTTGTACCAGCCGTCGGTAGTGAAGTCAGGCAGAGCGCCGGCATCAATATCACGATAAGATACTGCGTATTTAAAGTCGCCTTTTTTAGCCGCTTCGCCAACAGCAACCTCAGCCAGGTAACCATCTTGTCTCAAAGTATCATTCTTAGCATATTCAACATTTAAAACAACATTGTCTGCAAGCTTGGTATCGGCATTAAGGGCATAGTAATTATTATCAGCTTCTTTAAGGAATGTGGCCCCAACATTAACATTGCCAAGAGCACTGTTCACATCAGCATAACGGGTTTTGGCATCAACTGGGTCTTTACCATAAAAACCAGTCAAAGTTGCGCCATCAAGAGCAACGCCAACCTGAGCACCGGTAAATTTATCATCATCCATCAACAGACCTTTACCGATAAATAGTGATTGTTTACCCACGCGGGCATCGAATTGACCGGCTTTGGCGCCAATGTAGGCTTGATCAAATGTAGTTTGGTTGTTGGCGCTGCCGTCTCTCAGGTCATTATCCATACGCACGCGGCCATGGATGTAGAAAGTGTCGTCAATTTGAGATTCAACATTCAAACGGATACGGTTAGTAAGATAATCTCCGCTGCCATCCTGATTACGATATTCGATTCTTGCGTCACCGTCAAAGGTAGGAGCAGCAGCAAGCACAGAAGCGGTCGATACGGTCAGGGCCGCCATTACAGCAGCAGCAATCAGTTTCTTTTTCACGTGTCTTTCCTCCTCAGTAAATTTTAGTTTATCCTGGTTTAAGCCCGAAATCAGGGTTACCGCTCAAACCTGTCCCGCCTATTTTACTGAGGAGGATGCCAGCTGTTCCTTATGAGTGTCCACGTTTCCTCACAGCTACTTAGCTATATCCTGATCAGCATGTAAGCCTGAACATAATTCCTAACGCACGCTGCTATGTAAGGGCAGTATGCGAAACGGTTCCTATAAAGCAGCAGGGCTTTCTTGTTTACCACTTTACGTATTATGTAATTCTATCTTTTCGACATAATTCCTTCTGTTTCGACATTAATTCAGCATGGTAATGTAAGGTAGTTTTAAAAAGCAACATCGTCTCAAAAAAGACGCAACAGAATAACTCGCCTAGAGTACAGGCGATATCTGAGTCAACAGCTGCATAAAAAATGATGCCAACCTTATCACTAAGATTGACATCATAATCTTTAATCTTTTACTTGTATATTTGACAGGGCATTTCAAAATGGGATTGTTATTTTTCATATCGAAACGCCAGGTTTCTTTGCCTGCTGCTTAAACAGGGAAAAAACGGGCATGAATGGCGTTAACAGCCTCTTTCGCTTTATCTTCGGCAACTAGGCAGGAAATACTTATTTCCGAAGTACTAATCACTTCAATATTAATGCCTGCATCTGCCAGTGCACCAAAAGTAGCGGCAGCTATGCCTGGATTTCCCAGCATACCAGCCCCAATAACTGACACTTTGGCTACCTTTTCTTCAATTGTTAAACCACTGAAATTCATTTCTGCATTAAGCTTTTCCAAGATGCTTCCGGCCTGGGGAACATCTCCCTGGGAAATGGTAAATACCATATCAATAATATGTTTGTCCATGGCCCGAACGCTCTGCACGATCATATCAACGTCAATGTTGGCTTCTGCTAGCGCAGAAAATATCTTATAGGCAATACCTGGCCGGTCAGGAACACCCAACACGGCAATTTTTGCTACATTGGCATCATGTGTTACGCCACGAATGACAAACTCTTTTTCTTCCATTGTATATTCCTCCCTGATAAATGTACCGGAATCACAGGTAAAAGTGGAGCGGACATGGATTGGCATGCCATAATGCTTGCCAAGTTCCACTGACCGCGGGTGCATGACACCGGCACCAAGCCGGGCCATCTCAAGCATTTCGTTATAAGTAATCTCTTTCATGCGTTTGGCTGTAGAAACAACCCGGGGGTCAGAGGAGTAAATACCGTCAACATCAGTATAAATCTCACAGTGGTCTGCTTTCAGTCCTGCAGCAACAGCAACGGCAGTGGTGTCAGAGCCGCCCCGGCCTAGCGTAGTAATCTCCCCGTTGTTTGTCAAACCCTGAAAACCGGCTATAACCACAATCTTGCCGGCATTAAGCTCCTGCCACACCTTGTCCGGAGCAATCCCTGTAATCTTGGCCTTATTAAATGTTTCATTTGTGGTAATACCAGCTTGAAAGCCAGTCATAGACACTGCCGGTTGTCCCATTTTGGCAAATGCCATGGCTAAAAGCGCGATCGACACCTGTTCACCTGTTGACAGAAGCATATCCATTTCCCGGCCGGAAGTCTTATCAGTAATGGCTGCTGCCAAACTTACCAATTCATCGGTAGTATCTCCCATTGCCGATACTACAACAACTATTTTATCATCACTATTCTTTTCTTGTAATACCCTTTTGGCAACTGCCATAATTTTTTCTGGTGTAGCTACTGAGCTTCCGCCAAATTTTTTTACAATTAGTGCCATGCCTATCCCCCCTTAGTATGCAGTATTCAATTTAGCATGGCAGTTTATATTCTCCATATAGAAACAATATCCTTCTAGTAGTGGACAAAATTGCAAAATTAATTTGAATCAGACTATATTTATTAGTATTTATAAATGGCTTGTGCCAAATCCTTTAGGACGCGGGCAGAAGCCTTAATTATTTTTTGTCCGCTGGACTTAATATAAATTCTGGTAGAGACCAAAAATACAAAAAACCAGGGACAAGCGCCCTGGTTCTTGAAGCAGTGTTTACTCTGTGATCGAGATGACTTTGGACCCTTCCCATAGGCCATGAATATTACAGTAGGCCTCAGCTACAAAAGTGCCGGAAACATTTAGTTTTACTACAGCTTTTGCAAATGGCTCAGTATAAACCGGACCTTTATTGGCACCATCAGTGGATTCACCGTGAGCAGCGAACTCAAAAGCAGCCACTTCGTAAGCAAATTTTGCATTATCTGGCTTAAAGAAAAGCTTGATCCAGCGAATGTGATGCTCTGTTGTGTTCGGATGTGCAATTTCTTTACCAACACAGACCTCAACAGTAACTTTCTCTCCGGCCTTTGCTTGCTCAGGCGCTTCGATCACCGGCACATGCTTTTCCGCTTTCCAGTCGGCACTTTGTACTAAATCAGCAATTTTCATTAATTATTCCCCCTCAGATGTCTAGTATTATTTACCAACAGCTTAGAAATAATTATTCTCCATAAAAACCTAAAATTCCTTTTAACAATCATTGGTTTTAAAAATTTTTGACTGAAAACAAATCATGTTTTGGATTCCATATATTTTTTGTAATTTTTATTTAAATATTCGCACCCGTAAGCTTTTTAACATTTGCTGTTCAATATCTTCCCATTCCGGTGGTCGCAGAATATCGACAGGATATAGCACTAAAGAGGTGTCACATTCATATACTGCATCAAGTGCCTGCAAACCAGCAATTGCGTTGGCAGCACTGTTAATATTCTCAATTTTTTCTCTTGATACTCTTACGGCAAGAACGCAATCGTCACTAAATTCACTATTCACAATGCCAGCTGCATATGCTTCCTGAAAGGATGGGATGTTTGCCAAAACTGTGGCAACTATTTGCAGCATGATCGCTGCACAAAGTTCAAAATATTGTTTATTATATACTCTGCTATCTTTATCCTGATATTGGATACGTCCTGACGGCAACATTTCACACGTCTGCCGGGGAATGACTGTTTTTGGCGGCAGCCACACCCTGATTAAAGGGATATTGACATGAAAATCAATATCTACTTCCACAGCCACCGGTAATTTTAACTGGTTTAAAGCTTCATCCAATCTGGACCTTACAGCGCTCGCATCCCCTGCCAGCAGTCTTTCGATAAGGGTTATACGGGTATTCTCCAGATCTTCATGCCGCTTTTTAGCTTCCTCATACACTAACCGCTCTTGTTCATTGCGCCGGAAACCTTCCGCCTCGGCGGCCTGTTCGGCTTTGATTATCGCTGCATCCCGGTCTTTGATAGTAAAATATAATGATACACCGGCTGCAACTCCAAGCGCGGCCGTAAGGAGAAGAGTTACAGGGCTGAAAAGTATCACTAAAATGCCCAGCAAAAAAACGATGGCAACTACTCTGGCAATAATCGGGTATACATACTCGGATTCGACCTTAGTTTTAGCCTTACCGGCAAGGTGGCTGTAATCTGTTAATTTGAGCTCACCATACTCTTGCCGGACCAGCAGGGCTTGATAATCTGCCGGTACATAGCTGAGTTTGCTGATGGCCGCGAGCTTAAGTTCATAGTCCTGATGTTGAACAAACTCTTTCCGCCAACGTTCAAATTGCTCTTCCCCTTTAAAATAGCGGACTTCAGCCCGCTCACCGGAATTATTGTCTCTGCCTCGCCCGCCGCCAGGAGGCTTTTTCTCTGCCATAGAGTAACCTCCCTATTTTCGAATTGTTATTCTTATTGTTTTACGCGCTACTACATAACAAAAAGCCAGCACTCCCCCTAAAGTAAAGAAAAAGGCAATCGGCTTTTGCATCATAATCTCTGAACTACCTATCAAACTGAATAGGAGCGCGGTCATATAGGCCAAAAATAGTTCACCATAACGCGGACTAGTAGCGCGAGGGGCAATAATCAGCCACACTAAAAAGCCCATGAGAATAAAATTGCTATTTTTCATAAACTCCATTACTGAAGATTCACCTGCCTAAACCCATAATAGGTTTACTATTCGCTGTTACGCAGTTTTTTCCTGCTAGCCCTATTCGTATAAAAGTTAATAGCATTCAACTATAAACTTGCTCAATGACTATGAGATTATAAAAGTCAACCTGCCAGCAATGGAGCGCATGACAGTAGGTCTCAACACCCGTGTCTTATTGATTTGCTATAGTTGGCAAGGCATTTTTCCTGAAATAAAAGGAGCACATTATAATTCAGTCTAAATTGTTAACGGTTGTAACATTATGTTTTAGAAATTCATATGCTGAAGTAGAAACAGATATATAAAATTCATCATTTGTCCTGAGGTAAATAAAGGAGGTTATTGATATTTATGGAAACTAAATATCCGCATTGGTATGGCCCGGAAGACAAAATGTGCTGTGACTATCCGGATAAAGACATGATGTGCTGCGACGATCAATACATGGATGACCCTATGTCTTACAAGATGTACCGGGATAACTTTAAAGATCGCTTGCTTTGTTTTTTAGGCGATGAAGTCATCATTGGCACAGATGCCATGATTGACCGTAAGGGCTCTACTTTCTGCGGTACAATCTGCTATGTAGGGTGCGATTACATTATTGTTAACAGCTCATATTGCCGTCGCTCGATTTCACTGCACGTGCCAATCAAAATGATTCGGTTCATCGCTCCGTTCAAAGGGCGCCGATAATTCCCGAACGCCTTGCCAGAGGAGATGATACCTATGAAAAAACCCCTCATCCGCCGGTTGTTAACTGTTGATCCGGCGCATATGATTACATTGCATCAGGAGGCCATCGAACAGCTTGAACTTATGCTCACTACTGTCGAAGCAGCTGAACATGCAAGCGATGGCGTACGTGATACACTGAATACTATGGCCGCAACGCATTGGGAAGGCTATCTGGATGTAATTCACATGATCTGTATGCATGATGAACACCTGGCAGCAGTTATGAAAAAACATGATTCGAAAATTATTGATTATGAGCCGGCAGATACAGAACGGCAATTTTACGGCAACCGCCTGTTACTATTATCACTCCTCACAGGACTTGTTCGGCGTCATCGCCGTTTTGTCTACTTCTATGGCTTAAGATCAAACCCAATGGGAGATTATATCAAAGATTCTATTGCTATGGAACGGGAACATGTAGCAGGCATAGTTGGCGTAATACAAAATATGATATAATACTCCAGTATCTAAAGGAGGCACCAGCCTCCTTTTTTTGCTGTATCAGACACTGCCCTTCTCTTCCCGATTAACTGACCTGGGCAAAGCCCAAGAACCGTTTCAGCGGTTTTTCTTAATTTAAAGGATTTAGATCTGTATAATACGAATACTAAAGCAGTAAAATCAATTACTAAAGGAGTTGCCATGCCAGATTTCCCCGTCCCCCCCACCTGCTCCCCGTTACCGATAAAAGAATTTCTGCGCCGCCGGTCAGGAATATCACTGACCTTGTGGCGTAAAATAAAACACACTGGAACTCTCAGCCTGAATGGACGCCCCGCAACAACGCATACCTTGGTGCAGCCAGGTGATATCGTTACTGTCACGTGGCCCGAAACCACTACAATCACAGCTGAAGATTTACCACTGTCTATTGCCTACGAAGATGAATGGCTGTTAGCTGCAGATAAGCCGGCCGGCATGCTGGTGCATCCGGCTTCAGGACAGCCTGCAGGCACTTTGGCCAATGCGGTTATACATTATTACCGGCAAAAAAACTATGCCTGCGGTTTTCATCCCGTCAACAGGCTTGACCGTAACACATCAGGTTTAGTCCTTATTGCTAAACGGCCTGATATTCAGCATTGGCTAAATCAAAACCAGCAACAGGTGTTGAAAACGTACCTGGCCATCGCCGCCGGCCGGCCGCAGCCGGCCAGCGGCACCCTCAACCTGCCAATTGGTCGAAAATCGGGAAGCATTATTGAACGCGAGGTTACTCCAGCCGGCCAACAGGCAATTACTCATTATAGCCTGCTTGCAGCTTATGAAAATGCCAGCTTACTGGAAATCATTCTGGAGACCGGCCGTACTCACCAAATACGGGTACATTTCAGTCATATTGGCTGCCCGTTGTTAGGAGATGATTTGTATGGTGGGCCAGCAAATCTGATTCAGCGTCAGGCACTACATGCTGCCAAACTCAGATTATTGCACCCAATTACACAGCAGATTATCGAAATTGTCAGCCCTTTGCCCGTAGATCTGACAGATCTTTTAAGCCAGCTTGGCGCTGAGGTTTGAAATATGCTATAATGTATGGGGTAATATGCTATCATATTTCTGATTCCCCTAGGGGAAAAATAGGAGGGATTTCATTTGTCATTAGTCACTTCAAAAGATATGTTTAAGAAAGCATATGAAGGACAATACGCAGTTGGGGCATTTAACGTTAATAATATGGAAATCATCCAGGGTATTGTTGATGCAGCGCGGGAAGAGCGGGCTCCGCTTATCCTCCAGGTGTCTGCCGGTGCCCGCAAATATGCTAAACATATCTATTTAATGAAGCTGGTTGAAGCAGCTATAGAAGATTCAGGCCTGCCGATTTGCTTACATCTTGACCACGGTGAAGATTTTGAAATCTGCAAATCCTGTATTGACGGGGGCTTTACCTCAGTTATGATTGATGGATCCAAGCTACCATTTGAAGAAAACATTGCCCTTACCAAAAAAGTAGTAGAATATGCCCATGACCGTGGCGTTGTTGTCGAGGCTGAACTTGGTCGCCTGGCAGGTATTGAAGACGCTGTCAATGTCAGTGCTAAAGATGCTACATATACCGATCCGGATCAGGCTGTTGAGTTTGTTGAAAGAACCGGCGTTGATTCATTGGCTATTGCCATCGGCACCAGCCATGGAGCCTATAAATTCAAGGGGGACTGCAACCTTGATTTTGACCGCTTAGCAACAATTTCCCGACTACTCCCTGCTTTTCCGCTGGTGTTGCACGGTGCCTCTACCGTCCTGCCTGAGTTTGTGGAAAAATGCAATAATTATGGCGGACAGATAAATGGTGCGCAAGGCGTGCCTGAAGACATGCTGCTCAGAGCCGGCAAACTGGGTGTATGTAAAATCAATATTGATACCGATTTGCGTTTGGCTATGACGGCGTCAGTCAGAGAACACCTGTCCAAGAATCCAGCCGATTTTGACCCTCGCCAGTATCTTAAACCTGCCCGTGAAGCCATTACAGGTATGGTTAAACACAAAATCCGCAATGTCTTGAACTGCAGCGGACGTCTGTAGTAACAGCAAGCATAGAATTTCTATAATGGGAAAAGTTAATGACAACTCATTATAGAAAGGGGTTTTATTATGCCTACTGCCAACAATGTAAACTTTGCCGCTTTATCCTCCGAAGAGCTCAATACCATTGAGAAATTCGAGAAAGAGTTTGCTGTTAAACATGGCAATAATGTCTTTTTGCTTGCCTTTAACAAAAATAAGTAAAGAATCCGTCCAGTCCATGCGACAAGCTTAGGCATAGACCCAGCGGCGAATTTTCATCCTGTTAAAAGCCTGTCCGAAAGCAATATCGGCTTATGCTGAGACTCAGCATAAGCCGATATTTTTTATAGAAACTTTTCTGGCTGCCGGCAAAAATCTTCAAAGGTTTTATCAGTATAGCAGATATTGGTCCCCAGAAACCGGGTATAGCGTTTCTGTTCTTCGTCAATTTTTTCTTGTTTTTTTCCTGGATAATTATTAATTACCGTAATGCGCAGACGATCAGAACGATTGGTTTGAATCCGTTTTAAGAGATATTTTATATGCATATCAGCGTCAGGAAAGGAGTAACCGCAGAAAATGATGTGGCTTGATTTGCGCAGACATGCTTCCGTTTTATGCCAGACCATATTTATGTAATTATTGGACATATCTTTAAAAAATGTCGGTGGTACAATAACCGGTATTTTTATAGACTGGCAGTTTGCGCACAATGCCTGGGACAGCTCTGTATGCAATCGCAAAAGTCCCTGCTGGTAGTCAATTAGCTGTAATGTATTGCACGTGGGGCAATACGACCAATTAAGCGAACCATGTACTTTATAAAGATTAATAACAGGTTTATTGTGCAAAGCCGGACTTTGATAATTAATAAAGTCTATCCCATAATCAACGGCAATATCATTGCGGACGATCAGCGCCTGATCAATTAATACATCATAATTAGTAGATAGAAATATCGTATCGTTCAGGCACCCAAGTGCGCTCAGCCTATCCACTAACACCCGGTGCAACCCCTTTACGGCTGCTGTCTTATCTTCCAGTACCTCAGCCATTAACAACACCAGATATTGCCTGATAAACCCAATACGGTTGCTGCTCTTGGCAATACTTTCAAGATCAAAGTCTTTAAAAGACTGCCGTTTCCGAACAGCTAAATCCAAGAGGCCAATCGCCTCTTCAAAAGTGGGGAACTCAATAGCATCCAGATCATCATGAAGCACATCAATAAAAAACATTTGCTTAAAATAGGCGCATAGTTCGCTTACCCGCTTACCATCACTGTAATTTTTTTTTTCACGGAGAGCCTTAAAATATTTCTTAAAAAGCAAGTTTTGTACCGGTGCGCCCTCGGCGGCAGATGCGCCACCACCTAATAGAATTGTTGTTTTTATCATATCAAAGATTATTCTCCCCAATAGGCAGGAGTATGCAAAAAAAAAGCGTCCGGCTAGCGGACGCATTCATGCAGCTTGTTCCTCGTCATGTATAAAGGCCCTAACCTCAGCACCGGAGAGGACTTCTTTAGCAAGCAAGGCATCTACAATGCGGGTAAAAGGTGTCTGTTTATCAGTCAATACCGTTCTTACCTCTGCTTCAACTTGTTTGAAAATAGCAGTAAATGTATTATGCAGTAATTCTTTGGGTACATCATCAGGTGATACAATACCAAGCTCGGACATACCGCCAAATACAATTTGTTTAACCATCTCGGCGGCCTGTTTAAAGTCATTTGCCGCTCCGGAACTGCGTGTACCAAGAAAAATTTCTTCAGCTAGCGCACCGGCTATAGCAACTGCTATTTTGCTTTTAATGTAATCAGCCGTATATAAATAGACGTCATCCTGCTGCGTCTGCCGGACATAGCCCAGAGCATTACCACGGGCAG
>JAEWGR010000112.1 GCA_023388195.1 Bacillota bacterium
CACCTCTTTCAGGCCGGGGCCGCATTCCTCGGCAGCCTGCGGATTAGTCAGGCCGGTGTATTCCATTACGGAAGACGTACAGCCGCCGGACAGAATCAGGATGTCTTTTTCGATCAGGCCTTTGGTAATGCGGAAAATATTACTGCCCCCTTGGCCATAGCGGGCGGTGGTGCAGCCGACAATGGTGGCAATACCCCTTATTTTGCCGGCAGCAATGGCATCAATCAGCGGTTTCCAGGAACCGCCAAGTGCTTCTCTAACCGACTCGGTGCTAAAACCAATCATGCAGCTCTCGGAAACATGGGGGGGAATATATACTTCCCGATTTTCCGCTTTCCGTTTGCCAAAAGCGCTGATAGCCATATCGAGGATTTTTGCCGCCTGTTGTTTCATCTCTTCCGGCTTAAACTCGACAACCTCAGTCCCGGGCATGCGGATAACTTCATGGGTACTTACCATCGTTGTGCCAAACCGTTTGGCATAAAGCGGCAGGGTGGGAATGGTGCAATTATAGTCAAACATAAACAGGTCCACGGCCCCGGTAGCCAGAAGATATTCCTCCGAGAGCCATTCACCCTCCTGGCCGGCATAGGCGCTCATAGCCCCGGTATCGCTGTAGTTGAGCAGCTGCTGTCCCTCACAGACATGGCCTAGCACCTGCAGGCCGCTCGCCCCGGCCTGGCGGGCTTTATCCTGCCATTCCGGCGTAGAGGCCAGTTCAATCACCACATGGGCCGTAAGGGGCATATGGCCATTGGTAATGATATTGACCTTGTCTTTTTGCAGGAGACCCATATTCTGCTTGGCCGCCCGGATTTTCTGGGTGCCCATTAGGATTTCCTGAAGTATATCAAGGGCAAATAAGCCCTGGTATTCGTTGATTATGCCCAGCCGGACTGAGGTTAGCAGGAAGTCGACAGCATCCGCATTGAGGTTAGTCATACACTTGGTCTGCGCAAAACCAACCTCACTAAAGCCACCGCCGGGGAAAATATTCAGCTTACGCCACAGTTCCTGCCGTTTGGGAGGCGCAAATGTTTTTACCATTGCGGCTTCTTCCCAGTAAGGTTTACCCATATCGCCAAGCACCCAGTCCGCAAAATTAACCGCGACTTTGTTCAGATCCTCATGGCTGTTCAGGCCGGCCATTTCGGCATATTTTAAAAGTTTTTGACTGTCCCGTATTTTTAGGCCGCTGTCTGGCTTTTCGGCCGCAGCTTTCAGGGCCCGGGCAGCCTGCTGGGCATGAAAAATATTCGCAGAGGTGCCGATGGTTACATGGCGGTATACAAAATTTCTGGCCACCATAACATCGGCATCAACACCGCAGTTGCCGCGGGGTGCTTTGGGGCTGATCCGGCAAGGGCCGTTGGCACATAACTGGCAGGACAGACCGGAAGAGCAGAAACTGCAGCGAATTTTTTCCTGTTGTTCAAAACGGTCGAAGACATTAGTCAGGCCTTGGGCATGGACATGCTGATACATCTCGCGCATGGCCGGATCAATGATAACATTAAGCGGAAAACCATCTTTTGTTTGATCATGCACCTTGATATGTTCCCGCTGCCATTTATGTACTTCAGGCATAGAGGCCGGGGTTTTTTCAATATCATAATATTTCCGGGCATTCTGATGCACGTCAAAATGACTGTCCGGATTGTTCGTGCTGCTGGCATCGCCTTTATTAGGCACTGATTCCACATCACCGCGGCTGGTTGTATCATCACTTTTGATTAAGGTATCATTACCCATACAGTTCCTGTACCTCCCTTAGATTTCTGGTTTTAGTTTATTACCAAAGAGTCATTTTATATACAGGCCTGCCAATAATTCCATACGGCTTATTCGTAATAATTCTTGCCCCCGGCAGAGCTATCTGTTAAAATTTTAATATTAGGGGGAATTCAATAATGAAACTCATTAAAGAGATTGCCGACTGGGCATACAGCCTGGCTGTAGCCCTAGCACTGGCCATTGTGATTAACGCCTTTGTATTTCAGCCCACCCGGGTGGTAGGGAGCTCGATGGAGCCCAACCTGCATAACAATGATTATGTATTTGTATCGAAGTTGTCCCACACCTTTGCCAATGCGCCTGAATATGGTGACATTGTTATTATTGACAGCCGCGTATTCCGGGAACGCAACGTAAAAGACGACCTTGCCGACCCGGTCTCCACTTACCTTAGTGTGGCCAAACTGGCTGAGGTCGACAACCATATCTGGATTAAGCGGGTTGTCGGCAAGCCGGGCGATACCATTGAAATCAAGGACGGAAAAGTATACCGCAACGGCACACTGCTTGACGAACCTTATATTAAGGAAACCATGCGGGCTGCTGCTCCGAAAAAGGTTACTATTCCGCCAAATCAGGTATATGTGTTAGGCGATAATCGCAACAACTCCAGTGACAGCCGTTATATTGGCCCCGTCCCGGTCAGTCATGTGCTGGGAAAAGTAGTTCTGACCCTATAGGATCAGATAAGACTTGGCTTGTTACCCTTTAGGTATAGGCATTCTTAGAATTTGATTGATAAAATTGCTAGAGTTAACAAAGAAAAACAGGCCAGGTGCAGATTATCACACCCCGGCCTGTTTTTATTATTGTTTACCTGTCTCTGCTCTAGTCCCTTACCCGGACCATCGTCCAGACCCCCACAGCCAGCAGCAGTATTGTGTACAACATCAATACACCAACAGATACCCAGGGTGTCTCGATGCCGCCGGCAATAGCCCGCAAGGCATAGGTGGCATGAGTTAACGGCAGCAGGTCAATAAACCAGCGTACCGCCAGCGGCAGCCTGTCCGGCGAAAAAAAGGTTGCACACAAAAAAGACATTGGCAACAGTACATAGGTATTGAAACTGGCCATATCTTCATGGGAATTAATCAGCATGGCCGCCACCAGCCCCATAGCGGCAAACAGCAGGCAGGTAAGGGCCAGCGTCAGCAGAAAACCGGCAGTTACAGTAAATTTAGCACCAAATAAAAAGGCCAGCGCAAAAATAACCGCACAGGAAATCAGGCCCCGGAGGGCTCCGGCCAGAACCTTGCCGGTAACGAAAGAACCCGGACTGACAGGCGCTATCAGATACTCCTCCAGGGTTTTGTGATATAACCGGCTCATATTCAGCGGTGAACCCACTGCACTAAAACTGATATTCATGGCATTCAACGCCATGATGCCCGGCAGGATAAAATCAAGATAACTGCCGCCATTCATCGGCAGGCTGCGCCCGATCCCCCAGCCAAAAGCCACCAGATACAGAACCGGGCTAATCATCCGCGATAAAACAAACTTAACCAGCCGCCTGTTTAAAACTACCCAGTCCCGCCAAAATACAGTACAAACATCCTCAAATCGCAATTGTCTCCAACCCTTCACGACGCATTTTTTCAGTATGCTTATATTTCGCGTTAGATAAGCAAATATCCTGTAAGGCCTATTATCGTCAAAATACAATTAATTCCTATAACTTTGGGTAATAAAAGCTATTCGTTTTATGTATTTTACCTTTAGGCCAGCAAAGTGTAAACTACATATAGGCATTAAATATGCCCACGTCATGAGCCTAAAGACCAGGTGTCTAAGGCTTTTTTTTTGTTTAAACGGGCAGTTGTGTAAGGTTTTATTCCAGCTTTACGTCAACACCAAACAAACAGGCGGTATACTTCAGCCACGCACGGGCGGCATAGGATAAATAGGTATCTTTTCGCCAGATTACCGCCAGGTGCCAGGGTCTGATTTCCTCGGCCAGGGGCAAAGCTTTAACAACATCACCAGTCAGTTTGTCACATACCATTTTAGGCAGCAGGGCCACCCCCAGTTTAGCGGCCACAATCTCCACCATAAAATCCCATTGCGAGCTTTCGCACAATACCCGGGGCATAAAACCATATTCCCGGCATTTCTCGATAATGTGGTCATGCAGGGCGAAGTCCTTGCGATACATAACCACAGACTCATCGGCTAAGTCCGTAATATGGGCAATATCCCGGGCTGCCAGCCGGTGCTCCGGGTGGACGATGAGCTGGATTGGATCTTTAACAAAAGCAAACAGTGAAAAGTTCGTTTTATTCTTAACCGGTAAAACTACGACCCCGATTTCCAGCTGCCCATCCTCAACCATTGCTTCAACCGCTTTTGAACCAACCTCAATTAAATCAATCAGAATATCGGGATATTTTCTCTTAAATTCACCAATAGCAATCGCAAAAAAACTCATTTCAACCATTGGCGGAATCCCAATACGAATCTGCCCTTTGCGGCAGCCTGTCAAGGCGTCCAGGTCAGCAGCGGCATTGTTGAGCGAAGCAACGATGTTAATCCCGTGCTCATACAATGCCTGTCCGGCGTCAGTCAGCTTAATCTTCCGTCCTGACCTGTCGATCAGGACAACCCGGAGTTCATTTTCCAGATTGCGCACCATCTTACTGATAGACGGCTGAGAAACATGAAGTGTCTGGGCCGCCCGCGTAAAGCTCCCCTGCTTGGCGACTTCAATAAAATATGTTAAATGCAGAATGTCCACACAAAATATACTCCTCTATTAAAAATAAGGTATATAGTTCAAAAAAGAACTATATACCTTATACTATGGCTGGCCTTACCAATAACTGTCAAGGGTATTTTAATTATTCCATTTTTATTATGAGGGTACTGCCCGATCCCAAAATTCCTGTGTCCGGGTTATATCCCGTGTAACCGGAATGGGCACTATCTTTTCCCGCTTATCAACAAGCACACCTTGTCTTGTTAACATATTATCGTTTGACGGCAGTTTATAGCCGAATATCCATGTTAGTAACGCTTGCATGTACTTTCTCCCCTTTACCTAAATAACTGGTGCATACATTTATTGTAAGGGTACCCGCTAATTAAGTAAAATATCTATTATGCATAGGCACAATTACCTGTGGTTATGCAAAGGGAGAAAAGATTGCACTTATACCTCCCGGCACTGCACCTCCGGCACCAGACGGGCTCCGAGATAGGCGAGGCTGGAGGCCCGGAACCGGAACCATTGTTTGAGAGGCACAGTAACAGGCGCCGGCAGGGCTGCATCCATAAACCGGGTCAGTATCGGCCTGAGCAATTGAAAATCTATCAGGAAACCGTCATGGCCGTGGGCGCTGTTAATAACCGCCAATTCGGCCCGAATTCCCACCTGCTGCAAGATTGCCGCCAATTCTTCCTGCTGATAGGACGGATACAGGATATCGGAACTGACCCCGACAATAAGCACCCGGGCATCAATACGGGACAAGGCCTCCTCACACGTTGCGTACCCGGCGCTTATATCGAAAAGATCCAGGGCTCGCAGCAGATAGAGATAGGAATTGGCATCAAACCTTTTTACAATGTTGGCCCCCTGGTAATCTAAATAGTTTTCAATTTCAAACTGTCCGCTCCGAGTGCGCCGGCCAAACTTATAGGCCATAGACGACTCACTCTGATAGGTAATCATGCCCAGCGCCCGGGCTGCCGCCAGGCCTTTTTCCGGGCCAGGCCCGCCATAATAATCACCGTTTTGCCAGGCAGGATCAAGCATGACCGTCTGGCGGCCCACCCGGTTATAGGCAATGGCCTGGGGTGCTGCCGAGCCAGGGGCGGCAATCACAGCAACGGCATCAATAAAGCCTGGATAGCTTACCGCCCATTCCAGCGCCTGCATCCCGCCCATTGAACCGCCAATTACCAGGGCCAGGTGATGAATCCCCAGCACCTCCAGTAGCCGTTTCTGCACCTTGACCATATCTTTAATGGTTATCTCAGGAAAACTCATGCCATAAGGTCTGCCGGTAGCCGGGTCCGGCGAGGCGGGTCCTGTTGTCCCCTGACAGCCGCCAAGCACATTCGCACAAATAATATAGAACCGGTCGGTATCAAGCGGCCGCCCGGGACCGATTAACGGTTCCCACCAGCCTTGTTCATCATAAGGCCCGTGGGCAGCCGGATGGCTGTCACCGGTCAGCGCATGCTCCACCAGGATGACATTGTCGCCGGCCGCAGAAAGTGTGCCATAGGTTTCATACGCCACTGTTATCTCGTTTAAACAGCCTCCCAGTACCAGGGTAAACGGATTCTCCGGGCTGGCAATCCGGGCCAGCTTGAGCTGTGACCGCCATTTAAAGCCGGGAAAAAAGGTAACAACCATAAACTTAGCCCCCTTTTTACTCATTTTAGTATCGGTAAAAATTAAAAACCCCCTCTCAGAGGGGGCATATTAACATATACCTAATCCCTCTCATCTCCCAGGAATATCTGATTCCTGCTGGAATTAGCACCTCTGCGTAATACGCCGGTTGCCGGGTGTCATCGGGCCAGTCCCTCGACCTCTCTGGATAAGAGTTAATATGAAATTAGTGAATCGTAATGTATAAATGATAGCTAAGCTGAGAACATTTGTCAAGTATATCCTCTGCTTTTTCTGCAACTTGAGGAAGCATTTAACCAGAAAACCGATTATAATAGATACATGGATTTATCCCGCTAAATACGCCGTCCGGCATGAATGGTAAGGAGCAGCAACATGCATGAATTATATGAGTTATACAATACCCTGCTGGCCGCCTATGGCCAGCGAAACTGGTGGCCTGCTAAAACACCCTTTGAAATGATGACAGGCGCCATTCTGACGCAAAA
The DNA here is from genome assembly GCA_023388195.1 of Bacillota bacterium. Lineage (GTDB taxonomy): Bacteria > Bacillota > Negativicutes > Sporomusales > Sporomusaceae > Sporomusa. The sequence goes on from JAEWGR010000112.1 coordinate 6,646, forward strand.
CACTACCTGGACCAATGTGGAAAAGGCCCTGGCCAATGTAGGCGACCGGTTATCGCCAGCCTTTATTGCCGGGATACAAACCGAGGAATTGGCTCAACTTATCCGTTCCAGCGGCTATTATAACCAAAAGGCGTTGAAACTAAAAGCCCTGACCCGGTGGTATGAAAAATATGAGTATAGCGTTGAAAAAGCGGCCGCCGGTGACGGCGAGGCACTCAGGACTGAACTGCTGGCCGTCAAAGGCATTGGCAGAGAAACCGCTGATTCCATCCTGCTGTACGCCCTGGGTAAACCTTTTTTTGTGGTAGATACCTATACCAAACGCCTGCTGCACCGGATTGGTTATGACATCCCCGCTACTTATGACGGGTTGCGTCTGCAGATTGAAGAGAACCTGCCCCGGGAGGTGTACCTGTACGGGGAATTTCACGGCCTGATTGTGGAACACGCCAAACGGCATTGCAAAAAGCAGCCCGTTTGCACGGGCTGCCCTGTTGCCGCCAACTGCCGGCAGCGAATGTAGTTATCCCATCATCTCCAGGAAAGCCTGGACCCTGGTTTTAATCTGCTCAACATCACCCTGGGAATAATCGGTTTCGACCTGCAGAAACGGGGTATTGCCATTCTGTTTTAAATGCTCTTTTACTACCCGACTTTCCACATTGTAGGTATGACAGCCCTGCCAGGTAATATCAACAACACCGTCAACGCGATATTCCCCGATCAGTTGGACAAGCTGCTCCATTCGGGTAGGATTCGGGCTCATACAGGAACAGGGAATAGCCAGATATTTTTCGGCAATCGCGTCCAACGGTGGTTTGGTTTCATCCACAAGTGTAACAAATTGCTTCATCCCGGAACAGTTTTCAATATAAACAACAGCGGCACCGCAGTCTTCAATAATCTTTATTACCTTGTCGGCTCCGACACCGGTGGGCACACCGGTAACCAAAATCCGCTTTGCGCCTTTGGGCCTGGCCGCTTCCCCTTTGGCGACGCTCTCTTCAATATCACTGATAACCGCCTTGATTTGCTCGGCAAATTCAGTCCGGTCAGTCACAAAATTCCGGCCCCAGAGCAGCTTCAGGAAATCCTGACCGGTCATGGGGACCGGATCATTTTTCATATATCCGGCCAGTTGCTGCATCAGCCGCCGTTCTTCGTTCAGCTCCTTAATGGCGGTTTGCAGTTTTTCATCAGTAATTTGGGTATCAAGCTCAGCCTCCAGCAATTCCTTTAATACCCGCACCTCATTGAGCCAATAAGCCTTATCGCTGTCATCAAGATAACTCTGAGGCATTTTCATTACATGTACTGGTTTAAAGGTTTTCATAAGCTCGAACATTTTTTTCTTGCCGTCACAGGTTGTTTCACCAATAATAAGGTCCGCATAGAGGAAATAGGGACACTTATCTGTCACTGCCAGGCCATAGGAAGATTTGATTAACGGACAGAAATTACGGGGCAGTGACTTTTCCCCGTCAGGAATCCCCTCTTCTTTGGTTGCACACAGAGAAAACCCCAAAGCACCTGCCGCCAATACCAGTTCCTGCGGGGCGTAAACACAGTAAAAACCTACCACTTTTTTCCCTGTTTCCTTAATATCCTTGAGCATAGTAAACGCATCTGCCATTAAAATTCTCCCCCATTTATTATGAATTTAAAAGTTACCTGACAGCATCCCAGGCATATAAGGCCGCCCCGATGGAACCGGCAAATATTGCCTGGTCCGAGGTAATAACCGGTAAACCCAGTCTGGCCTCAAGCTGCAGCCTGAGTGCCCTGTTTTGAGCCACACCGCCGGTAAAAGCAACCGGCGCCAGCGGTTGAACCGCAGCGGCCATAACTGCTACCCGATTGGCAATTGAAGTGTATAAAGCGGCAATAATGGCTTCCCGGGCAACCCCTCTGTTAACAAGACCAATAACCTCAGATTCGGCAAATACGGTACACATAGAGTTTATCGTACACACCTGGCCGCCAGCCTCAGCCTCAATACTCCCAATATCAGCAACATCAAGCCCCAAGGCATTAGCCATAACCTGCAAAAACCGGCCTGTCCCGGCTGCGCATTTGTCATTCATGACAAAATCCTGCACCTTACCACAGTCATCGACCCTAATAGCTTTCGCATCCTGGCCGCCAATGTCAATGACCGTCCTGGCCGCAGGCAATAAATAACCTGCCCCTCTGGCATGGCAGGTTATTTCTGTCATGGCTTTGGTTACAAACGGCAGATTGAGCCGCCCATAACCTGTACCCACGATATATGCCGCTTGCGTAAGGCCTTGTCCGGCAAGCGCGGCCGCCAACAGTCCGCCAGCCTGTTCTTTCGGGTTCCAGCCGGAAGGACAAAGGCGGTTTTCGATTGTTTCACCATCGTACAAGCTAATCTTAATCGCTGAGGAACCAGCATCAATACCAACAACTATTTTATCTTTCATAAACCACCTGTCATAGATTTGCAATCAATTAATTATAGGTCAGCTATAAAAATATTCTATTATCGTATTCGCTATCATTCAGCTTATTCCTGCACGCCCGATATAGTCCTGTCCTAAACCCTATTGCTGTACAATGTCTTTGGAAAATAAAAAGGCTCTCTTGCTATAACCGTTTTTCTCGTAGAATTGGTGTGCACCTTCCCGCTGAAAACCTGAATCCAGTTCAATTTTTTTACAGCCTGCCAATTGGGCACTCGCGTAGGCTTCCGCCAATAAACGAGTGCCGATACCTTTTCCACGCCGTGAGTCATCAACAATCATTGCATAGATATAAGCAATATGGCCTTCCTGCCAAAAGTTGTTTACATATGCAACTGCACAAAAGCCAATCACCTTTTCACCAATGACTGCACAGATATACTTGTCGCTTAAGCCTCTGAGGCCACGGGAAAAGACCGTAAACATGTCTTCTTTGTGTAAATAACGGTCTGGCCAAAGCTTTCCAAAAAGCACCATTATTTCATTAAAATCTGTCACGGCTGCTTCTCTAATTTTCACTGCCAACATGACTACCTCCTCTCGGTTATCCGGGCAACGCACCTAGCGCCCCCTTGTGTCTCCGGGGATTCCCACCGATTTCACGCGATGTCTTTCTGATGCGAAGATGGGGTTTACCATAGAATTGGTAAACCCCATCTCCCCTGATTTATAAACACCCTGCCGCTTGGTTAAGATCACGTAAAAGATCCTGATAGTCCTCGAGTCCGGCATGAAAGCGTAAAATATAACCAGCCGGCAGGGGTGTGACCTCGCGTTTGGCATGCACCGGCAATACCAGTGACAAATGTCCGCCCCAGCTTTCAGCAACCCAAAACAGGTTTAGTGCATCGACAAAAGCCTCGACCTGCTTTGCCGGCAGGTCTGGATGAAAAACAACGCTAAAAAGACTATTGCCTTTGCCGAAATAACGCTGGAAGCGTTCGTAATAAGGTGAGGTCGCCAATGCCGGCGAAAGAACATCCGTGACGAAAGGCTGTTGCAAAAACCAGTCGATCAACCGCTGAGCGGTGTCGGCATGCTGATTGAGACGCTCTTCGGTCGAATCAATTCGGTGATATAGTCGCGAGCAAGTCGTTGGGGCAACCGCGCCGTTACCGGTTGCACGCAATTCATCGGCAATAATCTGCAAATCCTGGGGATGCTTGGCAATAACCACTCCCGACGGCGTATCACCATACCCACCTTCATATTTTGTCGTCGCCTGCACAACAATATCAATGCCGTGTTCAAGCGGTTGAAAACGGACGTGGCTTGCCCAGGTGTTGTCCATAACAGTTCGTAACTTGGCAGTTTGCGCTATCGCTATAATTCCATCAAGGTCGGGGATTTCGAAAGTACCGCTGCCTGGAGCCTCAATATAGACAAGCAGGTCTTCCCGCAGTGAATATTCGCTGCGCGCTTTTAATAGAACCGAACGAAATTCATCTGCCGAAGCACCTGCTGGATAACGGATTTGTTTTATGCCTCGCCGGTTCAGAAACCGGAGCATTGGTCCATATACATTATCCGGGATAAGTACTGCTTGCGGTGAAAACGCATCTATAGTTGCTGCAATCGCGGATAATCCCGATGGACAGATGACGGCACCATGACCTCTATGCAATGCCGCGATTTTTCTACACACAGCGTCGGCTTCCGGTGTCTGGGGAACACCATACTCCGCCCCGCCATAAGGTGCTCTGCCACACTTATCTGCTGTCCGATAGGTCTCAAGCATAGGAAACAAAACTGAACTTTGCCCCCAGGAACCCATTTGCGAGAAGTCGCCTGCATCGCCAAGACCCGCTGGGTTTGGATGCCCGCAAACCACATAGGGATCGGCAACAGGATTATGTAAAAGCTGTGTTTTCGGCGAACAGCCTGCGATAAACGCACGTCTTGCTTCGCATTTGACTGAAGCGTCTGGTATTTTTCCCTCCACAAACATTCTCCTTCAGATTTTATTGAATAGATTCCTAGTTCTTTACGTGATCAAATAAGTCCTTTTTTTACAAAGCCAACCTTTATCCCTATCCCCGATCTTTGAATAGGGCATATATTCACTTTGCTAATGACTACATTATGACGATGACACGTATGCTGGGGTGAAGGAGGTATTCAATATCCAGGTGGAATTTCCTAAACTTTCACCTGACTTACTACATGCGGAAAACCCTTTGCTGTAAATTCAAAGAGTACGCAGCCCTCATCATTTCCTTCGGAACACGAGTAAATCCTGGCAACAAAAAACTCTAAGCCATATTGGGAAAAAGGACGCCATAAGTGGCAAGGCAGATCCTCTAACGCCTTATATGTTATTAAAAACTGCTCATTGAACTGCCCTGTTAAAAGTTTTTTTCGCCACAGACTATCTTGACTGATTCCTGTCACAACCTCTGCCAGATATTTTTCATGGAGTTTTTCTGCTATAGCAAATTTCATTAGTGATCCTGCTTTCTTATCAATACTCAATAACTACATGCCGAAATACCTTGCCTGCTACCGGCCCATCAGCCGGTATCCTACCCCTGATTCGGTAATAATATAGCGCGGCTGGGCCGGATCCTCCTCGATCTTTCGCCGCAGCTGGCCAATATATACCCGGATATAATGGGTATCATCATTATACGCGTTGCCCCAAACCGCTTTTAACAGCTGCTTGTGCGTCAATACCCGGCCGGCCTGCTGCGCCATTATTTTTATTATCTCATACTCGGTCGGAGTAAGTTTGATTTCACGGCCATCCACAGTCACCCGGCGCTGCACCAGATCGACAGCTAGACCGCCGCAAGTCAAAACCGGCTCACCCTCGGCCGCCGCCATCCGCCGCAGGCATACGCGCATGCGGGCCATGAGTTCACCGATACCAAACGGTTTTGTTACATAGTCATCTGCCCCGGCATCCAGGGCTTCAATTTTTTCCTGTTCCTGGTCACGGGCAGTCAGGATAATAACCGGGGCCTGGGACCATTCCCGGATTTCTTTAATGACAGCCTTGCCGTCCATATCAGGCAACCCCAAATCCACGATCAGCAGGTCCGGTTTAAAAACGGCGGCCCGGGCAACCCCCTCCTGGCCTGTGGCTGCTTCATCCAGGGTATACCCATGGGCACCTAAAGAAACCCTAAGCAGTTTGCGGATTTGTGGTTCATCATCAATAATAAGCACTCTCAGACTCTGAGTTGTCATCCTGATTCACCTGCCTTGACTGGAATCACTGTGCCATCGCCCCGGATGGGGAGGGAAAAGCTGACAATTGCGCCCCCCTCAGGGTGGTTCTCTGCCCAGATTTGTCCCCCGTGGGCTTCAATTATGCTCTTGCATATGGATAAACCCAGGCCTGTACCAGACACCCGGCCTGGCTGACCGGCACGATAGAACTTCTCAAAAACACGGGTTATATCGTCCGCAGGTATGCCAGGACCATGGTCGGCAACCGATACCTTAACCCGGTTGCCCTGTTGCCAGGCGGCAATAGTGATCACGCTGCCGGCCACAGAATATTTAACCGCATTATCAATAAGGTTTATCAAAACTTGCTCAAGCAGCACACAATCGGCCCGAATAAGGGGCAAATCGTCAGCCAGTGTCGTTTTTATCAGATATTTCCGGGGAATATCCCCCATCCGGCGCAAGGCCGTGCCGACGATGTCCTCGATATCACACCAGTCGGTCTTAAGCTGCAGCATGCCACTCTCCAGGCGGGCGGTATCCAGGAGATTGCTCACTACCCTTTCCATCCGGCCGGCACCTTCCTGGATGGTTTCCAGCAGTTCACAGCGAATAGCCGTACTATATTCCACGCCAGTATCTAACAGAGTGGATACGGCACCAGCAATCGTTGCCAGCGGGGTGCGCAGTTCATGCGAGATTGAGTTGAATAAAGCGGTCCGTAGTTTGTCTGACTCGGCCAGCAGTGTTGCCTGGCGTGCAGTCTCAGCTAATTTTACCCGCTCTACGGCGATGGCCGCAAGACCGGCCCAGGAATCGATCAGCCGGCGTTCCTCCGGTGTGACCTTTTGCTTGGCAATAAACACGCCAATTACACCACCCGTCTTATCACCGGTTACCAGCGGCACAAAAAGATACTGGGCACCGGACAATGTTTCCGTTGACCGCCCTGCCACCTGTCCCTGTTGATAGGCCCAGGCCGCCACAGCATATTCGGCCTCAGGCAAGGCCTGCGACATTGCAGTATTATAGACGCCTTGCACATTGAGTTTACCGTTGTTGTCAGGCAGCAACACCACCGTTGAACGGCCAATCGTTTCGCCAGCGTGGTTAGCCAATTCCTGAGCAATCCGCGTCATATCAGAAACCGCCGCAATCTGCCGGCTGAACTCATATAGTGCTCGAATGCTTTTTTCCCGCAGGCGGGCGGCCTGGGCCTCCTGCCGAAGAAGATCTGTACGACCGCCAATGAGAAAAGCCACCACTAAAAAGATGAGAAAACTCCACAGATAGCGCATGTCATACACAGTAAAGTCGAGAACAGGCGGTACAAATAAAAAGTCAAAAATTACAACACTGACTACAGCGGCAACATAGGATGGCCAGCGTCCCCACCACTCAGCAGTCAATAAGACAGGGAGCAGATATAACAGCGCGATGTTTACCAATTCCAGTTGGGCCTGAAAGTGCCAGCTCACAGCGGTAACGACTGCCGTCATAGCCAGACCGCCTAAAATGTGAAGCCAGGGTGCTGCCGCCGGCGCAGCAGGCAGGGCTGTCTTAATGCCGGCCGCTTGTTCTGTTTCGGCAACACCCTGAATTACATAGACATTGATACCACTGCTTTTTCTAATCAGTTTATCAACCAGCGCGCCATGCAGCAGTTCCCACAGGCGGCTATGCTGTGGCTTCCCGATAACAATAGCCGTTACATTATGGCTCCGGGCGACATCCAGTATCTCCTGCGCCAAATCTTTGCCCACAACTGTCAGGGTTTTTCCGCCTAACTCCTCGGCCAAACGCAGGTTGCGGGCCACCCTGTCCCGCTCCTTGTCGCCCATGGGAAACCGGCGGCCCATGGTCTCAATATGCACAGCCAGCAGATCGGCATGCAGCCCGCCTGACAATCGCCGCGCCGCCCGGATAAGTTGAGCCGAAAACGGACTGGCACTGACACACACCATAACCCGCCCGGCAGCAGGCCAGGGCCCGGCAATTTGATGCGACCGCATATATTCAGCCATATCCTGATCAACGCGGCTGGCTGTAAACCGGAGGGCTAATTCCCGCAAAGCGTTAATGTTGCCAGGACGGAAAAACTTTTTCAGCGCCTGCTCAACCTGCCCCGGAACATAGACTTTACCCGCCTTCAGCCGCTTAATCAGGTCTTCCGGCGGAATATCGATCAGTTGAATATTATCAGCCTGCTCAACAACCGAATCCGGCACGGTCTCCCTTACGATAACACCGGTAATTTGGGCCACCACGTCATTGAGACTTTCAAGATGCTGAATATTAAGGGTGGTATACACATTAATACCGGCGGCTAAGAGCTCCTCTACATCCTGAAACCGCCGGACATGGCGGGAGCCGGGGATATTGGTATGGGCCAGTTCATCGACCAGCACCAGCTCCGGCTTTTCGCGCAGCAGGGCATCGGTGTCCATTTCCTGCAGTTCTTTACCCCGGTATTTTATAATTTGGGGAGTTACCAGCGGCAAACCGGCCACCAGCTTCTCCGTCTCGGCCCGCCCATGGGTTTCAATCCAGCCAATAAGAACATGGGCACCCCCGTTGAGCCGGTCATGGGCGGCTTCCAGCATGGTGAAGGTCTTGCCGACACCGGCTGCAGCTCCTAAAAAAACGGTCAGCTTGCCTCTAGTTTCTTTATGAATTTTCTCCAGTAACACATCCGGATTGGGACGATTGCCGGCTTTATCTTTAGGCATACTGCCTCTCCTCCCCAGCTATAGCATAGAACTGCCCCGGTTAAAAGAGCAGCCCTGAGAAATCAGCGTTTCATAGCATCCAGCGCCAAATTCAGCTCCAGCACATTGACACGCGGTTCGCCTAAAAAGCCAAATTGGCGGCCTCGGCTATGACTGTCCACTAAGGAGCGCACCTGAGCAGGCGGTAATTGCCGCGCGGCTGCCACCCGCTCCACCTGCAGGTAGGCTGATGCCGGGCTGATGTGCGGATCAAGGCCGCTGGCTGACGCCAACACTAAATCGCCCGGGATATTGCTGGCCTGCGGTAAGTTGTTTTCGCTTCTGGCATTTATTGTGCTCTCAGTTGCAGCAGCTTTTAGCTTTTGGTTAGTCGGCCCGAGATTAGAACCGGAAGACGAGGCGGCGTCATAGCCGTCTGCACCGGCGGCTGACGGGCGGCCATGGAAATAGCCCGGGCTGGTAAAGTTTTGACCGATCAATCCGGAACCGATCACCTGACCGTCCTTGGCAATCAGTGAGCCATTGGCCTGCTGCGGCCACAGCGTTTGCGCCAGCGCTGTCATCGTTAAGGGATAGGCTATGCCGGTCAGCATTGTTAATACTATAACCATCATAAATGAATTTATCATTGACTTCCACATTGTGGCATCATCTTCCTTTACATATTTTTATACTAAACCCAGCACAACCAAGAGCAAATCGATGATTTTAATACCGGCAAATGGCACCAGCAAACCGCCAAGGCCATAGATAATCAGGTTTTTGCGCAAGATTACATCAGCGCCCACCGGTTGATAGGTTACGCCCTTTAAGGCGAGCGGGATCAGCGCAATGATAATCAGGGCATTAAAGATGACGGCACTCAAAACAGCGCTTTCCGGCGTGGACAGCCGCATGATGTTAAACAGGCCCAAAGCCGGATAGGCGCCGGCAAACAGGGCCGGAATAATAGCAAAGTATTTGGCCACATCATTGGCAATGCTGAAGGTAGTGAGCGATCCGCGCGTCATTAAGAGCTGTTTACCAATTTCCACGACCTCAATCAGTTTGGTGGGGTTAGAATCTAAATCCACCATATTGCCGGCCTCTTTGGCCGCCTGGGTGCCGCTGTTCATGGCCACCCCTACATCAGCCTGCGCCAATGCCGGCGCGTCATTGGTGCCGTCGCCGGTCATAGCGACAAGCAAACCTTGGTCCTGATAGTCGCGAATCAGCCTGAGCTTGGCTTCGGGCGTAGCCTCAGCCAGGAAGTCATCCACCCCGGCTTCGGCGGCAATTGCGGCGGCAGTCAAGGGGTTGTCACCAGTAATCATGACTGTCTTAATCCCCATTTGCCGCAGTTCCCGGAACCGTTCTTTAATACCACCTTTGACAATATCCTTCAGGTGAATAGCCCCCAGCACCTGCGCGTCGCGCGTTACGACCAGCGGCGTGCCGCCACTCCTGGCAATGGTTTCGCAAACAGTGCGCACAGCAGCAGGGAATACCCCATCCTGGGCGGCAATATATTTTTGGATAGCATCAACAGAACCTTTGCGAACCTCCTGACCTTTACTATTCACGCCACTCATGCGCGTTTGGGCAGTAAAGGGCACAAACTCTGCGCTCAGCGCCGCCAGATCCCGCTCCCGCAGGTTATACTTTTCTTTGGCTAAGACGACAATACTCCGGCCTTCAGGTGTTTCGTCCGCAAAAGAGGATAGCTGGGCGGCGTCAGCCATATCGGCTTCACTCACGCCAGGCGCAGGAATAAATTCGGTAGCCATCCGGTTCCCCAGGGTAATGGTGCCTGTTTTGTCCAGCAGGAGTACATTGACGTCACCGGCAGCTTCCACCGCCCGGCCGGACATGGCCAGCACATTGCGTTTTAGCAGCCTGTCCATACCGGCTATGCCGATGGCGGATAAGAGGCCGCCGATCGTTGTCGGTATCAGGCACACCAACAGCGCAGTCAGCATAGTTATCGATAAAGTCACGCCCGAGTATATGGCAAAGGGTTCAAGAGTGGCAACAGCAATAAGAAAAATAAGGGTAAGCCCCACCAGCAGGATGGTAAGCGCAATCTCATTGGGTGTCTTTTGCCGTT
>JAEWGR010000067.1 GCA_023388195.1 Bacillota bacterium
TCCAGCCAATGATGAGTTTGTACGTGTATTCCTGCAATTCCAGCCCCTCTGATTTAGCCCCCGGATAAAGGATAATCAGCGGGTACTGGTCTGCGGTTGGCGGTATTTTACCGTTGGTACCGACGAAGATATGAGGCGCCTTGTTATAATGGGTTGTACAAAAATTTTGTATAGGCTGACTGGCTTGCAAAGCATCCCGCCATTTACTGATAATGTCGCTTAGTTTCAGCGTGGGAATCATGGGATTCACTTCCTCTCTTCACTCGTGATTACGCCCCCTTGTCAAGGATTTGCCGCAGATACTCCCATTTGAACCATTGCGCATTTGCCTGTGTCACCGGTAATAATCCACCAGGCGCAGGCTTCCTCCAGGCATTGGCAAAACGATACCAAGTCGTTTTCTGGTTTAATACAAAGCAACGGACAGTACATAATTTCACCTCCTATTCTTTATCCGTACATAAAGTGTAGTAAAAGATTAGGTATAAATTTAAATATATTCCAGTAAAAAATCCTGAAGTCGATTGTGAGTGTAAAACCGGCGATTACTTCGGGCCCAGGAAATATCCAGGGTGTTTAGCTGCCTATGCAAATTTTTGGCCTTTTCTTTTGCTTCTTCATCAGAAATTTTGGAGTCCTGTAGGCGATATATGTCCTCTAACATCGACAATGAATAATATTTCCTCATTCACTTGCACCTCTTTCAGGGTGTGGGGTATTGAGGTAAGCTGCTAGCCGAAAAACCGCTTCCTGGAAATGAAACTTTACTGTTACCGGTCTAATGCCCAGCATTTGCCCAATTTCCTCTACCTGATAGCCCCATTTCAGTAATTCAAACACAGTCAGTTGTCGCGGCGTTAATACAACCACTCCCTGATCAATATCAGCAAGCACACATACAATGTCATCTTTGCCGTGTGTAAAGCCACCGCCACTACTGATTTGCTGATATTGAGCAGCAGTTATTTCCGCTGTACTTCTCAATTCCTGATAGCGGCGAATAATATTCGCAATCCGTTTTGCATCATACTCATTTTCTTTTGCATCATGTTGTCCTCCTTTTATAGGATAAGTCGCTATTAGCTTTGTTTTACCGCACATACAATCACCTCCTTAAGTAGATAAAGCTGCAGAGATATTGAACAGCATAAAAATAAACCCGTCTGAAAACGTAATATGCCTTTAATCAATACAGCTAGATGTTTACTCCGGTAAACAACATTAATGCTCCTTCTTTAAAAATAAGAGACCGGCAGTGTCTCCACTTTGCAGTGGTTATACGCTTTGTAGTAAGTCTAAGTTACACCTCACCAGCCTGGATAAAACCTTTCTATTCTTTATCCGTACAAGTTAATACAAATAACGATAGGTGTATTTTTTTAAAAATTCCAAATTGGATAAAATAGGACATAAAAAAGCTGGATTCCAAAGAATCCAGCTTTAATGGTAGGGTTCAGTCTATACTTTCCCCCTTAGTAGGCTATAAAATTTTTAAACGCTATTAGCAACTTACTCATATTTCCATTTTGAATTCCTAATATCACAAACTCACGTTTGAATGGCCCTCATTCTTAGTAGGTATTTAAACCTTATATGACATTGGGCCTATTTAGCATAGGTCATCGCTCTATCATTTTAAATATTAAAGTTAACCATAAAACTCACGGCAGCTTGGCAGTTCAATAGCAGCCAGCCGGCCGCCGAAAACGCCGCCGCAGTCCAGGCAGATTTTGTCCTGGTGCTGGCGGTCATACCATATCTTGGCCTGTTTTCGCTTCTTAACGTCGTTGTCATGATATAAAAGCCAGGTCGGGATATGACCGAAGACGATAACCTTGCCGGCATAGGCCGGACAGAAGGGGAAGGTTTCCTCCATCCATACCAGCTCATTTTCCGTATTGGTTTCCACCGGTTTGGCCGTATTGGCACCGGCATGGCTAAAGATGAACTTGCCGGCTGTCAAATACAGGGGCAGGCTGCGAACAAACTGCAGAATTTCTGTTAGCCTGTCTGACGATAACTCCTTAATCTCTTCATACATCCGGGCGCCGCCGTTATGCTTAATCCAGGCATATAAGCTGTCAGATGGCCGGGTGCGCCAGGTGTCGGTTGTCAGCATTTCGACAAGGCTGCTCTCCAGAAACTGTTCATGATTGCCTTTCAGCAGGATGGCCCCCTGCTGCTGAAGCTTCATACAGGCAGCCAGGCAGTCCAGATTCTCTCCGCCCCGGTCAATCAAATCACCACAGACCACCAGCAGATCCTGGTCTGGTTCATAACCGGTTTTCTTGAGCAGATTAATAAAACGCGTATTTTGGCCATGCAGGTCTGAAGTTGCTAAGATACGGTCTACGGTCCGCATTCCGTCCCCTTCTTTCGTTCAACTCGGTTTAACACCGGCTATCCTCAGGCAGACCGGCAGCCTGAAAGCTTCCGGTCATGGGGCGGCCGCCAACGGGATACGCTTATATGGGAGTTTTTCGAGTATCTGCTCCGTAAGCTCTGTAAAAATAAAGGCGGCGTTTGTTTCTAGGCTTTCCGGTTCCCGTTTCGCTTTAGCTACTTTGATTACATTATATTTGCCGGTTAAAGCCGAGTAGGCGTAACCCTTCAGCACGACATCATAGTCAATATAGGTATCATCAAGCCAGGGCAGATAAACCCGGTTCAGCCGGACTTTTGACAACTCTACAGCCACTATAATGTCGGCCGGCAATTGAGCGGCAAGGCTGGCCAGGCCCTTTTCATCGGCTACGCTGAGCGGCCGGTGGCTGACATTAGTCTTCTGCATAGCCTGGGTGACCGTATCGGCTGGCAGCACGGTATAATACGGGTATTTAAACGGCTTTTTTATAAGTTCCTGTACGATTTGCACATCCTCCTGATATCGGTACTGGGCCGTATTGATAACAGGCACGACAGCCACTTTGAGCGAGGTAATCGCCTGAACAGGGCAGGCCATTGCGGTCAAACCAAAAAGGACGAAGCCGAATACAATTTGCCGACACAGCTTCATGGAACATCATCTCCTTACAATATACGGCAGAGGCGGGATTGGAACGCTCACTTATTCTTATTATCTATTTCGCCATAAAATTCCAATATCCTTTGCAAAAACAACAGCCCGGCTTGATGGTCCGGTTCCTTCCGCCGGCTGGATTGCAGGAAAAAACAAAGCCGCTTGGCCAGGTGATAGGCTCGTCGCAGGCGGTGGACAGATACCATAAAACTGTCTAAACCCACGGAATAGCATATCAGTTACCGGACAAAGCGGGTTCCGGAGATAGCTCCGGCTTGTTGCCTTACTTGCTTGTACGCATAAATAATTTGGAGATTTCCTTTAGAATCAGCGGTACCAGGCTAAACAGGATGACAAGTCCCCAGTCGTAGCCGGAGAGCATTTGCACCTTAAAAGCCGAGGCCAGAAACGGTACAGAGATGACCGCAAACTGCAGAATAAACCCGACCAGTATGGCCCCGATCAGAAATTTGTTAGAGAACAAGCCAATTTGGAAAATGGACTTTTCCGGGTCCCGCATAGCCAGCGAGTAGAATAACTGGGAGCCGGCCAGTACGACAAATGCCATCGTTCGGGCATAAGTCAGTACCTCGTCCGGGATCGATCTTGACCCCAGGCTGTAGCCGTATTCCCGCAAGCCAAAGTAGAAGGCCGCCAGTGTAAGACCGCCGATCAGGATGCCGCCCAGGACCGCTCTGAAACCGGCGCCGTTGGCAAAAAAGCTTTCTTTGGGGTCGCGGGGTTTTTTCTTCATAACATCCTTATCACCGGGGTCGACCCCCAGGGCAATCGCCGGCAAGGTATCGGTGATCAGGTTGATCCACAGCAGATGGGTGGCCATAAGCGGTACCGGCCAGTAGCACAGAACGGAGACAAATATGGCGACAACCTCGCCCAGATTGCAGGAAAGCAGGAAGATAACCGACTTTTTAATGTTGTTGTAGATATTGCGGCCTTCTTCGATGGCATGGACAATGGTCGTAAAGTTGTCATCGGTCAGAATCATATCACTGGCACCCTTGGAAACATCGGTCCCAGTGATCCCCATCGCCACACCGATATCGGCATTCTTGAGGGAGGGCGCATCATTGACACCGTCACCGGTCATAGAAACCACATTGCCGTTGGCCTGATAGGCCTTAACAATTTTCACCTTATGTTCCGGCGACACCCGGGCGAAAACCCGGTAGCTGTTTATCCTGCGTAACAACTCCTCATCCGATAATTTATCCAGCTCAGCACCGGTGATGCTCTGATCGATGCTGGTGGCAATGCCCAGTTCCCGGGCAATGGCCACAGCTGTATTTTTATGATCACCGGTGATCATAACCGGGGTAATGCCGGCATTTTTAGCCTCCTGGATAGAAGCCCGGACCTCAATCCGCGGCGGATCGATCATACCCACTAGACCAATCACGGTCAGATCGGTTTCCATATCGGCCGGCTCAACACTGCTGTCAATATTTTTAAAGGCTGCCCCCAGGACCCGCAAGGCATTATCGGACATTTCCTCGGCGATCTGCAGGTAATTTGTTTTCATCTCTGCCGTTAAGGGAACAATCCGGCCATTGACTAAGGCGGTGGTCGAGATGTTTAGAATATTATCAATGGCCCCTTTGGTATGAACCCGGTAAGCACTCTCTTCCTTATTGAGGGTAGACATTAACTTTCGCTCCGAATCAAAGGGCCTTTCGCCAACCCGTTTATACTCGGCATGCAGTGTTTTTCTGGCCAGGTTATATTTATCTCCCAGCACAATTAGCGCCACCTCGGTGGGATCACCTGTGCTCTGCCCATTTTCGCAGGTTGCATCAGAACACAGCACCAGGGATTTGATCAGCTCCTGCTCGTCTACTCCGGCCTCCAGGCCGGTGCCTGCCGCCGGAACATCCTTTACATTGCCGAAGGTATATAGTTTTACCACTGTCATCTTATTCTGAGTCAGGGTTCCGGTTTTATCTGAACAGATGATGTTTACAGACCCCAGTGACTCGACGGCCGGGAGTTTTTTTACAATCGCATTGATTTTCGACATGCGGGTGACACCCAGGGCCAGAACAATAGCGACAATCGCCGGCAGTCCTTCGGGAATAGCGGCTACCGCCAGGCTGATGGCGGTGATGAACATCTCAAATAAATCCCGTTTTTGAAAGAGGGCAATAATAAAGATGAGTACACAGATGCCAATAGCGAGAAAGCCCAAGGTCTTGCCCAGCTCATCAAGCCGTTTTTGCAGGGGGGTCATTTCTTCAGTATCTTCATCCAGGATGGTGGCAATCCGGCCTATTTCCGTGTCCATGGCGGTGGCCACAACAACACCTTCGCCCCGGCCATAGGTGGCTAACGTTGACATAAATGCCATATTGGCTTGATCACCAAGCGGGGTTTTAGGATCTTCATATATGTCATTTGCATTCTTTTCCGACGGAACCGATTCGCCGGTAAGTGATGATTCCTCGATCTTAAGATTGGCGCTTTCGATCAGCCTGAGATCGGCCGGGACAAAGCGACCGGCATCAAGGATAACGATATCGCCGGGAACAATCGCTTCCGAATTAATCTCCCGGACCTCGCCGTCCCGCTTTACAAGCGCTCTGGGTGTTGTCATTTCCTGCAGGGCTTCAATGGCTTTTTCGGCCTTGTATTCCTGCACAACACCGATAACGGCATTTAAAACAACCACCAGCAGGATAATAACAGCATCAACATATTCGCCGATATACACCGTAATAACGGCTGCTCCCAGCAAAACATAGATCAGCATATCCTGAAGCTGGGCAAAAAATAGCGCAATCAACCCTTTCTTGGGTTTACCCTTTAGCTTATTTTCGCCATACTTGGCCAGTCTGGCCTGGGCTTCTGCCGTAGTCAGCCCGGTCGCCGGATTGACTGTAAACTCATTAAGCGCCTGTTCAGGCGCTTTTGAAAACCACATATGCAGTCACATACCTTTCAACGATGAAATATGGCAAAACATCCGAGCTCCGCCGACAGCCGCTACCGCCCTCCTGGCCGGCAGAAGCGCACAGGGAACTCAGCTTGCATGCTACTGATACAATGTTAGAAGTGTAACCCGTCAGTACTCAGGTTATGTATGCTAATTTGCTGGCTCTCCCGGCCTGGTTCCCAGCCGTACTCACCCGCTGCAGCACAGGAATACCTAACTACTTAAAGTAATCAAAAAGCAGGCCGAAATCAATGGCCGCTATATTTTTCTTTTCATAAGTCCTGTACAAATCATCGGCGCCCTCCCGGAGATGGCGCGAGCTAATGCCATGGGCCAGAGAAAGCTTGGCTTCAATGTAGGCGGCAAAATGGTCGCAGGCCTTAAGCAGTTCACCATCAAGCGGCGAATACTGATCGGCATTATAGGCAGCGGCTATTTCCCCGGAGCCTACAATAACTGTCCGGTTATCGATAATAATCTTGTTGTTGAACTCATTTTCAATGAAATAGCGAATCTGTTTATGCCAGCCTGAAGGCAATAGCGGCAGCAGCTTTTCCTGAATCTGGCGGCTCTCGATTTGCTTGATCAGATCGTCCAGACCCTGGACTGACCGTTTCACCGGGGAAACGATGTCTCTGGTAAGCACCTCTGGCAGATCATGAAACAAGCCGCCAAAATAGTTATTGGCGATCCGCTTAGCACAGGCGCCGGTCTGTAGCGAGAACACATAGGCAAATATGGCAACCACCAGCATGTGCCCCATGACCGACGTTTCCGGCACCCGGGGCGACTGGGCCCATCTCTGCTGAAACCGCAGTTGGCCCACCAGATTGATAAAGTGATTCGTTTTTTTCCCCAGCCAGATCTTCTGCACACCAACCAGGTCGGCATGATCCTCGATTTCATTGTCAATTCTGGCTTTCGTTTCTTCCAAACCATAAATATTGGAATTGAGATTATGGATGATCTGGAACTCCCAGTTTGTTGCCAGATAATGGGCTGCCCGGAGAATTTTCTTTTCTTTATGAAAATACGCTGCCTCGGTTAGATATTTTTCGAATTTACGGTAAAACTCTTCGCCGATGCAGTCTATTTTGGGCTGTAATTCCTGTAATACCCAGCGATTTAGTTTATCGCCATGAGTAGACATCAGTTCGTGAAAAACCGAAGGTTTTATATCGGTTAAGCAAATCCGGTGGAGGAACTCAAAAATTCCCCCTTCAATTAAATTGACCCAGTTGATGTCCGCCCCCCGGTCATCCTCCTCAAAGCGGGCCAATACAAAAGCAATAATCATTTTATGGGCCTGCTTGTCCAGTTCGGTGAAGCCCTTGGGCCGGATATGGTCATTCCAGCGCTGCATATGGGCGCTCTCATATACTAACTCAATAAAGGCTTTTCTGATCACTGTAATCCCACCCTTTCCCACTTTTTGGTTTCTTACCTTCCTCACTCATAGCCACACTTACTCCGGTCTCAAGTTCAAAAAGCTTGAACGAAAATAGCTGCCGAAAATTCGCCATCCTTATAGAAATGCATTTTTGGCCACAATACCCATTATATTCCTAAAACAAAACTAAAACTCCTGCTGCATTGCAAGAAAAATGCAGAAATCCGGGCATTTTGGGGTAGACAAAAAAACCACCCGCCATCACAGCGAGTGGTCCTGCAAATCCGGCCAGTCTGGCCTAGGTTACGCTGACAGGGTCTTCTCCTGCCTGTCCTTCTGCCTGCTCCCGGGCATAGGGTTTATTGCCCCAATAGCTGGCCAGCATACTGCCTGTCATATATTCCCACACAGTCATCACCGCAGCCGGCAAAGCCGCCATTGGGTCGAGATGCGCCAGGGCCAGGGCGACGGCCAGGCCTGAATTCTCCATACCGATTTCAAACGTGACAGCCCGGGACTTTTTCTCCGACATGCCCACCGTTTTGCCGGCTTAATAGCCGAGAACCAGGCCGGCTATATTGTGGATGGCCACAGCCAGACACAGAACCAGCGCCATTGTTGCCATTTTAGCGGCATTCAGCGCCACTACCGACGACATAATGGTAATGATAAAGATAACCGATACAGCCGGCACTACCTTAGTGAGTTTGCCCACCAGCTGCGGAGCCGCCGTATGCAGTGCCACACCGGCACCGACGGGAATTAATACAATCTTGACAATATCCAGCAATAAGGCGGTAATATCAATCGGAATCATGGCCCCGGCCAGCCAGGCAAAAATATAGGTAGTAAGTACCGGCGCCAGAATAGTATTAACACTGGAAACCGTAACGGAAAGCGCCGTATCCCCTTTGGCAATGTAGGTCATAACGTTAGAACCGGTACCGCTCGGACAGGCCCCCAGCAGAACCATGCCTGCCGCCAGCGCCGGTGACAGCCCCAGCATTTTAGCCACGGCAAAGCCAACTAACGGCATAATCAGATAGCGAAAAAACACACCGTAAAAAACATCCTTCGGCCTGGTTAACACCAGCCGGAAATCCTCAAGGGACATGGTAAGACCCATCCCCAGCATAATAACCCCCAGCATATACGAAATATAATTGCCAATGGGTTTAAAGGGAGCTGGATAGAAAAAAGCGATGACTGATATAACCACCACCCACAGCGTCATATACCGGCAAATAAACTGGGCCAATTTCTCTAAAAATCTCATAAAGCAACCTCCTGTAAAATAAAAAATAAAACCTCCTGCCGCCTTCAAGTCCATAGACTTAAAGGGGCAAGAGGCAAATCTCGCGGTACCACCCTTTTTACAGATATAAACATATCTGCATCTCATCAGGTCAAACAACCTTAGCAGAATAACGACTGCACTCCTGGCGGAGCTGAGACCGGCGCAGCTTACTTCTTTCGATTCAGCCTTGCTGTTCAGGAGTGATTCTTGTATTTCTGGCGTTGCCGGTTCGCACCAATCACCGGTTCTCTGAAACGTCCTGGAAAAACAACGTTCTCCCTCATCACATTTAGGATATTCAGTTCAGGTCAAAATCGACTTGTTACTACTATACCCCGCTAATTCCCGCTTGTCAACAAAAAGTTACACCCGTTGTCCTCTCCCACTGCAAATTTATCATTCCTGTTGTTTCGGCGCAAACACTACCTGGCAGGAATACGGATTGCAGGCATAACCGCAAGATGGGCAATTCTCCTGCTTAGCATCATTTACTGTCCATATATAACCGCAGGCTGTACACTTGAAACCATCGGCAAGCTTTTTGGCAGCATGCAGATCGTCAGCCGGCTTGGCTCCCGAAGCGGGCAGTATCTGGCAGGAATAAGGATTGCAGGCATAGCCGCAAGACGGGCATACAGCCTGTTTGCTGTCTGCGGTTGTCCAAACATAGCCGCAGGCTGTACATTTGAAGTCCAGCGCAGTATTTTCCGATTTATTCACATAATACTGAGTCATAGAAAACACCTCCTATTTTCATACAACTCTGTATTTCTTTATAAGTGTAATCGTTCCTGCCTTACCAAACCATTTCCCTAATTTTTCATATTACATGACAATTATTTTCAAAGCAACAGACAGTGCGCTTTGCCAGGTAAGCTTTGCCAAGCAAAAACACCAGGGTAATAAACCCCGGTGTTTTGCTTTTCTCCGCCGCCGTTCACTGCGGAATCCCGCCCGTTCTAACCTGCGCCACCGTCTGGTCCGGCTGTGCTTTATACCAGGCAGCATACATGGCCGGCAATACCAGCAGGGTCAGGACGGTAGCCACAAACAGCCCGCCGGCAATCGCCACCGCCATTGGCCCCCAGAACACGTTGGACATGAGGGGCAGCATTGCCAGGATGGCTGTCGCCGCCGTCAGCATGATCGGCCGGAAGCGGGTGACGGCCGCGTTGATAATCGAATCCCAGACAGACTCGCCGTCTTTCAGATGCTGTTCAATCTGATCAATGAGAATGACGGAATTGCGCATGATAATACCGGACAGCGCCAGAATGCCCAACTGAACCACAAACCCCATAGGGCGCCCGGTCAGGAGCAGACTGATACTGACACCGATCAGACCCAGTGGCGCGGTACAAAGGGTGAGCAGCATCCGGGGAATATTATGAAGCTGCAGCATCAGCAGGGTAATAATGGTCACAAACATGATTGGCACCGGCTGCAGCAGCCAGCCACTGGCTTTCAGGCTTCTTTCCAGGGTGCCGCCGATGTCGATAGTGTAGCCCGGCGGCAGCGAAGCCCGCAAATCAGCCAGGCTTTCATACACCTCTTTAGTGGCATTGTTGGCCAGTATGCCTTCAATTGTACTGGCCTGGACCGTAATCGTCGGTTTTAAATCCCGGCGCCAGATCAGGCCTTCTTCCGCCCCATAGCGGACGGTGGCGATTTGATCCAGGGGAATGAACCGGCCATCACCGGTATGGATGGTAAGATCTTTAACCAGGGACAGGTCGCGCCGGCCGGCCGGATCAAGGCGGAACATGATCGGGACAGTCTTATCCTGTTCCCGGAATTCACTGATGGCAGAGCCTGACAACAGAGCCTGCAGGTTGGCAGCCAGTGTCCGGCTGTCTATCCCCAGCACCCGGGCCTTATCCTGATCAATGTCCAGGTGCAGGACTTTGCTTTTTTCCTGCCAGTCCAGGCTGACTTCCGTTATGATGGGGTCGGCCGCGATGTGCTGGACCAACTGGCCGGCAATCTGCCGGACCTGCTCATGGTCAGGTCCGGCAACCCGCAGCATGACCGGATAAGGAAAAGAGGGACCGGTCTTAATGAACTTGATATTGCCGCGCACCTGCGGAAATTCACTGGCCAGCAACGCTTTGGCCTGTTGAGCCAGCCGGTCCCGGGACTGACTGTCCTGGGTTACGAAAACAAATTGGGCAAAATTCGTATTCGGATAGACCGTCTCAGCGGTTAACACAAAACGCGGCGCTCCTTTACCCACATAATAGGAATAGCTGACCAGGCCGGGATCGGCCGTGAGGCGCTGTGCGAATCGGGCGGCCTCCTGCTCGGTAGCCGGCTGAGAAGTCTCCTGCGGCAGCCACATATCCACAATGAGTTCAGGCCGGTTGGACTCAGGAAAAAATTCCTGTTTCACCAGCCCCATTAAAAAGATGGAACCGATAAAGCAAACAAGGGTCAGTACCAGCACCTTGCGGCGATGAACCAGGCACCAGGTCAGCGTTCGCCTGAACAGCCAGTAAAAACGGGTATCATACAAATCCTGGGCATTACTGCCTGCGGGCGAAGCCTTCACCAGGCTATAGCCCAGGAGCGGGGTCACCAGAACCGATACCACCCACGAAAATAAGAGGGCAATGGTAATTACGGAAAAAATACTGCCGACAAACTCAGATGCGGTGCCCTGGGAAAAGCCGATCGGGATAAAACCGGCGCAGGTAATCAGCGTACCTGTCAGCATCGGGAATGAGGTGGCCCGGTAGGCGTAGCAGGCGGCTGCAAAGCGGTCCCAGCCCTGCTGCAGCTTGACACTCATCATTTCAATGGCAATAATGGCATCGTCCACCAACAAGCCCAGCGAGATAATCAAGGCACCCAGCGAAATCTTATGCAGAGCGACCCCGGTTGCTTTCATTACGACAAATACGCCAGCGATCACCAGGGGGATGCACAGGGCCACCACAATACCGGAACGAACGCCAAGACTGAGAAAACTAACAATTAATACGATCAGAATGGCTTCCGTCAGGGAGCTTACGAAATCATTGACCGATTGCTGCACCATGGCCGGCTGATCGGCTACGGTACTCAGTTCCAGGCCGAGGGGCAGCTGCTGTTTTACCTGGGTTAGGGTTTGCCCCAGGCTGTCGCCGAGCTGAAGAATATTGCCGCCCTTATCCATGGAAACGGCCAGCCCGATGGCCGGCTGGCCATCATAGAAAAACTTGGGGTCCGGCGGGTCGCTGTAACTGCGGGAAATCCGGGCGATGTCGTTCAGGCGCAGGCTGTGTCCTGCCGCCCGGATCGGCAGGTTTTTCAGATCGTCCAGGGCTGCAAACCGGCCATTGACCCGCAGAAACACGTTGGCAGCCGTGGTTTCCACCATGCCGGCAGGCGCCATCACATTCTGGGCCTGCACAGCGTTCATCAGTGCAGACGGATCCAGGCCCAGCTGGGCCATTTTGGCGGTTTCCAGCTCAATATAAATTTTCTCGGCTTGCACCCCCAGGAGCTCCACTTTTTTGACACTGGGCACCTTCAGCAGCACCTGCCGGATATGCTGGGCCTGTTCCCGCAGTTCTTCATAGCTGTAACCGTCGCCGGTCAGGGCGTAAATGCAGCCGAACACATCATCAAACCGGTCGTTAAAATACGGACCGTCCACCCCCTGCGGCAGTGTGCCTTTAATATCATTCACCATATTGCGCGCTTCCAGCCAGGTAGGATGAACCTCGGCGGCGGCAACGGCATCCTCTTTAAGGGAAACATAAATAACAGCCTGGCCGGGTTTGGAATAACTGCGCAGAAAATCAAGGCCCGGGAGATCCTGCAGCCTTTTTTCGATTTTGTCGGTAACCTGCTCTTCCACCTCACGGGCGGTAGCCCCCGGCCAGTTGACCGCCACTACCATCATACGGATAGTAAAGTCCGGATCTTCCATGCGGCCCAGGCTGCGGTAGGAAAAAATACCGGCCACAAAAATGACAATCATAAAATAGTACACTAACTGCTTATGCCGGAGAGCCCATTCGGTGAGATTAAACTGTTTCATAGCTGGCCACCAATGGCGGGACGGACCTGCTGCCCTTCCCGCAGCTTATGGACACCGGCCGTGACGATGGCCTCGCCCGGCTGCAAGCCGGCTAACACCTGGACGGTATCGTTGCCACAGACCCCGACGGTGACCGGGCGCAGGCTGACAGCATCGCCTTTGACCACCCAAACCCCCGGTGTATCACCGGTCTGATACAGGGCAGATGCCGGAATCGTAACTGCGGTGGCCTGCCCGCCGGCAGCAGCCACAGTCACATTGGCTGTCATGCCCAGTTTTACTGCCGGCGGCGGA
This sequence comes from Bacillota bacterium, assembly GCA_023388195.1. GTDB lineage: Bacteria > Bacillota > Negativicutes > Sporomusales > Sporomusaceae > Sporomusa. The sequence continues at coordinate 12,972 of JAEWGR010000067.1, forward strand.
TTGATTAAAGCAATGCGCACCTTGTATGTACGGGTGACGGCGCTGGCTGCCGGCGCGATTTCTCTGACCCGGCCGTCAAGCCTGACTGTGGGCAGTGCCCAGAAGGTTACAGCGCAGTGGTCTGCCTGGCGCAGCTCTTCCAGACGGTGCTCAGGCACGTTGATTTCCACTTCCTGCTCACCTGCCTGAACAAGGGTGAGCACGGTTTGTCCGGCGCTGACCACCTGGCCGGTCTCCGCGCTGATACGTGACACTACCCCGGCGGCATTGGCAGCAAGCCGGCTGTAATCCAATTGGTTGGCCCCTTGCGCATACTGGGCGGACGCTTGCCGCACAGTCGCCTGGGCCACATCATAAGCGCTTTGGTACTGGTCAAGCTGGGCACGGCTCACAGCCGCTTCGACGTACAGCTGCCGATAGCGTCTCAGATTGCTTGCCGCCAGTTCGAGCTGAGCCTCGGCAGCAGCCACTTGCGCGGCATTGGCGGTAACCAATTGTTCAACATCCTGTGGATCAAGCTGCATCAGCACTTCGCCGGCGTAAACCTCGTCTCCCAGGTTCACGCTGCGGTTAATGATCTTGCCGCTGACCCGGAAGGCCAGCTCGCTTTCATACCGGCCGCGCACTTCACCCGGGTAGGCGTAAGTGGCAGCCATATCCACGGAGCGAACCGGAGCAATGCGTACCAGGGGGGCATTCGTGCCGGCTGCCGGTTCTGTCTGACGCGTTGTCTGCCATAGCAAACCGCCGGCAAAACACAGGATGACAACAGCGACAGCCAGGCCATAATACCATTTGTAGCTTCCTGTCGGTAATTTGAATTGCAAAATCCAGTTCCTCCTTTAGCTGGGCGTTAGATTAGGCCAGGGGGTGAACCTGCCTTTCGCAAACCAGGGCGCCCGCATAGCCCGGAAAGGGTGTAAATGTCCGTAACGCCCAATCCGTACTGTTTATACCCGCTCCAGTTACGCGGAGGGGGCTGTCGTTGCTGTCACTGTCCGGAGAAATGAAAAAAGAAGTAAGGGAACGGCTCAAGCCTTCCCCTGTCGCTTTGACAAAAGCCTCCTTGCGTGTCCAGCACTCAAAAAACGCCTGTTGCCGGTTAACCGGTGAAAGGCAGTTCAGAGCTGTTTTTTCACGGGGATGGAAGCAATAATTCACAATTTCAGGCAAGTCCGGCAGGGGCCGGATATGTTCCACATCAACGCCAAGCCGGCGCAAGGTTGCGCAGGCAAACACCACTACATAGTGGGCATGGGAAATGTTGAAGGAAAAAAAGGCGCCGCCGGGTCCCTGCAGTTCAGGCTTGCCATAGGGCCCATGCCGGAAGTTAATCCGGCCGGGAGCAAGATTCAGGTATCGACCGGCAAGTAGGCGCACGATTCCGCGGGTAATACTGAACCGTACCCGGTCCAAGGGAAAATGAAACCGTTTCATCTTCTGCCTTTCTTGCCTGGAAAGGAGCTTTTCCCATTCTTCGCCGCCGGTCTCAAGCCGCGGTATATAGGCCCACCAGAGATGTATCTCGCCTTGCGTCAATGACAGTGGGGACAGCGCAGCCAATTGCGTCGCATCAAATTCCCTGATCTTCACTGGCGGCAGCGCCAACTGGCGCGTATTATCAAGGCTCATAGCGGTTAACCCTTGCCCTCGAGAACCATTGCCGCCAGTCTTTCCCGTTGCCGGTCCAGTTGCCGGTAGGTTGCTACCGGCAACTGCAGTTCTGTTCGCTGGCCTCGCATTTTGATAATTTGTGGCGGCGAACCAATTACCGTGCAGTCTTCCGGGACATCGCGGTTGACGATGACCGTTTGCGCACCAATCTTGCTTTTACTGCCAATGGTAACCGGCCCGAGAATCGTCGCGCCGTGGCCGATATACACATCATCACCAATGGTCGGATGTCTTTTCCCCTGCTCCTTGCCCGTTCCGCCCAGCGTAACGCCATGGAACAGCGTGCAATTCCCGCCAATTTCAGCGGTCTCGCCGATGACCACACCCCAACCGTGATCACAAAAAAAACCTGGTCCAATTTTGGCCCCCGGATGAATTTCCAGCCCGGTCAAAAAACGCAATAACTGGGAAAACAAACGGGGCAGAAACGGTATGCCGGCAGCGTGAAGCGGATGTATCAAATACCGGTGGGCTGCCATGGCATGAAAAGAAGGATACAGTAAAAACTCCACATTTTTGCAAGCCGGATCATTCCGGTAAATGGCTTTAATATCTTTAATCAAGGCAAACATCTTACTCCCGCCTTTCTTATATGAGTAAATTCAGCCCTTTTGTCGTATACCCCGGCTCGGCTTCTATACTAATGAAGCGTTAGGGATTACCCCGCTTCCGGCCTTTGCGCCTGCCACATGGAATAATACTTGCCGCGTTTTTGCAGCAGTTCGGCATGGGTTCCCTGTTCGGCAATTTGCCCGTTGGCCAGAACCAAAATCTGATCCGCATTTTGAATAACGGAAAGGTTATGGGCAACCATGATAACCGTTTTATTTTGCTGCAGGAGATTGACAACCGCCGCCTTTACGGCCAGCTCGTTTTCGATGTCCAGGGAGGCCGTGGCTTCATCCAGCAGCAATACCGGGCTGTCTTTTAAAATGGCCCGGGCAATGGACAGTCGCTGTCTTTCACCGCCGGACAGCCGGTTGCCGTTTTCACCCACGTTGGTATCATAGCCCTGGGGTAAGGCGGTAATAAAAGCAGCGCAGTTTGCCGCCCGGCTGGCTTTGACCACTTCGGCATCAGAGGCGGCCCGGTTTGCAATTTTGATGTTGTTGCCGATGGTATCATTAAACAGGAATACATCCTGATAAACCAGGGAAATCACAGCCAGCACCTTTTCCGGTCTTACCTCACGGATGCTGACCCCACCGATCAGGATATCGCCGGACTGGGGTTCATAAAACTTGGCGAGCAGGTTTAAGATGGTGGATTTGCCAGCCCCCGAATCGCCCACGATGGCTGTAAGCCGGCCGTGGGGCGCGGTAAAACTGATCTTCGCCAGTACCGGTTCGGTTTCCCGGTAGCGAAAGGACACATCCCGGAAGGCAACGGCAAAGCCCTCCGGCTGAAATCCGGTTGCCGGTGCAGCCTCTTCCCGGGCGGCAGCCAGTTGATCCATGGACACTTTGGAAAGCATCAGGTTTTTGTAGGCGGTCAAATCAATAAACAAGGTGGCAGTCAGTCCGGCGATGTACAGAGGCAGGATCACGCAAACGGCCAGGGCTGTGGCCGTAATATCCCCGCGCAGCCACTGCGGGCCTGCTATAAGCAGGGACAGGGGCAAACCCAGATTGATCAAAACCATCAGGACCCCGCCAATCGGAATCACTTTGGCCTCAAACTGGTAACCGATGTCACTGATGGCTTTCAGGGAGGCATTGACCTTTTCGTTCCTGCTTCCCCCCAGCCCATAACTGCGCAGGGTCTGAATGCCTGTAACGTATTCGACAATGTCGCTGACATTGTCATTTAATATCTCTTTTTTCCGGCTGCCGCACTGCTGAACCACACGAAAGGAAAGCCACATTGCCGGCAATATCAGCAGGACAAGCAGCAGATTGAGAAGCCCCACGCCGGGATTGATGTAACCGACAAAGGCCAGCATCATGCCTGTCAGGGTCAAATTTTTTACAATATCCCCGGCCTTGTGGGTCAGGATGTTTTCGTAATTATTGACATCATAGGTGACGACGTTGATATAGCGGCCGGTTTGCTCTTTAAAAAAAGCGGACAGCGGCAGCCGTCTCAGCTTGTCGCCGAAAAACAGGCGAATATTTTTCGCAGTAATTGCCCCGCCCACATGCCCGGTCGTATAGCCCCAGGTGTACACCGCAAGCCGGACAATAAAAGCAAGGGCAATAGCGCCGCTTAAAACCAGCAGGCTATTCATGTCCAGGCTGTTGACAAACAAGGCGTCGATGGCCAGCAGCACCATACCTGATGCCGTCCCTGACAGGATGCCTTCCACGACATTAAGGGCGATGGCTTGCCCAAACCGCTTGTCTTTCTGTACCCATTCCGTGTGTCTCATGCACCCACCCCTTGCTCCACACTGCTTAGTGTGTAGGAAATGCCCCGCGCCTGTTCATACTCTTCCCATACCCGCCGGTAATAGCGGTTTGCTGCCAGCAACTCCGCATGGGTGCCGCTATCGGTTATCGTATTGTTTTCCACCACTGCAATCCGGTCGCATTTTTTAACAATATCCAGCCGGTGGGCGACAATAATTACCGTCCGTCCTGCACACAACCGGTCAATAGCCTTGTCAATCTCCCGCTGATGCTCGGGATCGACTGCGGCAGTAGCCTCGTCCAGCACCAGGAGCGGCGCATTTTTAAGGATGGCTCTGGCAATGGCGATACGTTGTTTCTCCCCCCCGCTGAACCGGGAACCATAGCTGCCGACCTTGGTCTGGTAGCCATCAGGCAGGCTTTCGATAAAATCGTGAATCTGCGCCTTTCGCGCCGCCTCTCTGACCTCGTCAAGGGTAGCCGTCGTTCCCATCCGGATGTTGTCCAGTACACTGTCCCTGGTCAGAAACGTATGTTGAAACACGATCGCAATATGCTGCTGCAGAATCTCATAATTAATATGCCGCACATTGCAGCCGCCAATATGGATTTCACCGCCACTCACATCATAAAAGCGGGCCAGTAATTGGACGATGGTGCTTTTGCCGGCACCGGATTTTCCCACCAACGCAATTTTTTCACCGGCCTGCACGGAAAAATTGACTTTCTGCAGCACTTCCGTTTCCCCGTCATAGGCAAAACTGACATCCCGGAAGGTAATATCCCGTTTAGCGGGAAAGTCTTCCGTTCCCTGTGCCAACGGCGGAATATCCAGAATGGCTTTCGCATTATTAATGCCGTTCAGTACCTGGGACAGATTGGCGCCAAGCTCCATGAGCGGCCTCAGTTCCACAAGATACAGCGAACCAACAAAAGCAAACAGGATGAACACGCCGGCGGTCACCTGGCCATGGAGGAATAAAAAACCGCCCACAGGCACAACCACCACCACGCCGCATTGCAGCACAATGACGAAAGCGGCAAACAACGGCCCCATCCTGGCAGCAACCTTCCGCCATAACAAATGGTGGGTATCAATGGCACCGGCGTATTTCTGGAAGGAGCCACCTCCCATATTATAGGCCTTAATAAACTTCATACCACTGATGTATTCAATCATGACCGAATTTAACCGGGACAGCGTCTGGCTCATTTCGTTCATCAGTTCCCCCTGGCCGGAGAACATCCGGTATTGCAGCCATAGGGCCGCCAGCACAGGCAGCAGGGTGAGCAGAGCCAGCAGCCAGTTTACACTGCACAGATAGAGAAAAATGGCCAGCGGGCCGGCGGCATACATTACCAGGTCCAGCAGATGATGGGCTAAAAACAGTTCCAGTTTTTCAATGTCCTCACTGATCACCTTCTTGATCTCGCCGGTATGTTTGGCAGTCAAACTGCCCAGCGGTACCCTGACCATATGATTGACAAGCATGGAACGCACACGATACAGAGCATTGTAGGCCCCTTTGTGGGAAAGTACAACCCCTGCCGCCATCAACAGAAACCGGAAAACAACGGCGGCCATAATAGTGAGACCATATGTAAACAGCAACGCCTCTGTCAATTGCCCGAGGTAAACCGCCTCCAGTATTTGATAGATAACCATATAGGGAACAATCACCAGCAACCCGCCTGTCAAGCCGCACAGCAGGGCCAGATACAGTTTATACTTTTCCTTTCCCGCCCACGCCAGCAGAAGGAGCAATGGGTTTTCCTTGCTTTGTCGCAATCTGATCACCTTCTTTCCAAGAATGGGGGGCAGGGACTAGCGGTGCCCCTGTCCTCTATAGTAGTTCCCGCACCCTACCGTCGGCCAAGCAAAAAACACGGTTGCAGGTATGCACGATCAGTTCCTGATCATGACTTATTACAAAGATGACCTTGCCGGCCGCAGCCAGTTCTGCCATCAACCCGCTCACCTGGCGCATACCACCGAAATCAAGTCCGCTGGTAGGTTCATCAAAAATAAGGATTTCTTTATCGCACAAGGTGCTGACCGCTACCGCCGTACGCTGCTGCTGCCCGCCGGACAGCGACAGCGGATGGCGCTGGCGGTATTCATAAAGCGACAGCCCCTGCAATACGGCGGTTACCCTCCGGTCGTCAGCGGCGTTGCCCAGCTTGCATTCCGCCGCCACACTCTCCGCGAACAGCTGGTAATGCACATCCTGCATCACCAGGTAGGTAAGTTTGAGGCGTTCCTGCTGGGTCACCGGCCGGCCTTGCCAGTAAAACAGGCCGGCAAACTCCGGTCGCAGCCCGCATAGGGTCCGGCAAAAGGTGGATTTCCCGGCACCGTTGCAACCCGTCACGCCGATGATATCACCACAGCTGGCCGTAATCCGGATATTCTCTATAATAGTGCGTTTTTCGTAGGCCAGCGCCCAATCACGTATTTCCAAAACAGGCTTGCCCTGCCCGGATTTCACCGCCGGGCGCGGGCCAGCTGTTACCTGCATAGCCCTCAGCCCTTTAGCGGCTCTTTCATCAGGGCTCATTTGCAGAAACTCACCGCCTGTGTATTCGCCGGTAATGCGGCCCTCTTCCATATAGATGACCCGGTCGGCTATACCCCGGAGATAATAGAGCCGGTGCTCGGCAATCACCAGGGTCTTCCCCTGCTGCTTCAACAGCTGCAGCAAAGCCTGCAGCTCCGCTATCGCCTGCGCATCCAGATTGGACGAGGGTTCATCCAAAACATAGACAGCAGGCGAAAGGGCATAGACAGAAGCAAACGCAATTTTTTGCTTTTCACCGCCTGATAGGGTAAGGATGCTTCGCCCTAACAGTTTTTCCAGCCTGAGCTCTTGCGTGGTCTGTGCCAGTCGCCGGCTGATCTCTGCTGCCGGGTAAGCCAGATTCTCCAGCCCGAAGACGATCTCGCTGTCCGTGTCGGCATTAAAAAATTGGGTCCGTGGATTTTGCAATACAGACCCCACCTTCTCCGCAATCACATAGAGGGGGGTTCTGGCCATATCCAGACCTGCCACCTGTACGCCGCCGGTCAGCGCCCCGGTGTAAAAATGCGGAATCAAACCGTTGATCAGCCGGGTGATTGTGGATTTGCCGCAGCCGCTCCGGCCGCACAGCAGCACACATTCTCCTTGCTTGACCTGGAGGCTGACATTGTTGATCCCGTCCCCTGCTGCATCCTGGTAGGAAAAAGAAACGTTGTGCAAGTCTATCAAGCTAACGCCCCCTTCACCTTTCCCCTGCCATCATTAACAGCAGGCTAAAACATAGCGCCCACACACCGTCGGCCGGGCCAAACCCAAGCTGCTGCAGACAGGTCCGCCGCTTAGGGTTGTCGATCCCGCGCACAACAGCCGCCGCCGCCAGTTCGTCGGCGATTTTGGCGGCGCCGATCATCATCGGCACATACACCCACTCGGTTGTTTGGAGAGGCCTTGTGAGCAACCCCCGCCACGAGGCGGCAATACCCCGCATATTCATTGCATCCCGGATATGTGCCCATTCCTCCTTGACCATCGGCAAATACCGCAGCATGACTGTCAGCGGAATGATCAGGCTGCGGGGCATATGCAGCTTATGCATAGCCGCCATAAATTCACTGACACCGGTGGTGGCAATGAAAATGCCCCCCATCATGGCACAAGGGAAGATTTTGCGTACGAAAAGTATGAAAGTAGCCAGAAATATCTGCAGTCCGTCATGGAGATACAGAGCCCCCAGCGGCTGCACGGCCGCCAGCAGGAGGTAGACCGCCGCCATGGTCAGCGTATAGCGGTAGACTTGGCCCCATAGCCCCCAGAGCAAAATCACGGCAACCATAACAACATCATAGGTCAACCCCGGGGAACACAGCACGGCCAGGTTGCCGGCAAGCAGCATAAACAGTTTTGTCCGCGGGTCCAGACGGCGCCGGACCGGCCTGTCCTGCTGCCCGGCAAATAACAGGAAAGCCATCTAAACAACCCCGGCCCGGGCAAAATGTTTTTTGAGCAGCTTGCTGCCAAGGGTCGCCCCTAGCAATGCGGCGCCAACGGTACCGGCAAGCATCGCCGGCAGCAGCCAGTCCTGCGCGGCTTGCAGCATACTGTCCAGATAGGCCTGCTGCGTTCCCTTACTCAGTAAATACTCGGTAAATGACTGCTGATCAAGCCAGATCATCATGTACGAGGCCAGGGGGTTCAGGGAAAAAATACTGAACCCAACAATATTCAGCTTCACACTTTTAAACCGGCCCAGCGCCGAGATTTCACCGGCAATGAAGCCTAACACGATATAAGCCACCGACCACAGCCAGAACATGCCGGTTACAAACATCAGAAACCCCATAAGCACCCCCAGAATAACGGTAGGCCCCCGTTTCGGCACCTTGGCCAAAAGCAGCATATAAACCGGCCCGGTAAAAAAAGCAATAACCACAGGGGTTAGAAAAGTCAGCACCGGATTGGCCGCAAAAAATGCCCCCGATACCATGGTAACAATAAAGAAAAGAGCGCTGAAAATGCCGGTAGTAATCAAATCCTTGGCTTGCAGGGTATGAGCAGGAATCATCATATACGCCCTCTCCACTTCCTAATAAATTATATTGTTTACAAACGCTGTTCCACACCAAAATAGAAATGCCGCGCCGCCATGGGGAACGCCCCCTGGGTACCGGCTTCACTAACCACCTCATAGGCCCGGTTGGTAAGATTATAGACTTTGGCGTAAGCCCGGAGGTTGTCCCGGATCAGGTAGTTTGTCGACAAGTCCATTACCCAATAGGAACTCGACGTATAGGCGGCCGTACTGCGGCCGGTTGCACTCCGCAGGGCGAGGCCCGCATCCCACTTTTCCCGCTCGTATTCGACATTCAGCCGGTAGCCGTTAGGTTGTCTGTTTTTAGGATCCAGGTAGTAATCCACTCCGCCCTGATCCTTGTTCTTGACTTGAACATAGGCATAACCGGCGGTTACATTCCAGTAAGGAGCCAGTTTTTTGCTAAGGCTGATATCCAGTCCCCGCCGCTTTTGTTCCTGCAGGTTGGCAAAACTCCAATACATATAGGTGGAATCAAGCGGATAATAACTGATTGCATTGTCGATGTGGCTGCTGAAAATACTGGCCTTGAGCATCGTGTCGGCTGACAGCCTGGTATTTACACCCACGGTAACCGTATCACCTGTTTCCGGCTGCAGGTTAGGATTGCCGATAGCCTGGCTCTGGCCGTAAAGCTCATCGGCATTGGGCGCTTTAAACATCTGGCCCCAAGATACATACATATTGGTATTGGCATTCAGCTCCCGGTTAGCGGTCACCCGGCCGGTCGCTTTACTGCCAAATACATTATGGTCGTCATAACGCCACCCGGCCGTCACGGTCCAGTCACTGGGCAATTGCCAGCGATTTTCGATATACACGGCCTGATTGGACAAGTCCTTGTCATAAATGCCGTCGGTAGGCGCATCTACCGTAACCTTGCGATATTCCAGGCCGCCCAGCAGGGCATACCTCTCAC
>JAEWGR010000073.1 GCA_023388195.1 Bacillota bacterium
ATTGGGTGTCTTTTGCCGTTTAGCCCCCTCCACCAATGAAATCATCCGGTCCAGAAAAGTTTCGCCGGGATTGGCGGTCACCTGTACCTTAAGCCAGTCGGATAAGACCCTTGTCCCGCCGGTAACCGAGGATTTATCACCGCCCGACTCCCTGATAACAGGCGCCGATTCGCCGGTAACAGCGCTCTCATCTACGGTCGCCATGCCTGCCACCACTTCGCCGTCGCTGGGAATGACATCACCTGCCTCAATTAACAACAGGTCGCCTTTTTTAAGTTCGGCAGCTTCAACCACCTTCACACCATCGCTGGTGATTTTTTTTGCTTTGGTCAGACTGCGGGTATTTTTGAGTGCCTGCGCCTGGGCTTTGCCGCGTCCTTCGGCAATGGCTTCGGCAAAGTTGGCAAACAAAACAGTGAACCACAGCCACAGATTAATTTGCAGGGCAAACAAGCTGCTCCCACTGCCCTGCATCATATCGCGTGCCATCAGGCCGGTTGTTAATACCGCCCCGACAAAAACAATAAACATAACCGGATTTTTCATCTGCACCCGCGGATTAAGTTTGCGAAAAGCATCGCCCACCGCGCCGGCAATAATGTGCTTATCAAAACTGCTTTTATGATTCATAATCCTCTGCTCCTTTAAAAGATTGCGCCTTGCAGCATAATCAGGTGCTCAATAATTGGCCCTAATGCCAAAACCGGCAAAAAGGTGAGCGCACCGACAACAAGCACCACACCGGCCAGCAATACAACAAACAACAAGCCGGTGGTGGAGAAAGTCCCGGGACCGGCAGGCGAGACTTTTTTGCCAGCCATACTGCCGGCAATAGCCAGCACCGGAAGAATAACACCAAATCGCCCCAACAGCATGGCCAGAGCAAGCAGGAGGTCATAAAACAGCGTGTTGACCGTCAGACCGCCAAAAGCACTGCCGTTGTTAGCGGCGCCGGAGGCAAAGGCATACAGGATTTCACTCAAGCCATGGGGCCCGGGATTAGCGATGGATGACGTTCCCGCCTCGGTCGCCGCAGCGATAGCACTGCCTATCAGGATGGCTGCTGACGGAATAAGGATAGCCAGCGTAGCCATTTTCATGTCCCAGGCTTCAATCTTTTTGCCAAGATATTCGGGGGTCCGGCCTACCATCAAGCCGACAATGAACACAGTCAAAACAACATACATCATCATGCCGTAAAAACCGGCCCCTACCCCGCCTACCACGACTTCCCCCAACAGCATCTGCAGCATAGGAATAAGGCCGCCAAGCGGTGTCAGGCTGTCATGCATGGCATTCACAGCGCCACAGGAAGCGGCCGTGGTCACGGTAGCAAACAGCGCCGAACCGCCAATGCCGAAGCGTACCTCTTTACCCTCCATGGATACGGGACCACTTATGCCCAGGTCTCCCATAATGGGATTGCCATATAATTCACTGGCATACGTACCGCCTAACATACAGATAAACAAGAAAAACATAGCTCCCAGTATAGCGTAGCCCTGCCGCGTATCGCGGGCCAGCTGCCCATAGGTAAACAACAGCGCCGCCGGGATCAGAAAAATAGTGACTATTTGCATAAAGTTAGTTAGTGCCGTAGGATTCTCAAATGGATGGGCCGAGTTAGCGTTAAAAAAGCCGCCGCCATTGGTCCCCAGCATTTTGATGGCCTCCTGGGAAGCCACCGGCCCCATTGCCAGTGTTTGCCCGGCACCGTCCAGCGTCTGCACGGTGATATAGGGTGACAGGTTTTGCAATACCCCCTGCTGTACCAGGAAAAGAGTAAATATGATCGATAGCGGCAGCAGTACCCGAATTGTACCGCGCACCAGGTCAACCCAGAAATTACCGATTTTATCAGTAGCTTTACGGGTCAGGCCCCGGCTGAGCGCCACAGCCACTGCCAGGCCGGTCGCTGCCGACACAAAATTTTGCACCGTCAACGCTGCCATCTGGGTAAAATAACTCATAGTCGACTCGCCGCCGTAGGCCTGCCAGTTGGTGTTGGTCATAAAGCTGACAGCCGTGTTAAAGGCCACATGCCAGGGCGCCACTGCCGCCATGTTTTCCGGGTTAAAAGGCAGGTACCCCTGTAAAAGCTGAATCAAATAAACCGCTGCCATCCCGATGAGATTGAAGCAAACCAGGTTTACCGCATACTCTTTCCAATCCATCTCTGCCACAGCATTCACGCCAGTCAAGCGGTAGATGATGTTTTCAATAGGCGCAAACAATCTGTCAAACCTTGTCTGGTTTAATGAAAATACGTTGGCCATATAACAGCCCAGCGGCCAGGCCAAAATCATCAGTACAGTCAAAAACACAATAAATAAGACGATATCTGTTAGCATTGTTAAAACTCCTCCGGTTTCAAAAGCGCATACATCAGGTATACCAAAAGCAATGCCGCCACTATGCCGGCCAGCCATACATCGGCCATCTATACTCCCCCTATGCCTATGAACTTGTTACAGATTTATTGTAGTACGAATGAACGTAAAGGCGCTGTCAAGAAATCCGGCAGAGGCGTAAAGAAAGTGTAAAGATTATATAAAAAGAGACCTTTATTCCCAGCACCTGATGCTGAAATAAAGGTCTCGCTTAGTTTCACAATATAGTAAGCTTTATGGTGTTATCGTCACCTGTGATACGTATAAGAGTTTCCAGCCTGTAACAGGCTGACTCCCGGATCAAGCTGACAAAACAGGACCGTCCCCACCGTCCTTCGGCAAGGGTGTACCTGCCGGCCAAACTTTCCTGTATAATGGAAAAGGGACGAGCCTCTAACTCGTCCCAACTGAATACAGGAGATGAATCTTATGCGCTTGAGAACGAAATGGTTTCAACTCACCGTTTCAAGCGGCGCTTTGTGGATAATTTATCAGCAAGGATTGCTGTTTTTCTGATAGACTTTGAGCCAGGATAACCGTTCGGTTAGACAATTTGCCGGGCTGGCGTGTATCCGGTAGACCTTTATTTCAGCCTGCGTCAGGCTGAAATAAAGGTCTTGCCATTTTAGTTTATTTATTGATACCGGCAACCTCTTCATATAAATCAATAGTCGGTTTTTCTGCTAACAGGCTGGCAATTGTTTTAAACAATTCTTTCAGATAGGGTGTAGATCCATGAAAGTCGAGCGCTGCTTTATCAACATACTTCTCATAAAAAAGAAACTGACTGGCATCCTTCTGTGAACGGTGCAGCACATATTGCAGGGTACCTTGTTCAAGTTCTACTTTGGGTATTACAGCTTTAAGCGCATTTTCCAGCTCTGTCTCTTTACCTGGCTTAGCCTTCATCGTTGCTACTAAAACAATCATGAACATCCTCCACTCATTAAATTACTTTCTCAGTTTTAAACCAAGGGAAAATGCCTGGCCCAGATTCTCGCCCATTCCGTAATACGCCCGCTCTGAAGGGCTGAAAGCAAAGGGATCTACTTTTCCCAGAATCGGTAAACCATTGTCTCCCAACACAGTTTCATCAGCTTTTACATCAACTATCTCCCCAATAAACTGGGTGTGCTGACCAATTTCTATAGTGTGCAGCAACCGGCATTCCAATACCAGCGGAAACTCCCGAACATAAGGAGCGTCAACCAGGTCGCTTTTAACAGCCGTCAGACCGGCAACAGCAAACTTATCTGTGTCTTTGCCGCTGGCAATACCCACATAATCAGCCTCACTCACAAACTGCCGGGATGGTATGCTGACGGTAAACGCCTTGTGTTTGATAATGCTGTCATAGGAATGACGGATCTTTTGCAAGGATACCGCCACACACGGTGGCGTTGAGCAACAAATACCACCCCAGGCAGCGGTCATGATGTTTGGCTCCCCGTTTTCCCCATATGTACCTACTACCCAGACCGGAGTAGGCATGGCAAAAGTCTTGGCCCCGATTGATTTTTTCATAATTCCAGCTCCTCTCATTATGATAAAGTCTTCCCATTTTTTTTGTTCTGATGTAATAATAGACAATAATATGTTTTTTGGCAAGTACGCACTTTTTCGTTGCCTGGTATCTATTTGGGAACTGCAAAAAACCCCTGGTCAACAAATTTTGCCCTGTACCGCATGACAGCCGCATTCGGTGGGAAAGCTATACAGAAAACACGGCTGCACCGAGCCTTAGCGAAGGCCGAAGCCGCTGTTGCCCTCATCCAGGCGGAAAGGTTACTTTCTACAGGATAAAAAAATACGGGAGGCTAATTATATGGCATTACAACTTTCCCAAAAAGAAACCACACTGCTGAAAGATCAGGAAACCCATGAAAAAGTATGTATTGAGAAGTATCAGAAATACGCTGCCCAAGCCAGTGACCCGCAGCTTAAACAGTTATTCCAATCTTTCGCTCAGCAGGAGCAGCAGCATCTGAATACAATAACCTCGATCATGAACGGACAGGTTCCCAGTATGAACCAGTCTCAGCAGCAGGGGCAACAGTCCGCTCAGTCCCAATCTCAGTCTCAAACTACGTCCCAGTCTCAGTCCCAGGCCACATCTCAGTCCCAGTCAGGCCAGACAGCAACAATGACTGCCCAGCCGGCCACTGCTACCAGTGCGAATACGGCTGACGCTATGCTTTGCAAAGATATGCTGATGACCGAGAAGTATGTCTCTAACGCCTATGACACGGCTATTTTTGAATTTACCGACTCCAATGTGCGCCAGGCTTTGAATCATATCCAAAAAGAAGAGCAAAAGCACGGTGAAGGGATCTTCAATTACCTGAGCAGTAAAGGTATGTATAACGTCCAATAGAAAACAGTGCTAAAAAACAAGGCTGCCGTCCGCAGCCTTGTTTTTTAATTTGTTAAGTCCAGTTATGCCTGCTCAATTTTTGTATGATAACTTTGTGCACGGTCGGCATAAGCCTGTGCATAACTGGAATATAATTCCTCAATATCCAGGATGAAAAGGTCAGGATTTTTTGCCAGGTCCAGTTCAACGATGCGATTGAGATCATTGTCGCCCTGACCGCCTGTAAGGCGGATAACAGGAATCGTTTTACTCTTGATGCCAACCCCCAGAATCAGGCCGCTCTGCTGATTGCTGAGCTTTACTGTCTTGCCCATGGGGTAGACAGCCACATTCTGGTTAAACCGCTCGACAATCGCCGGATTGAAATACTCGCCGGCAGCCTTATTCAAAATAGCAACAGCATAGTAGATCGGTGTCGGCAGGCGGTGAGGCATCCCCACAAGCAAACGATCATAGACATCAGCAATACTAATAATCTGGGCATACTCGGAAATGGCCTCCCCCTTAAGCCCCAGGGGATAACCGCTGCCGTTCCAGCGCTCATGATGCTGGAAGCAGGCATTAATCACCTCGGTTGACAAAGCGGTGTTCTCCCTCAGGATCTCCAGAGAATAGAAAGAATGCCGCCGGTACTCTTCTTTGTCATGTTTGGTTAAATAATTGGGGAACTGCAGGGCTAATTGCGGGGAAAACCGGATCTTACCGATATCATGCAGCATCGCTGCCAACCCCAGTTCACTTAACTGTTTAGCATCATAACCCATGGCCAGCCCGGTCATCACCGATAAAATGCAGGTGTTGACCGCATGGGAGAACATATACTCTTCTTTACGGCGCAGATCGAGAAGGTGAATCATGTTGTCCGGTTTCTGCCCCAACTGGTCAATTAAATCGCTGACAATCATTTTCACCCGGTCAAGCTGAATGCCCTTACCAACCCGAAACTGGTTCACTACCTCATGGGCAGCATCCATGGCCGCTTGTTTATGCTTGGAATCATAGCAGTCGTCAGCTACATCCTCAACGGTAACAGCAGTGTCTGCTCCGCCGACAAACAACGAGGTAAAACCTTTTTCGCGCAGATAGTTGATATATCGTTCCTTTACCTCAGTGCCCTCATGGAGTAATACAGTGCCATCTGCCAGAATAAGGGGTTTTGCCAGGAGCATCCCCGGCTGTATTTCATCTAAGGATATACTGTGCATTTACATCACCTCCCTGAACCCTGTTGCTTAACTTATTTATATTATATATATCGGCGATATGGCGCAACTTCTTAAAAGCAACCGCTGAAATCCTTGCTTAGCGGCTTAGGCAGTTGTCATACTTTTGTCATATATCTGTGGTAATCTTTGGGTAGAAGCTCATATATTACGACATTCAGGGAGGAATATATAATGAATAAGAAAATCCTGACCATTCTTACCGGCACCATGCTGACCGCCAGCGTCAGCTTCGCCGCACCGCTGACCGATTTGCAGCAAGGTGACACTACCATTGGCTACAACCACTATAACCTGTCCGCAGACCTTAATGATGACAGCTTCTATCTGGAAAACGCCGTCTCGGACAAAGTAATACTCGGTCTGGAAAGGAACTCCTATTCCTACTCCGACTTTTCCACTCACACCACCGATATCTACGCCCATTACAAGCTGGACCCGAATTTCCGGCTTATGGTTGGCAACCGTGACTACACCGACGGCTCCAAAGTATTTTACGGCATCGGCGCTACCACTCACTTAGGTCCCAAGGTCGACGGCTATGCCTCGGTAACAACAAGCAGCATTGCCACGGAGTGGCAAACCGGCTTGACCTACCAGTTAAATAATCAGGCCGCCCTGCATCTCGGCTATAAATCGTACAAGGAAGATGATACCGATACGGCTGATGGCGTCGGCTTCGGCGTCAATTATAAATTTTAAGCAACCCCGGAAATCTTAGACCCGCCTAAATTAGGAAACACTACCCGGTCAGCCTGCCTGACCGGGTAGTGTTTTTATTTCGCCGCTCACGACGTAACAATAGTATGCAGCAAGGCCAGGCCTGCTTTAATCTCCTCCGGTTCCAGGTGCCCGTATCCCAGCAGCAGTTTCGCCAGATGCTCCCCCTTACGGATACTGTGGTTTTCAACCGTCCCAATCCGCAGCCCTTTACTTTGACAGTGCCGGATAAAGGCATCATCAAAGCACAGGCCGGGAAATTCCACAGCCAGATGCAGGCCGGCCGAATCCCCCCAGGCCCGCCAGTCGGAACCAAAACCTGTTGTCAATGTCTGCAGCAGTATGTTTCGCCGGTGTCCATACAGCCTGCGCATATTTTGTATATGCCGGTCGAGCTTGCGGGTCTGCAGGAATTCGGCAAGCGCAGCCTGGGCAAAAGGCGGATTCTGGACATCGGTATAGGTACGCAGTTGCCGCCACCGGCCGTGCAACCGGCGGGGCAGAATTACATAACCAATACGCAAAGCCGGAAATAAGATTTTACTAAACGTACCGATGTAAATGACCTGCTGTGGATCCAGGGAATAAAGCGGGGCCACCGGGGGACCGGTATAGCGAAACTCACTGTCATAATCGTCTTCAAGCAAATACAGCCCGTTCTCCCGGGCATACCGGACAAGTTCGGCCCGGCGGCCGGCCGGCAGGATTCCGCCGAGGGGAAACTGATGGGAGGGGGTCACATAGACTGCACACGCCCCCTTCCTGGTCAGGTTTCCGGTTTGCAGCCCCTGTCGATCGACCGGCACCGGATAAACAGGCAACCCCCGGCCCTGCAATACCTGCAGCATACCACTGTGGCAGGGGTCTTCCATGATAATCTCCCGCCCGTCACCAGCCAGCAGTTCAGCCAGCAGCTTCAGGGCCTGAGTGGCGCCGGCGGTTATAAAAAGATCCTGCGGCTCAACGGCAAGCCCCCGGCTTCTATATAGCCAGGCAGCAATCTCCCGGCGCAGCGCTGGCAAACCGGCCGGCCCTGAATAGCTCCACAGTGCCGGCGGGAGTTCAGTTGTAGCCTTACGCAGCAGTTGCAGCCAGAGGTGCCGGGGAAATTGCCGGATATCCGGACGGCCTGTCCGAAAATCAGCGGTAATAGGCGGTGATGCCGCCGGGATATTTTCTATACATGCTGGCGCTGCTTTTTCCAGCTGCAAGCCTTGAGCGACCCGGGTTTTTGTCCCCTGACTGCTGATAATATAACCTTCTGCCGCCAGCATTTCGTAAGCCTCATAGGTTGTATTGCGGGATACTGCCAACTGTTTGGCCAATTCCCGGGTGGAGGGCAGCCCCTCACCCGGTTTAAGCTGGCCTTCAATCATTCTCTCACGCAGTATTTGATAAAGCTGACGTGCTAAAGCAACCTCGCTATGGCGTTGCAACACAATTCCCCACATGAGAATCCCCTCCTAAGTGGCACCCTGATTATTAGCTCCTACTGGCTCTGGTTAATACCAGTCAATTTGCTATTATTATATCATACCTGGAAGAATAAACAGTCAGCGAGGGGGAATTATCATGCAGTCAGTTGCCGGAGTTCTGTTTTTGGCCGCAGCCTTCAGCCTGGCAGGCACTTCGATCATAGCCGGCAAGCTGGTTTGCGGGCTTTTAGGACCGTTTACTATAACCACTGCCAGCCTGTTTTTTGCCCTGCTGGGCTTGCTGCCGCTCTATGGGCGCAGTGTTCTCGGCAGCCTGGGGCGGCTGACCGGACATGACTGGCGCCGACTGCTGCTGCAGGCATTGCTGGGTATTTTTCTCTTCCGGCTGCTGTTGCTGCTGGGATTACAACATACAAGCGCAGGTGAGGCAGGCTTGCTCACTGGGGCCACCCCGGCTTTTACGGCACTGCTGGGCTGGCTTTTTTTACGGGAACCTTTAAACCCGGTGCGCTGTCTGGGTATCGGCTGCACAGTTACCGGAATTTTGACCATCCAGGGATTATGGTCTGCCGGCATTATATTGGCCGGCGATCATCTGGCCGGCAATCTGCTGATTCTTGGTGCCGCACTGAGTGAGTCCCTGTTTAATCTGTTATCACGCAGCAGCAGTATTAACAATGCCGCCGGTCAATCACTAATTGCCAATCCGGCTGCCTGGACCACCCTTGTGGTGTATATGGCCTTATTGCTTTGCCTGGGCCCGGCAATAGCCGAAAACCAGACCGCCGCACTGTTATTACTCCCGGCAAGCGGCTGGGCGGCCTTAGCCTGGTATGGTCTCTTCGTTACAGCCCTGGCCTTCATCTGCTGGTATCAGGGAATTAAACGCTGTGATGTGGCAGTGGCAGCCGCATTCTCCGGCCTGATGCCCTTAACTGCACTTATTTTGTCAGTATTATTGCTAAATGAACAAGTGAACTGGAGCCACTGGGCGGGGGGATTGCTCATCGTGCTCGGCATGTGGCTGCTAACCGATACGAAACTTATGGATCAAGGTCTGCAGGTCCTGCGCCAGGTGCGAAAGACTCTGGCTGGATGAGGTCATCTCCTCCAGCGATGCTGCCTGTTCTTCCGTGGCTGCCGAGACTGACTGCGCTTCGCCGGTGGCACTTTTGCTCAGTGTGTCAATATCCTTGACTGCAGCCACAATCTGCTGGCTGCCCTGTTCCATAAGCTGAATTTTTGCCGCCATCTCCTGTACCTGACCGGATACCTGCATGATCAGATCAGCAATATCACCAAATGCCAGACCAGCCGTATGCACCACCGCAGCTCCTAGCTTAACCTCCCGTGTGCCGTCGCTCATAGCAGCCACTGCCTCCTCGGTATCCGCTTGTATGCCGCCGATTAACACAGCAATCTGCTTGGCGGCATCCTGGGATTGTTCGGCAAGCTTGCGAACTTCATCGGCAACAACAGCAAAACCCCGCCCCTGCTCGCCGGCTCTGGCAGCTTCAATGGCCGCATTAAGAGCCAGGAGATTTGTTTGCCCGGCTATGCCGGCTATCGTTTCCACAATTTGGCCAATTTCTTTAGACCGTTCACCAAGCCTGGCTACAACCTGCGCGGAATTATTGACCGTATCTTCAACCATGGCCATTTGACTAACAGCCTTATCGACCGTTTTGCCACCTTCTTGGGCTGTTGCTGCAGCCTGCGCAGCTTGCCCGGCTACCCGGGTACTATTGGCAACGACCTGCTGCAGACTGGCTGCCAGTTCTGTCACCACACCGGCTGTTTCATCGACATAATTCATTTGTTGTTCTGCGCCCAGCGCTATGTCGGTGATCGAACCGGCAACCTGACTGGCAGCCTGAGCGGACTGCTCGGCACTGGAACTGAGTTGCTCACCGGCAGCAGCAAGGTGTTCTGCCGACTGCGCAACTTTCACAATAATGGCCCGCAGGTTGTCTGCCATTCCATTCAGGCTTGCTGCCAGGCGTCCCAGTTCATCGGTGGAGCCCACAGCAAAATTTACCGACAGGTCTCCTGTCGAAATTCTTTCCGCCCCCCGCATCAAAACTTGTATGGGCCGGCTAATTTTTGCGTTAAATAACCAGGCCAGTACCAGGACTAAGATAACTACAGCAGCCGCAAAGACGGCGATATTGAGTATAATCACTTTATTCAGATCCTGATAGGCTTCGGTGGCCGGGTAGACAGCGACCAGGTGCAGACCGGTATTGCCGACCGGTACATACGCAACAAAATTATCTTCCCCAAATACCCGGTCTCTGCGCACAGTAACCGTCTGGTTGCTGTTATTGATAATTTCTGTTCCCAGCCGGCTGATTTTTGGATCCTGATCAGCGGTGATTTTTTCTTTTAGATTTTTTTCCTGCTGCCGGTGAGCCAGAAATGTTCCATCTTTGCTGACAATAAAGGCATAGCCGGTCTCGCCGATCTTCATATCCCTTATGTAATTTGAAAACTCGTTAAGACCAATATCTGTGGTGGTAACACCAACTACCTTGTTCCCTTTGACGATTGGGCTGCTGGAGGTAATCATAGGCATTTTGGTAACAGCATCCTCATAAGGAGCACTCCAGACGATTTTTTCTTTTGCGGCCAGGCCCTCCTTATACCAGTCGTATTTAAAATAGTCATATTCGGCGTTACTGTATTCCCAGGTGAGGACAACCTGGCCTTTATCATCCTTGTACTTATACGGTCCATAATATTTCCGGCCAGGCTGAAAAGCATCGGGTTCAAACCAAAAACCGGCCCCAATGATCAGGGGGTCGGAGACGATATACTTTTCTATGACGCCTAACAGCATATCGGCATCATACTGAGGCATTGCGCCAATATTATAAGCCATAAGTTCACTATATTTCCCAATCTGCTCAAAGCGGCCGCTCAGTTTATGCTGTATTTGTCCCGCCTGCTGGGTAAGGTTTTCGTGAACCTTGGTTTCCATGCTGCTTTTAAAAGAATATAAACTGATCCCCGCCTGAATACTCATAACCACAGTGATAATCAACAACATGCCAATAATAAAAATAGTCCTTATACTCTGCGAAGGTTTCATCATCCAGCCTCCTTTTGCGCATTCTTTACTACTCGACCGCTGCCGCCTGAAACTACAGCCTGTATTACAATCTTACACTATCGGCAGGCACTGAATTTTATCTTTGTGTTAAGACTGTGTAAAAATAAAGCGTTAAGCGAATTTGCCCCCGGCGCTATGGACCCACACAAGTCAGATGCCGGCCAGCCAAGCTATACATAAGCAAACTTACATAATTTGTCTTGACATTTCATGGGTATGGTAGCATAGTAAGATTAAAGAGAAGATCGCAGGAGGTGTGAAATATGTCGTCAATAAACCTTATGATTGCAAATAGCGACTATCAAATTACAAAATCAGCAACAGAAAAAACACAGGAAAACCATCTTACTTCCGGTTTGACAACAGACTCTGATGACAAATCGGAGGATTTAAACACCCGGATCGGCCCTGCTTACTTAGTAGAATTAAGCGGCAGCCAAAATACACAATCCAGCCGGGTTCCGGACAGTGAATCCGAAACACAGGCTGCAGTTGCAACGGCAGAAGCCGCCCCCCTGATTCACGTCCAGACAGCACAACAGTCAGGTATTGCCGCTTTGGCGCAATCCGCAACGGCCCCTCAGGCATTGGTTTCCCAGTTAAAAGACTAATACCTACCAGCTTTCAAATCCTGCTGACAACAGCAGGATTTTTTGCATTTGAAACCCTATACGTTCTGCTGGATAAAAAAAGGCTTCCCGGCCCATAGCCGGGAAGCCTGCTCTCCAAACAAGTGGAGATTATTACTATTATTGCAGAGCCTTTGCCAGATTGGCCAGATTCTCGCGCATGACCGATAAGTAGTCTTTACCTTGTTTCATTTCCTCGGCAGTCAGGTTTTCCAGCGGGTTAAGCACCAGGAGGCCTGCTCCGGTTTCTTTGGCAATGGTATCAGCCAGTTTAGGGCTGACCAAGGTCTCGAAGAATATATATTTTACCTGGTGGGTCCGGCAAAAATCAACGACTTTGGCCATCTTGTCAGGCGTAGGCTCACTATCCGGCGCTAAGCCCATGATGCCAGTCTGTTCAAGATTATACCGCTTAGCCAGGTAACCAAAGGCAATATGGCTTGTAATGATATCGCGCCGGCCCGCCTTCGCCAGCGTGGTTTGATAGTCACTGTCAAGTTTGGCTAATTCCTGAATAAAACGTTCCGCATTCTTTTGGTAGTAGTCGCTATTAGCAGGATCAGCCTCACTCAAAGCCGCAGCAATGGTCTTTACCTCCTGCTGGGCATTGACCGGATCGAGCCAGACATGAGGATCGGTCTCCGACTCATGTGTGTGCTGTCCTGTTTTTTTATCCTGCTCATGCTGATGGTCGTCAGCTTCGTCTTCATGCCCGCCGTCTTCCTGGTTGGCAAGCAGGGCGATGCCTTTACTCACCTCGACTGCTTTTACAGTTGCCAGGATATCCTTACTCAGCAATTTGTCAACAGGTTCAAGTCCGGCGCCATGATAAAGCACTAGTTTTGCCGACTTAAGCTTGATAATATCCTGGGGAGTCGGCTCCCAGTCATGAGGCTCAGCGCCTGGTGGCATCAGCATGGCCAGTTCAATCTTATCGCCGCCCACCTGCCTGGCAAAATCATAGACAGGATACACTGTCGCGAACACCTTAATCTTATCAGGTGACGACTGAGTGGATTTTGTTTTGCTGCCGCAGCCTGTAAGTAATACAGCAGCCCCCAGCAGGCACATCAGACCAATTTTTACAATACGTTTCATAAGCAACCCCCTTATATATGTAACCATCAACCGGTTTTGCGGCAATCCGCACAATAGCCATAGAACTCCAGCGAGTGGGCAGTAATTTTAAAACCGCCTTCCTCTGCCCTTGCCAAATCCTGTTCATGAATAGGGCAAAAGTCCAGGCATGCGGCCTTGCCACATTGCAGGCATACCGTGTGATGGTGATGACCGGTTACAGCAATCTCAAAAACATTGCCATCCCGCCCCTTTGTCCGCACCTCATGCACCAGGCCCAGCTCAACCAGCAGGCTCAAATTGCGATAAACGGTATCCAGGCTCATCTCCGGGAATTTTTGCCGCACCGCCTCTAACACTTGCTGCGCGGTTGTAAACTTGCCCCCTTGTTGCAAGGCCTCAATTACGACCCGGCGTTGTGGTGTAACCTTATAGCCTTGTGCCCGCAGGGCAGCGATCCATTTTTCCATATGCGTTACCTCTTAAATAATAATATTACTATTTACAATTATACTACTTTCAATCATAATTGTAAATATTTAGTATAAATATTATTAGGTAACAAGTACCGGGAGAGTGAGAGTATGCCATTTATCGAAAAAATTGCCTGGAATGACCTGCTGAATGTAAAAATGATCTTTTTAAGCATTATCATTGAAGCCCTGCCGTTTATTCTGATCGGCGTCTTTGTTTCCGCCCTGATTAATCAACTGGTTTCCGAACAGCTGCTGGCGAGGCTGCTGCCTAAAAACAAGTTATACAGTATCATACCGGCCTGTTTTATCGGTGTACTGTTTCCGGTCTGCGACTGCGGGATTGTGCCGATTGCCCGCAGGTTGATAAAAAAGGGGGTGCCCATGCCGGCAGCTATTGCTTTCATGCTGACAGCACCAATTATAAACCCGGTTGTAGCCTCGGCAACCTCCTTTGCCTTTAACTCACCGGCCATTATGTGGCTCCGCTTAGGGATGGCCTTAGTTGTTGCCGTTAGCACGGCGGTGTGTTTAAGTACTATTTTCCGCGGTCCCGAACTCCGCAGCGAGGCGGCCTTACAGGAGTATGGTCATACCTGCGGCTGCAGTCACGGTGCACCTTCCCGGCCCGCACCCTATGACCGCTGCCTGAACGTACTGACAGATGCCTGCAGCGAATTCTTTGAAATGGGGCGTTATCTGATTTTCGGGGCTTTACTCAGTTCGATCGCCCAAACCTTTATCCCCCATACAAGTATGACCGAGGTTGGACAGCATCCGGTTTTATCGCTGGCCATTATGATGGTATTTGCCTTTTTTGTTTCCATTTGCTCGACCTCCGACGCTTTTATTGCTGCCTCTTTCAGCGGTTCTTTCACAATCGCTTCCCTGCTGTGCTTTATGACCTACGGTCCCATGATTGATCTAAAAAACGCCTTTATGTTAAGCCATACCTTCCGGCCGCGCTTAGTACTGGCGCTTATTACAATTACTACCAGCTTGTGTTTTGCCGGCGCTTACTTGCTGAACATGCTATTAGAGGGGGTGCTGTTGTGAACAACCGGGTAATCTCCATCACCGCTGCTATAAAAACTATGATTCTGTCCGGATTTTTTCTGCTGTTGGTATGGTTAAGCCAGACGGGGGAGCTGGCGCTATTGATTAATCCCCGTTTTAAATCCCTGACAGAACTGGCGGCCTGCCTGTTATTAGCCATGAGTGTCGTCCAGGCAACTCATATTGTTCACAAGCCTGCCGGCTGCTGCGGTCATAGTCACAATGGCAGCTTAATCCCATTTATCCTGACCCTGCTGGTAGCCTTTTTAATTCCCAATACCAGCCTTGATGCCAGTGTGGCTGCTAATAAGGGACTGAATTTCCGCCTCGCCGCCGACACCGAGTCTGCCTTAGCCAATATTCCGCGCCCGTTGGCCAAAACACTGGCGGCCACCCCGTTCATCCAGGTGACCGATATTAATTTTACGGAGGTCATGTTTGAGGTGACCAGTTTCCCCAATGATTATGCCGGCAAAGAGATTGAATTCACAGGCTTTGTCCTAAAAGACGCTTCTATGGCACCGGCGCAGTTCGCCCTCGCCCGCTATGTGATTATCTGCTGTTCAGCCGACGCTTCCCCCTACGGGCTTGTATGCACTGCCGCCACCACCTACCCGTCAGACACCTGGCTGACTGTCAGGGGTACTATTCAGGTGGAAAAACAGGCAAAAAAAAATAGGGCCGTAGTTAACGTTACTACCGCCAAACCTGTACCCAAACCGGCACGGCCCTATATTTACCCCAGCATGTAGGGTCACTTTCAACACAGGGCCGGCTCTGATCAGTTGAGCGGAACCCGCACAATAAAGCCGGATCCTACATCAGAAAGTGTCTTTTCCCATACTCTCCAGCACCATCATGAAATAAAGGCATGTGTGCCAGTCTGCTAAATTTATGCCAAAGTAATTTTGAATTTTATCTAACCGATCTAAAAAAGTTGTCCGGTGGATATATAGTTTATTCGCGGCCCGGGTTGCGTTAAATTTTTGTTCAAAATAGGTCTTTAATGTAAGCACATATTGTGTATGACGCAAGTGGTCATATTCCCTCATTTGCATAAAACCGTCCGGGTACAATGATTCTGGAATAAGATCATGATAAGAATTAGTCAGCATGTACTGTAAGCAATATGTTTCAAATTTATAATAAGGCAAACCAGAGGTTGTAGTTTTGCCAATTTCAAGTGCGGATAAAGCCTGGATGTAATAATTTCGTACATTGTTGATATTCTTGAACTCCCGGCTTTTGCCGGCCTTAAGGTTGCTGTTTTGCAAAAAAGAACAAAAAGTAATCTCCGGCGTGTGAGGCACGTCCAGAAGGGAGTGATTTATAATGGCAATGATATTCTTGTTATAGGCAAAGACAATGGCGGCTGTAAATATTTTTTCGATTTGGTCGCATTGATACTTAATAATGTTATATCTTAGATCCAGCTCAGACAATTCAATACAGCAAACATAATAAGTATGGTCTGGTTTCCAAGTGAGCAAGGCCAGCGCTTTTTCAAAAGCTTGCCCGGAAACTGGTTTCTGGTTTAAATATTGCTTAAAATAATGTTCCAATGAAATTGAGGTATTTTCATCATCCAGTACGTCCTGTTCATAATGCATCAGCACATAGCCGGCCATGTGCTGCAATAATGCAGCATCACTATTACGCAAAGAAATTTTCTCTTCAACCAGTGATATGTATACCGCAAACTGCCCGTGCGAGCGGACAATCAGCCCCAGGGCTCTGTCATCGTCCGAATCCCCCTGACAAATGATGGGTTCATCGCTTTGCCACATTTTTTGATAAAGGGGATCGTACTTAAAATGATCGATAAAGCGGTGTGGGATATAGGCATATTTTATATTCTGGGGATCATGCCGGGGACCGGCCAGGATTCGATAATCTGAATCGCAGAAATACATGGGGTTCTGGAAAATGGCGGCCGATACATCAACGATATATTGCAGATCTAAACGGGAATTAATGCATTCTTGCAAACGCTGATCCCAAAGATCATATTGATCATATAGTTTTTGCAGCATATTAAATAAACGAAAGACATCAAGGCTTTCGGAGACACAGATTATAGAAAATGGTTGCACAAAATAGGCGGCCGGCGGCGTCCCGATACAAATCAGGCAGCTTTCCAGTTCACCAGCAAGAAAAGGAGGTAAGGTAGAAGCAGCAGCAATATAGACATGCTTGGAGTGCAATATGTTTTGTTGCAGGTAATGTTCGGGACGATGTAAATGCAAAACATAGGGGAAGTCGCCATATTTCTCATAAGTAATATAAGCGGCAAGCCGCTGGGAAATCAAACCAATACTTAATTTCATCAATTACACCCCCTATTTACACACTGTAAATTGTAGGTTTTTCCTTTTAAAAAGTCAATACAATCGGCTGGCTATCATCCAAACAGCGCAGTAAGCAATAAACAACGGCTATTATCTGCAGATAATAGCCGTTGTTTATTGCTGCAAGGTTATTCTATCACAGGCGGCGGTGGCCCCTGCTTCACTTTGCTTACCCGCAAAAATACAGCAGGTATCAGAATAAGTGTGGACGCTGCCAATAAAGCGAAAAAAACATCATCAAACGCAAAAATCACTGACTGGCGCTGCACCAGGCCGCTGATCATTGCCATAGCCTTATGCTGAACAATACCCGGTGAGTAACCGGATTGCAGCCAGATATTATCAATATAGGTTAACATATGCCTGGTCGCACCCGGCGGGGTGCCAGCCCCCCAGAGCAGTTTTTCCATGCCAACAAGGGTATTTTTCATAGCCGCAGACGCTACATTAATGTTTTCGGCGTTGTGGGCCAGGTGGTAAATCCCCCTGTTCTGCATCAGGGTCGATACCAGCGCGATACCAAAGGAACCGGCCAGCTGACGGATAGTATTGCTGAGAGAACTTGCCCGGCTGATCTTGTCCAGCGGTACCGAATTCATCCCCATCACTGTCACTGTCATGAGGAATAGTCCGAAACCTATGCCACGGAGGATCATGCCTACGGTGATCGTCCGGTACGTAGTATCCATATCCAGATACATGAAAGGTACGACGCTGGCAATCAGGAAACCGATACCGGCAAGAACTACCGGCTTTGCACCGAACCGGTCTGCCAGTTTAGCCGCTACTGGCATAGCCAGACCGGAAGCGATAGCCGAGGGCAGCATGAGAATACCGGACTGCATCGCTGAATAATCGCGAATATTCTCAAAGTACAGGGGAAAGACAAAAATGGTGGCAAATAAGACACCATAGCCCATAAAGTTAACCACTGAGCTAAAGGAAAAATTCCAGTCGGTGAACAACCGCAAATCAATAACCGGTTGCTCGTGATTCAGTTCGATCACGAAAAACAGGGTCAAGCTGGCCAAACCAACATATAGCAAACTGAGGATATAGGCTGACGTCCAGCCTTTATCCACACCTTTGCTTAACGCCAGCAAAAGGCAGAACAGCCCGACAGCGGAGGTTAGCACCCCGCCCAGATCAAATTTGCTCTCCCGGTGCAGGGGAGTTTCCCGCAGTACCAGTGCCGCAGCAATATAGCCAATGACTCCTACCGGGATATTAATAGTAAAGATGAGTCGCCAGTCCCAATACTCTACCAGGTAACCGCATAGTGTTGGGCCGACCGCCGGTGCCACCATGGCCGATATGCCCCAGATTCCCAGAGCCATGTTTCTTTCTTTAACCGGGAAACTCTGATATACGATAGTCATAGTGACTGGAATGATCAACCCGCCACCAATAGCCTGAATTACGCGAAACGTAATCATTGATTCATTGCTCCAGGCCATACCGCAGAGCAAGGAACCTACGGTAAACGCCATCAGGCTCAGCAAGTACATACGTCTGGTGCCAAAAACGTCACAAAAATAGCCAGTGACCGGTTGCAGCACGCCCATTGTCAGCATGTAGGCCGTCAAAATCCACTGGGCGTCTTCTGCATCAACGGAAAAAACGGCCATCATTTTGGGAATAGCAATATTGACAATATTAGTATCCAAAATGCTCATGAATCCACCGATGATAGTTACACCCAGCGCCCACCACCGGTAACGGTCTTCGGCAATTGCCAGCCGAGGAATGTTCATACCCTCCACCCCCGTCAATCCAACTGGACTTTAATAATCGCCGACATACCCGGCCGGAAAACAACGTCGCGCTGATCAGGCAGACTGATTTTGATCGGAATGCGCTGCGTAACCTTAGTAAAGTTATTAGATGCATTCTCAGTAGGTATTAGGGCGAATACTGAAGTTGCAACATGGCCGATTTCGTATATTTTACCGTTGAACTTTTGCCCTGGATATCCGTCTATTGTATACTCGACCGGCTGTCCGACTTTAAGCTTGCCGACATAGGTCTCTTCAATACGGGCGTTAACCCACACATCATTGGTGCTGACAATGCTAAACAGTGGCTGTCCCATAACCACCACTTCCCCCGTGTTGGCCGACTTAAGAGCCACCACCCCGTCAAACGGGGAAACGATGGTGGTATCGGCATACGTCAGGTTAAGCGCTGCCAAGGACGCTTCGGCCAGCTTGACCTGGGCTGCAGACGCACGGATAGTCTCCTCGCGGGTGCCGGTTACTGCCAGATCTAATGCCTGGCTGGCGGCAGTATAGGCCTCTTGAGTTACCTGATAGGATGTCCGGGCATTATCCCGCTGCGCAGCGCTGATTGCCCCGTCCCTGTACAGCGTGGCCATCCGCTCGTTGTTGACCGCAGCATTGTCCAGGTTGGCCCTAGCCTGGTCGGCAGCCGCCCGGGCCTGCTGGATTTCCTGCGGACGGTTGCCGTTCACAAGCTGTTCATAATTGGCTTTCGCCGCCGCCAACACCGCTTCCGCCTGGGCCTTTTGGGCCAGGATATCCTGCGGATCAATCCGGGCCAGCACCTGCCCAGCCTTTATTGTGTCCCCTTCCGCCACCGCCAGTTGAGCGACCTTGCCGGTGACCTTGCTGCTAATTGTTACAATCGTGCCGCTAACGCGCGCATCGTCTGTACTTACATATTTAGTCGAATAGTACCAATATCCGCCCCCGGCGGCAATGCCGATCGCTATAAACAGGATCAGTAGTCCCGCAACAACCCGGCGCTTTTTTTCATTTCCGCTTTCGGTCATTCCTTTCTTCCTCCCCCCTAATTACCATGCCGCCCGATAGATTTCTTAGCCAACACGCCGGAAGCTGCCCTGACTGTTTACACCAAGGCCAGTCAGAGTATAGGCATTTCGTCTCCCGTTCATCGGCTTATAATTAAACCTATTTTGCATATATGCTTCTTTATCGCTTATTTTACTACAGCCTGTCTGTTTATTTACAGCCGCAATTCGTTGACTTTTTTGAAGTAAAACACTACATTTTGTAGTTCAGGCACATAAAAATGACGGTAGAAGGCCCCAATATTCTCAAACAAGTTGTCTTGCTAGTCGGAATAAGGCACGTTTTGCCGGCTGCCGAAACGCTGATAGAGCAGCCAGTAGAGGATAAAAAACAGGATTGACACGATATACATAATGGAATATCCCGTCCGAGCCGCGATAGTCCCCAGCAGAATAGCTCCTAAACCAATGCCTAAATCAAAGGCATTAAAAAAAGTACCCATTGCGTGTTCACGCCGGTTCACCGGTACAACGTTAATGCACCAGGCCTGTAAAGCAGGAAATGCGGCTCCCATGCCGGTTCCATAGAAAGCGGCGGCAATAATGAGGACCGTCGTGGTCGAAGCCGTAGACAGCAGCAAGGTGCCGATGCTGCAAAGAATAGCAGAGACGGCAATAATAATGCCCGGACCTTTCTGATCAAATATCCTGCCGGCCACAAAGCGCACAAGCAACCCGGCCATGGCATTCACAAAAAAGAAATAGGCAACCTTGGGAATTGCTGCTTCCTTGGCATATAAAACAACAAATGCCAGAATTCCCCCGAAAGACAAGCCCAACAACAAGGCCAGACCAGACTGCAGC
>JAEWGR010000095.1 GCA_023388195.1 Bacillota bacterium
CTATTAGGCTGGATTTTGCCTCTATTGCCGTTGCTATTAATCTGGTATTTTATTTTTAGCCGGATGGGCGGGGGCGGCAATGCTATGTCGCTGGGGAAAAGCAAAGCCCATGAGATTCAGGGTGAGATGATTGGTATCAAATTCAGCGATGTCGGCGGGGTTGGCGAAGCGGAAATTGAACTGCGGGAAATTATTGAATATCTGAAAAACCCGGAGAAGTTCGGTCGCATGGGTGCCAGGCTGCCGAAGGGGGTTTTGTTGGCCGGTTCACCTGGAACCGGTAAAACGTTGCTTGCCAAAGCGACTGCCGGCGAGGCGGGAGTCCCCTTTTTCTTCCTGACAGGCTCAAGCTTTGTTGAAATGTTTGTCGGTGTGGGTGCTGCCAGGGTACGTGACCTTTTTGAGCAGGCTCAAAAGAAAGCGCCCTGTATCATTTTTATCGATGAAATAGATGCTATTGGTCAGGCCCGCACCAGTATGGGGCGGATCGGCGGCAACAGTGAACAGGAAAACACGCTTAATCAGCTGTTGGCGGAAATGGACGGATTTAAAGCTAATTCGGGCGTTATCATTATGGCGGCCACCAACCGGCCGGAGATTTTGGATCAGGCACTTATCCGGCCGGGCCGGTTTGACCGGCAAATTCAGGTAACCTTGCCTACAGAACCAGGACGTCTGGAGATTCTTAAGATTCACACCCGTAATATGCCGCTTGGCAGTGATGTAAATCTAGCGCGCCTGGCTAAAATAACCGCCGGCTTTTCCGGTGCGGAGCTGGCTAATATTGCCAATGAGGCCTCGTTGCTGGCTATCCGTCAGCAGGCAGCAACCATTGCTATGGCTGATTTTGATTTGGCGATCGAACGGGTTGTTGCCGGACTGCAGCGGAAAACACCCCTCTCCGAAGATATCCGGGCTAAGGTTGCTTATCATGAGGTTGGTCACGCCCTGACTGCTTACTATCTGCCCGGTACTGACCCGGTTCATAAGATCAGTATTATCCCCACTGCCAAGGGAGCCTTGGGGTATACTATGCAGATGCCGGAAGAAGACCGGTATCTTATCGGTGAAAACGAGCTTAAGGCCCGTCTGGCCGTTATGCTTGGCGGCAGGGCGGCGGAACTGATTATTTTTCAGGAAAGCTCCACCGGGGCGGCCAATGATCTGGAACGGGCCACTGAAATGGCGCGACGCATGGTTACTGAGTTTGGAATGTCCCCAAAGCTGGGGCCGGTGCGTTATGCCAATACCGCCGGGACTTACTTAAGAAGCGGGGTTGCGGGCCGGGAGGATTTGAGTCCTGCTACCATTGCTCATATTGATGAAGAGATTCAGCGGCTGCTGACAGAGGCCCATAATACCGCTAAACAGATTCTAACCGAACGTCTGCCTGTGATGCACGAGGTTGCCAGGTTTTTAAAAGACAAGGAAGTCATTTCCGGTGATGAGCTTACTCAGATTGTAAAGACAATGGCCTAAACGATTGTATTTGCAAGTCACATAAAGACAAAAAAAGATCTCTTTATGACTGCCATAGAGATCTTTTTTATGCAATAAAAACGGTAAGTATTTCGTCATTCTAAATGATAGTTTTTACAAGGTGAATTTTAGCGGCACCTAATCTTGAGGAGGAATAAACATGATTGATTCTAAAGTAATCGAAGCCTTTGAGCTTATGTGGGGCAATTTTCCTGAACCGGCTACACTGGTACATAAAAGCAGGGAAATTATTGCGGTCAACACGGCCTGTAAAAAGATTGGCCGGGAGAAAGGGATCAACTGTGCAACCATCGGTGGGGCTGAGGCTCATAAAGGCTGTCTGGCCAACAAAGCGCTGGCAACGCAGCAGCCGGCATATGTTAAAGGAAAATTTGGCGAAAAGGAGATCATTTCCTATTGGCTGCCAATTACGGGATACCCCGAGTATTTCGTTCATTTTGGCGTGGGCGTAACGATTGATTATGATGCAACCCCGGAGACCATAAGCGCCAAGTAATCTGAAGACAGATTTATCGGATCTATGGATCGTAGAATCACCGGTTCTATTGGCGGTGACCATGTTTAAAAGCCCCAGCTTAGAAGTAATTAAGCTGGGGACTTTTTTGCGTAACAAGGCATTAGCATTATTATCGCCGCGGCCACTACTTACCTTTGACCGGCAATACAGTTCGCCAATGCACTGCGAAAGGCAGCGGCGGTATCAGCCGGACTTAATAGGGGCTGATAGCCTATATCAGCAGTGGCTTTATCCCAGGTAAGACGCCAGGTTTCATTCAGGAAGGCCGGCCCGTTCCAGTCTGCTGCCGCCACTAACTGCAGTGATGATACCGATTGTGTTAATTCAATAATCATCCGGCCGATTGCTTCCCAGGATAAAAACAGGCTGCCAATATTATAAATATTGCCAATGGCCTCTTGCCTGGTTGCAGCCAGCCCGACTGCCGCCCCTAAATCATTCATACTGACAAAGGCGCCGCCAGCCCCGGTCACCATGGGTAAAGGCTGGCCGGCAAGGGCTGATTTCACTAATTCCCGCAGGTGTTTTCCGCCGATAGAGTGGCCAAAGGCCCACCAGAAACGCAATATCGTCACCGGCAGGTTCTGCTGCCGGCCTAAAGCCAGCGCTAACTGCTCCGCACAAAGCTTGGCAATAGCATACAACGGTTTGCGGGCCCGCTCCGGCCGGCAAGTATAGGTTTCATCAACCGGGCCGGCAGGAGGGATGCCATAAACACCGGCTGTGCTGGTATAGATAAAGCGTTTAACACCGGCCGCAGCACAGGCGTTCAGCAGGTTAATCTGCCCAACCATATCATTATTAAATAAAACTTTTGGCTCATCACTGAAACTCCAGGCTAAATTCACAACAACATCAGTACCGGCAACCATATCCCGGAGTAAAGCCGGATTCATAAGATCGGTCGTACAGACAGTCACATTAGGTTGTACAGCCGGTGCCGCATTTTTATCAAGAACTGTTACAGAATGACCTTGCCGGAGCAGATAAACGGTGAGATTGCTGCCCACATCACCGGCTCCACCTGCCAACAGAATTCTCATAATCTGCTCTCCTCGTATTGATAAAAATTTTCTTACCATCACTGTACCACCGTAAGGTGCTTTATGGGAGAATATTGTAGATTAGATAATTAAAAATCATAATTATCTTACCCTTCGAAAGCCGAGGGTTTGCTGCTTTCTGTGGAGCTGCCGGCACTTAAACGGGCTGCACCTACGACAGCCGCGGTTAGGGTGCCACTGATCAGCCATTTGCTGGTTGAAGACAGGTCAAAATATCTCATCGTCAACGGATCGCCGGCAATCATACCTCCTGCCGTCCAGGCCAGTACCGCTCCTCCCAGATAAATCACAACCGGGAACCGGTCTACAAGCTTAATGAAAGCGGTGCTGCCCCAGATAATGACAGGAATGGTGATTAATATACCCGCGGTAACCAGCAGCATGTCGCCATGGGCTACGCCAGCAACGGCCATTACATTATCAATACCCATAACCCCGTCAGCGATTATGATTGTACGTACGGCAGTCAGCAAGTCGGAGTGAGCACTGATGTCCTTATCCTTTTTATCGGTCAGCAGCTTATAGGCAATCCAGATGAGCAGCAGGCCGCCGGTGATCATTAAAGCCGGCAGCTTCAACAGCCATACAACGACTAAGGTGGACAAAAAGCGGATCACGATTGCCCCTGCTGTTCCCCAGAATATAGCCTTTTTCTGTTTGTCGGCCGGCAGTCTGCGTGCCGCCATGCCGATTACGATCGCATTATCGCCTGCCAGCACAAGGTCAATAAAAATAATTGCCAGCAAGCCCCATAAAAATTCAGTTGTCAAAAAATCCATTGAAACTACCCCCTAAATATTTTCTGATTGGCTCTTAACACTCTCCAGCCGGATTGTCGATTAAGAAGATCTAGAAAAGCAAGGATGTCTCCGGAAAGGGTATTTGCCAACACAAAAACCTTACCCGGGTATCAGGTAAGGTCTTGTCTGAAAATAAACAAAGACCTTACCTGAATAGGCAAGGTCTTACCAGCAATAATTAGTTGCCAGCAAAGCCGGGCTTGCGCCGCAATGACGAACTTTGCTTGTCGGTTACTCCCCTTGTAAACCATATGCTTTTGTAAGTATTATATTTTATTTATCAGCCAAAGTCAATCAGGATAAATCAGGAAACAGCTGGCGAATAGAAAAGCCATGCCTGTAATTTTCCGGCCTTTACGCTGCTATTTGCTGAGCAGCTGGCAATCATTATGCCGCAGGTGGCAACATTTGTGCCAGTAATGGCATTAATGTTGCCGCTTTTACAATTTCTCTGCGCATACGATCGGCAGCAAATGAAATTAAAGCAATAGTCAGAAAATAATTGCTTGATACGGGAATATAATTCAAAGTAAAATTAAAGATATCCTTTGTGTTAGGAGCGTATAACTATGTCGGTAATTCGATGGCTGGTTACAACGACAGACCGGATTGGGATGATTCAGGACGTGGTCCAGGTGTTTTCCCGCGAAGGGGTAAGTATCAGTTCGATGGAGGTTTTTCCCGGACAGATTTATATTAAGTTTAGTGTACATAGCGGGAGTAGATTGGATGAAATTCTGAAAACGGAATTATTGTGTAATACTGACATTACCGCCATCACTGACACCGCCCTGCACCCGCATGAACAAAGGGAAAAAGAACTGCAAGCTGTTTTGGAATCTGTTAATGAGGGCATTATCGGCCTGGACGTTGAAGGAACTGTCCGTTATATTAATTCAGCGGCAGCAAGCCTGCTTACTATTGAACAGGGACCGGCAGTAGGCCAGCAGATAAAACAGCTGACCGGGGCCGATACGCAATTGCTGGCACTTTTATCAGGCCACAGCTTTGATAATCAGCAAATGCTGACAAATACCCCCCGCGGTATCCTTCATTACCTATGCTCGGGCCGGCCAATCAAAAATGAGGACAATCAAATTATTGGTGCTGTGGCAACGCTGAAAAGCATGAAGGCCGCGCAAAAATTAGTCCACTCGATGATTAATAGTCAGCGTTTCGGGTTCAATGATATCATTCGCGCCAGTTCAGCGATGGAGCATATTATTGGCCTTGCCCAGCGAGTGGCTGCGAGCAGCTGCACTGTCCTCGTCCGTGGAGAAAGCGGGACAGGCAAAGAGCTGTTTGCCCGGGCTATCCATGAGTCCAGTAACCGTCGTCAGCAGCCATTTGTACCCATTAACTGCGCTGCCCTGCCGGAGGCTTTATTGGAAAGTGAATTATTCGGCTATGAAGAAGGGGCTTTCAGCGGGGCCAAAAAAGGGGGGAAGACAGGTCTGTTTGAAGCAGCTCATCAGGGAACCCTGTTTCTTGACGAAATAGGCGAGCTATCACTTGTTTTACAGGGAAAGCTGCTGAGAGCGATACAGGAAGGGGCTATCAGGCGGGTGGGCAGCAACAGCCATATTCCTGTTGATGTCCGGATTATTGTCGCCACAAACCGGAATCTGGAAGAAATGGTGGAAGCAAAGCAGTTTCGTCAGGATTTATATTACCGGATTAATGTCATACCTATCCAAATTCCGCCCCTGCGGGACCGGCCGGAGGATGTTCCCCTCCTGATAAAATATTTTCATACAAAATATTGTCTGGAATTAAATAAAAATCTTAATTTTTCGCAACCCGCCTACAACCTGTTAACAGGCTATGAATGGCCGGGCAATGTACGGGAGCTGCAAAATGTTGTTTTGCGTGCCATCCATCTGGCTTCTGAGGGGGATATTGCAATCTGCGACCTGCTGATCGCCGATTCCCCGCAGCCGGCAGCCGGCAATCAGCCGGTCCCAAATGACAATAATCTTAAAGCGGCAATCAATCAAACAGAAAAAGCAATGCTGGTCAAAGCTTTGCAAAAACAGGGCAGCGCCCGGGGGGCTGCCCGTGAGATCGGTCTGTCCCATACCGCTGTTT
>JAEWGR010000119.1 GCA_023388195.1 Bacillota bacterium
ATGCTGCACCGGACGCTGAAGCCCTATGAAAACATGGTCATGGCCGGGCTGAAGCCGTTTATGGTCCTGCTGGCGCAATCACCGCTGCAAACTGTGATTAACAGCATATTAAACCAGTTGGAGCAGAGTTTCCTGGATTTGCAGCCGCTGCTTAAAGCGGATGAGCGGCTGGCAGGGTTAATCTGGCTTTATGACCTTTGGGAACAAAGGGGGCTTGTTCATTACGACGGTGCTGTCTACCGTCTGACCGTAGCCGGCCAGTTCTGGCAGATAAATATTGCTCAGACTACGGTGGAATGTGTGCAGGCGCTCATAACGCAGGAGCATCGCATTGCCGTGCAGGGGATTGCGGCGCAGGACAGGCCGGCGCCGCCGCCGGGGGCTAAGATTATGCCGCCGGGACATCCGGCAATCGATCTGAATTCTATATTGGGCAGACAAGAGACAGCCGCCGGTCAGGCACCGTCAGCTGCGTGCAAGGGCGTAAGGGGCCGGGCGGGCAACCAATAGGATTACAGCAAAAAACGGCGACCGGCACTGGCCGGAAGCCGTTTTTCTGCTGCCCGGGAAACGGCCGGAACAGCGCCCTTATATATCTGTTTTAATACTGAGTCTGCTGTTTGGGGTGCCCAGGTTCGGCGATCCATAACCCTGTTAAAAAAACAATGGCTCCTAACAACAGCAGAATGCCTCCGGTAACAAGAAATACCGGTTTGATACCCAGCCAGGAACTGATGCCCCCGCCCAGCAGCGGCCCGATCATGCTGCCCAGCTGATTGGCTGTTGTCGTCAGGCCGAAGATACGCCCCTGCGAACCGGCATCACTGCAGGATACGGCAATCGTATTGATTGCCGGAAACACGCCAACGATGAATAACCCATAGAGAAATTGCAGACCGGCAAACTGATAGATATCACCGGCAAAAAACTGGCCGAGATTAAAGATGCCGGCCCCCAAAAACGCAGCCACCAATATTCTCAGGAAACCGGCCCGCTGCCCCATCCGTCCCCACAAGGGGGCTG
This sequence comes from Bacillota bacterium, assembly GCA_023388195.1. Taxonomy (GTDB): domain Bacteria; phylum Bacillota; class Negativicutes; order Sporomusales; family Sporomusaceae; genus Sporomusa. Next base: position 1,024 of record JAEWGR010000119.1, read on the forward strand.
AGCAGGCCCCCGCCACCCCTGCCAGACTATAAACAATACCGGCGGTAAATACAACCCCGTCCGTATTTCCTTGTAATTGTACAACATACAGGGTGATCAGGGGCTGCAGGATCATACTTACAGCCTGAACCGAAAACAGCAGCAACAGCACAGCCACCAGCTTCCGGTTGCTAAGGGCGGCTTTCAGATCGTCCCGGATGCTGCTTTCCGGCTGGGCCTGGCAATTTTTCGGTTCCGCTACCAGGGCCCCCACCATCAGCGTCCCCAAAAAAATAATAGCGGCTGCAACCACAAAAGACAGCCGCATTCCAAACAGATGAGATAAGGTTCCGCCGATAACCGGTCCTAATATACCGCCAATCAGTAGGGTAGTCTGCATAATCCCCAGGCTGAAACCCATTTTATCCGGTGGGGTTGATGCTGCCACAATCGCCATTGAGGCCGGCACAAAACCATTGGCTATCCCCTGCAAAATCCTGACAACAAGCAGGTCTACAGGGTTTCTGACAAAGGCCCCCAATAGATAAACAATGGCCAGACTAAACCCGGCCCGCATGATCATCCGCCGCCGGCCGCTCTTGTCGGCACAGCGCCCCCAGTAGGGAGCCATGACGGCAGCAACTAAAAACGTAACCGAAAATATAAACCCGGACCACATATTTACCCGCTCGGGACTTACTCCGATCTCCAGAAGATAGAGGGGCAAAAAGGGAATAACCATCGTGTAGCTTGATCCTGACAGCATGACTGCAAAAGCTAATGTCCAAAGATTTCTGCGCCAATTCAAATAGTAAGACTCCTCAAAATCAATTCCCTTCAAAAGCCTGCAAAGGCCTGTAACCATTTTACCACATCCACCGCCGGCGGCTCAACCGCGCTGCCGTTACACATACCGGCCTGCCAAAACCTACCATCACCGCTATAACAGGATATCCCGCTAAGGGTAACGAATAAGGAATGTACATCTGAAATCGGCTCAAGCAAGGAGATGATGCCATGCTCCGATCCATTATAAAGGGTTTTCTTATGGCGGCAGCTTGCGGTAAACGCCTGCGTACCCCGCAAGGCAGCTTAGGCGGCGGCAATTTTGTGATCCTGCGGCCCTGGTACTGCTGCCAGTCTGCGCTCCTGCTGCTACTGACTTTACATTCGCCCTTTCACAGGCTGCTGCTTAAAGCCACTTATGCCCGTGACCGCCAAAGCCGCACTGCAGCCCGCGGCGCCATTACGAAAAGCGCCTAGCCGCTAATCACCCCGCCCTGCCTATGCCTGAAAACAACCCGGGCAAACACAGGGCCACTAAAACTTACAAAAAGACGACCCTCGTTACCAACTACGGAAACGGGGTCGCTTTTTTATATTCAGAATTGCTGGCCCGCATCACCGGCATGCTGACGACTGTCCAAAAAACCGGTATTAAAAATCCCGCTTATAAACACTTCATCGGCCAGCAGCTTTTGGTGAAACGGGATGGTTGTATGGATTCCTTCAATGACAAACTCAGCTAAGGCCCGCTGCATACGCATAATGGCCTCCTGCCGGGTCCGGCCCCAGACAATAACCTTAGCCACCATCGAATCATAAAACGGCGTAATTTCACAGCCCGGATAGGCTGCACTGTCAATCCGTACACCAAACCCTCCTGGCGGCAGATACTTATTTATCACACCGGGCGACGGCAGGAAATTATTATAGGGGTTCTCCGCATTAATCCGGCATTCAAGAGCCCAGCCCCGGCTTTGTATTTCAGCCTGCGCCACGGAGAGGGGGCAGCCGGCGGCGACGGCAATTTGCTCTTTGATTAAATCCAGCCCTGTTACCAGCTCCGTCACCGGATGTTCAACCTGTATGCGGGTATTCATCTCCATAAAATAAAATTGGCCATACTTATCAAGCAGAAACTCCACCGTCCCGGCCCCCTGATAATTAACAGCCCGGGCGGCTGCTATCGCCGCCTGTCCCATTTGCTGCCTGAGTGCCGGACTAAGGGCCGGCGAAGGGGTTTCCTCAACCAGCTTTTGATGGCGTCGCTGGATAGAGCAGTCCCGTTCACCCAGCTGGATTATCCCGCCATATTGGTCAGCCATAATCTGAAATTCGATGTGACGGGGTTCTTCCAAAAACTTTTCCAGATAAACACCGGCGTTGCCAAATGCCAGTTCCGCTTCCTTCTGCGCCTGCCGGACAGCTTTTCTTAAGGATGGTTCATCAGCAGCTACCCGCATGCCTTTACCGCCACCGCCGGCTGTTGCTTTGACAATAACAGGGTAGCCAATGGCGGCGGCTACGGCAATAGCTGTCTCAACCTCTTCGATAACGCCTTCTGTGCCGGGGACAACCGGCACCCCCGCCTGTTGCATTGTCTGCCTGGCCACCGCCTTATCCCCCATAGACCGGATAGCGGCAGCGGCCGGGCCGATAAACACAAGGCCGCTGGTGGCGCAGATGTCGGCAAAACCGGCGTTCTCGGCCAAAAAACCATAGCCGGGATGAATGGCATCAGCCTGGGTTGCCACTGCGACACTGATCAGGGCGGCCATATTAAGGTAACTGTTTTTAGCCTCGGCCGGACCAATGCAATAGGCTTCATCAGCTTGTTTGACATGCAGGGCCTGGCGGTCAGCGGCAGAATACACAGCAACTGTGGCAATTCCCATTTCCCGGCAAGCCCTGATAATTCTTACGGCAATCTCACCCCGGTTAGCTACCAGTACTTTTCTAAACATAATAATACCCCATCAAAATACTAAGAAGTACATCAGAAATATATTGACTGTCAGCAGGATCAAGGCTGTAGGCACCTGCGCCTTAATAACACCGTTCTTGTCAGGCAGATCCAGCAGGGCGGCAGGCACAATGTTGAAATTGGCCGCCATCGGGGTCATTAACGTACCGCAATAACCGGAAAGCATACCAATGGAGGCTACAATCGCCGCGTCACCGCCATGCATCTTAACAATCAGCGGCAGGCCAATGCCGGCAGCCATCACCGGAAAGGCCGCAAAAGCATTGCCCATAATCATAGTAAACAGGGCCATACCCACACCATACGCCAGGACAACCATAAACTTATTATCAACAGGAATGGCCGAACTGACCAGGCCGGAAACAACCTGCCCGACACCGGCAGCAGCAAACAGGGCCCCCAGGGTAGCCAGCATCTGCGGCAATACGGCCGCCCAGCCGATAGCGTCAAACAAACGGCGTGATTCTTTCACAGGCTGCAGGCCCTTATCCTTGGTCAGGACCATCGCGGCCACCAGCGCCAGCACGCAGGCCAGGCCTAAGCTGACCAGGGTAAGATTCGCTTTGTCCAGCAGTTGCAGGCCGCCCAGCTTGAACTCTTTCAGCCCTAGGGTGCCAAACATAGTAATTGCCGGAATTAACAGCGCCGGCAGGAGCAGCCAATTGCCCAGCCTGCGGGCTTGAGCTGTACGCTGCTCAAGGGTCGCTTCCTCATGCCGGCCTGTGCCGACACCGCCGAAACCGGCAATCACTGCCATAGCAATGACCAGAATCCCCATATACACAGGACTGATCATATTGCCAAACAGAAATACGATCGAATACAAGCCCCAAAAGGTTCCTGTCAGCAAACGCTTAGGATTGTTCTTATCCAAAAAGGAAAGCAGGGCGACAACCGCAATCAGCCCACCGAGTACATAATAGACATGATCAAGACTAATTAACATGATTGTTCAACTCCTTTTCATACGGACTGCCGGTAAGCTCCTGCCGTACTTCCCGCTGTATGGCGCGATCCAGCAGAAACAGCCGGGTGCCATGAATAATAAAAGCGGCAATAGCGGTAGGTATTCCCCACAGGGCTATTTCTAGCGGCTCCAGGAAAATACCGTTTTGCTCATAAAACCCTTTCATCAACAAAACCGCACCAAAAGCGATAAAAATATCTTCACCGAAAAAGAGGCCCACATTGTCAGCCGAGGCCGAAAACGCTTTAATTTTATTCCGCGTACTTTCCGGCAGTGGGCCGAATCTATTTTCAGCCGCCGCCTCGGCCATGGGGGCGATGAGCGGCCGCACCAGCTGGGCATGGCCGCCTAACGCCGTAAGGCCGACAGCGGCGGCCACCTCCCGGATAAACAGATACAGAATCAACAGGCGGCCGGTAGTTGCCGCCTTAATCTTACCGATCAAAGACAAGGCCTGTTCCTTTAACCCATTCCGCTCCAACAGGCCTATAACCGGCAATGTAAGTAAGAATAAAGGCAGATAGCGGTTTTTTACAAATGCCTCGCCAAAGATAGTGAGAATCTTTTCGATCGATAACCCCCCGGCCAGACCTGTGACAATACCGGCAACAACAACAACCAGCAACGGGTTAAACCGCAGGGCAAACCCAATAATAACGACAACAATCCCCAGAAGAGTCATATATCTCGCTCCTTCTTTTTTTCTTTATGGCTAAAACCGGTGGTCAGCCATTCTTTTCTTCCCTGACTACAAATAGTGGCTGCCCATATTCCACAAGCTCGCCGTCCTTGACCAGCACCTCCATGATTTCCCCGTTAATACCGGCCTCAACCTCATTAAACAGCTTCATGGCCTCAAGCACACAGACAATCTTATCGGCACTGACTGTTTGCCCCGCTTTGACAAACGGCTGGGCACCCGGTTCCGGTGCTGCATAAAAAGTCCCGATCATCGGCGCCGTAATCTGGTGGTAACCGGCCTTACCGGCAGGGTCAGGCCGCTCATCCCGCCGGGCGGCCGGCCCGACAGCAACAGCTGTGGTTACAGGGGTAACCACGCCATCTTTTGCAATCGCTATTCGGGTTCCCGCCTGCTCCAGCTCAAATCTGGTAATGGCCGACTGGTCTATGGCTTTAATAATCTCCATAATTTCATCAACTGTAAGCATTTCCTTCACCTCTAATTCCCCTTTATTTTCAGGCCAATCGCCATTCGCAGACTGGCGATGGCTTGCTCTTGTTCCCGGTACAGACGGGCAGCTTCGTTCACAGTAATCTCTGTAAATCTTATCCGCCCTCCCGGTTTTAGCTGGGCGACCCGGGCAATATCAACCTGGGCAACCTGGCCGATTTTAGGATAGCCGCCGGTTGTTTGCCGGTCAGCCAGTAATATAATCGGCTTGCCATCCGGAGGCACCTGGATAGTTCCCAGGGCTACCGCTTCCGATACCATCTCCACCGGCTCTCTGAGCACCAGTGCCGGACCGGCCAACCGGTATCCCATGCGGTCTGACTGAGTGGTAATCTGGAATACGCTGTCCCAAAATTCGGCTTTACTCTGATCGGCAAACTCCTTAAACTGACTGCCGCCCATGACCCGCACCGTTACCGGCTCAGAATCAGGGCTCCGGTACACCATCTTGCCGGCATACCAGGCAGGGTAGGCCACCGGGCCGGCCACTGGCTGGCAGGACAACCGCCGGCTGAGCTGGAGTGCAACCGGCGGTGGCGGATTAATCGCCAACACATCCCCGGTTTGCAGCGCCCGTCCCTGATAACCGCCAATACCGGCCCGCAGGTAGGTACTCTTGCTCCCCATTACGCCGGCAACCTGATAACCGCCGGCAACGGCCAGATAAGCCCGGCAGCCTGACTGGCAGTGCCCAAATCGTAAAATACTGCCTTTTTGGATAGTTACCGGCCGCCACAAAGGTACGGGTTTGTCATCGACAGTAGGCGACAAGTCCCCGCCGGTAATGGCCACCAGCACATCGCTCTCAAACCGGAGTACAGGCCCCAGCAGGGTTATTTCCAACCCGGCTTCTGCCTCGTCATTGCCGATTAACAGATTAGCCACCCGCAGCGAATAGGTATCCATGGCACCACTGACAATAACCCCATACCGTTGATAGCCGTATCTCCCCAGATCCTGAACCGTCGTAAGCAGCCCGGGGCGCAGAACGGTAATGCTCATTGACCTGCCCCCTTTAATTCCCGGTATTCCTGCGGACAAATTGGCCGGAACCGGATTACATCACCGGCGCAGAGCAGGGTGGGCGGATCGGCGGCCGGACAAAAGAGTTCTAACGGTGTGCAGCCAATCAATTGCCAGCCGCCTGGGGTTGTGATCGGATACACACCGGTTTGCAGCCCGGCTATACCGACAGATCCGGCCGGGATAGCCGGACGGGGCGATTCGCGGCGCGGGGCGGCAATCTGTTCCGGCATGCCGCCCAGATAGGGAAATCCTGGCGCAAACCCCAGCATATACACAAGATACCGGCCGCCGCTATGCAGCTCAATAACCTCGTCAACTGTGAGCTTGTTATGTTGGGCCACAAATGCCAGATCAGGACCGAAATCCCCGCCATAGCACACAGGGATCTCAACAACCCGGGGTATACCCGGCGGCTCTTTTTCCAGCTTACTCACAATATCCTGCAGGCAGGCAGCAACCGTGTCACCATCCAGCCGCACCGGATCATAAAAGACAGTAACACTGGCGAAGGCTGCTACATATTCCACCAGCCCCGGAAAAGGAAACTGATCAAGATAATGACTTACCGCCTTTACCTGCCGGTGCAGTTCGGGATGAATCCCCTGCCCGAATTCCAGTGTAACGGCTGTTTCGCCAAACGGCCTTATGTGGACAGACCGCTGACAGGCAGTTATAGATTGTTGCAAAACGTATCCCCCCGCTATTAAAACTGTTTTAACGCCGGTCTAAGAACAGCCCGGCAGACTGAACACAGATCCCCTCACCGGCCAGCGTCTCCCTGATATGGCGGGCGAAAGCCAAAGCTGCGGCACCATCGCCATGAATACAAACCGTATCTGCCTGCATTGCCACCCCGGTACCACCCTGGGTGGTTACCTGGCCGGTCCGGACAATTTGTATTACCTGGGCAACCGCCTGTTCATGGTCGGTAATCAGGGCACCGGGCTGACTGCGCGGTGTCAGCGAGCCGTCTGCCTGGTATGTCCGGTCGGCAAACACCTCCCGGGCAGTTCGCAGGCCGGCTTTGGCACCGGCTTTGACCAGTTCACTGCCGGCCAGACCAAAAAGAATCAATTCAGGATTGACTTTGTATACCGCCTCCGCGATGGCTTCAGCCAGCGTCTGCTGCCTGGCTGCCATATTATAAAGCGCACCGTGTGGCTTAACATGCTGCATCTGGCCGCCCAGGGCTTTGATGAAGCCGGCCAGTGCCCCAATCTGATAGACGACCATGTCAAACACTTCCTGCGGCGAAACCGCCATTTCCCGCCGGCCGAAGCCGATTAAATCAGGCAGCCCCGGATGAGCGCCAAGGGCAACCTTATGCGCAAGGGCCAGACTCACGGTTTTGTGTATTACCCCCGGATCACCGGCATGAAAGCCACAGGCAATATTGGCCGAAGTAACATATCGCAGTATTTCCTCATCCACCCCCAGTGTATAGGCACCAAAACTTTCACCTAAATCACAATTCAAATCAATCCGGCACATATCTGTTCACTCCTTTATTAATGCACCTGGCCCGCCATATAAAAAAAGACGCGTCAAACAAATATAATTCTGTTTGAAGCGCCTTTGCTTCTTACAACGTATCATTATTTTTATGTTTTTTATCATACCACTGTAAACTTGCCGCGTAAAATTGAAAAATTAAATAGGGCAGTTCAATTTTCTTGAACTGCCCTTACCTGAGCCTGGCCAGCGACCGGAATATATGTTCAGCATATTGCAGTTCAGCAATTGCCTCTGCTTCGGCCACAGCGGTAAACCGGATCTTATCGCCGGCCCTGGCCTGCGCCAGTCTGTCCAGATCCACTTGAATCACGTAGGCAATTTTGGCAAACCCCCGGGTTGTTTGATGGTCGGCAGTAACAATATAAGGCATGCCATTTGACGGTATCTGCACAGCACCAAGACCTACGGCATCGGACACAATATCGGCCTCCTTGCCAATCGGTATAATCTTTGGTCCTGTCAGCGAATAGCCGGCCCGGTCTGATTGGCTGCCAACCATATAGGTGCTGCTAAAAAATGTTTCAACGGCATTGCTGCTGAACATCGTATCCTGCGGCCCGGTAATCACCCGTAAGGTCAGTTCCGGCATATAGCGCCTGATAAATTGCCCGGGCACCCGGCAGGCAACCGTTGGGCCGGGAGTGCTCTCCCCCACATATAAGACATCCCCCTGGCGCATAGGCCGGCCTTCATACCCCCCGATTCGTGCCCGCACATAGGTTGACCGGCTGCCAAGTACAGGCGCCACGTCAATTCCCCCGCGCACTGCCAGGTAGGTGCGAAAACCGCTGCTTACAGTGTCAAACCTGAGGTCCCCCTGTTTGGGAACAACAAAAGATGACCAGTTAGTAATCAGCCTGCCATTAAGCTTGCCCTGCATATCGGCTCCGCAAACAGCAACAAACTGCTCCTTATCAAATTTAAACGCAGCTCCCCGGTGCGTCATTTCAATAACGGCGGCATTCTCCGGATTTCCTGCCAGTATATTTGCCAGCCTGTAGGCATATCTGTCCATAGCGCCGGCAACAGGCATTCCATAGGCCTGATACCCCCAGCGGCCGCCATCCTGGATTGTGGTTAAGTCACCCGGCAACAGCGTGGTAATCATATTCCTTCACACCTTTTTGTCAGCAATATTGGTTTCCAGTTGATAAACACCGGCAGCAATATCCCGGCGAATGGCAAAATAATCATCAATCCCAATGCTGGTAAACTGTACATAATCGCCGGCCGCCACCAGGAACGGATTGCGCTGCTGCGGGGCAAAAGCTTTGAGGGGCGTCCGGCCGATAAGCCACCATTCACCGGTACTTTCGATCGGGTAAAAACCTGTTTGATTACCGCCGATGCCCACAGAACCGGCCGGCACCTTGTTACGCGGTGTTTCCTGCCGCGGTACCACCAGCGCCGGCGGCAAACCGCCCAGATAAGGAAAGCCCGGTGTAAACCCCAGCATATACACCAGATAGGCCTTGGCCGTATGGGTTTTTATCACTTCCCTGACCGATAACCCGGTATGCCTGGCTACAAAATCCAGATCCGGCCCCAGCACGCCGCCATAACAAACAGGTACATTAACAACACGGGCCGGCACACTCATCATAGCCGCAGGATTCAGGCGGAGCAGCAAGGTCTCGACCAGTTCAGTCAGGAGCGGCCGGCTGAGAATTAAAGGATCAAAATAAATGCTGACAGAACGGTAGGTTGGCACAACCTCCCGGATACCGTCCTGATTCAAGTCCTGCAGCAAGCGCGTAAGCTGCAGCACCAAAGCATTGATCGCCGGCGAAATTCCGGTTCCAAACTCAACAATAAGTCCATACTCACCGGCCAATTGCAGTTTGACAGCCTGGGGAAACCTATTCATGCTAAATCAACTCATTTCACTTAAGCAATCTTTCCTGAACTAATTTAATAAAAGCCCGTATGGCCTGGGAGTGCCATTTATCTTTATGATATACCAGATAAGTCCCGGTCTTGAGATCAGGCCCTTGCCACGACAAGGCAGCCAGCAGGCCTGTTTCGATCTCTTTTCGGACAGCAATAAACGGCAGGATGGCAATCCCCAAATTAGCAATAACAAATTGTTTAATTGTTTGTATATGGCCGATTTCCAACACAGTCCGGGCCTGAACATCGGTTTTAGCCAGTATTTCTTCCAATACCATCCGGTAACTGCTGCCGGAATCGGTAAAAACGAACGTCTGCCCCTGCAAATCTTTTGCCCTTACTTTTTTTTGCCGGGCAAGGCTGTGCTGCGGTGCCGCTACCATAACTACCGGTTCAGGCCAGAGCAGTTGACCGATCAAATCGGCGTCCTTGATATTTTTTTCGAGACAGAAGGCCAGATCCATCATGTTTTTTCTCAACAATGAACGAAAATCACTGGCAACACCCAGCTTCAGCTTCAGACCGACATCAGGGTATAGTGAGGCATATTCTTTCAATACATCGGTTAAATAATACACACACAATGACTCAGGCATACCAATAATAATGGGACCGCTGGGCACTGTAAAATTGTCAAATTCATTTTTGGCGTCATCGGCCAGCTTAGCAATCTGCTCCGCATAAGCATACAGTTTTTCCCCATCTGTTGTCAGCATAAGCTGCTGGGGAAACCGCTCAAAAAGGGCAGTAGCAAGTTCTTTTTCCAGTAATTGAATATGGGTAGTGACTGTTGATTGGGTATAGCCCAAAAACTGGGCTGCCTGCGAGAAACTGCCCAGTTTCACAATAGTGATGAAAGTCTTCAATTGCCGGATTTCCAAAAAATCAGCCCCTCTCTGCCTAAAGAAAAAGTACCCATATACCTAACGTCTGATAGGTAATGGGTACTTTCTATGCAGCGGGGACTATGTCCTGCTAAACAATTTATTTTGTCCGCCCTACGGCGCAAAACCGGCCACAGCCAAAGTTCTTAATATAAACAGTACTCCCATCCTCATCCTGCACAGCCAGACAATCCCCTACCAGTTCCGGCACGGTGGCCTTGAGCAGCACTGCCATCCTCGTAATAAGCCCACGCCCCGGGCGCCAGCGGTCAGCTTCATAATGTTCAATCGCCGCCGCCGATACGCCAATAGCCTCTGCCAGTTCTTCCCGGGTCAGGCCGCAGCGCTCACGTAACATACGGATTCTTTCGCCGATCATATATTCCCCTCTTTATTCTCCGCTCTTTTTTCCAGACATTTAAGTTTTTTTTCCAGGTTATCAGCCAATATATATATTTCCACCCGTTCACCGGTTTTAGTACTTATGTCACTGTGGCTGCTGACAACCTTACATTCGGTAAGCCTGGCAACCAGTTCCTCCGCCTCATCACTAAAGGTTTCCCTGAGTATCTGACGCATCTCCTTTACTACCTGCCGCCCCTTATCGGTCTTGGCTAAATGGGTTTCCTCAACGGTAAGCACGCCCTTAAACCGGATAAGCACCATATCTTCAATGATATATGTTCTGCTTTCAACCGGCCCCCGGCCGACAAGATTACGGTGAAGTTTTATAAATGCGTCACTGACAGCCGCCTCTAACACGGCCTTTTTTTGCATAGTCAACCTCCTAAGCTCCATAAGATAAGACTTGGCTTGTG
>JAEWGR010000007.1 GCA_023388195.1 Bacillota bacterium
TCCTTTATCCAAACACGGTTTTAGTTCAAACTCCAGCAAGTCGGCCACCAATAAATAGTCTTTATTTCCATATGCCTGCAGCAAAGCCAATAAAATTTGATTGAATTGCGGATGATATGCTGTTGCAAGTTTTGGGAAAACACTTTCACACAGACTGGGCAGTTGAGCATAACAATTGGAAAACTCATGTAATTTTTCTTGAAATAAATGTTGTTGCATAGAGTCGATTAGTAGATTAAACTCTTTCTTCATAATGAAACCTCTCTTGCCTGCATTTTAATTAAAAAGGGGCCAGAGAAAAACTCCGGCCCCTTTTCGCCTTGCCTAAAAACTAACGGAGAAGTTGTAATACACCCTGTGGCTGTTGATTAGCCTGAGCCAACATAGCCTGAGCAGCCTGGGAAAGAATGTTGTTCTTCTGGAAGTTCATCATTTCTTTCGCCATATCCACGTCACGAATGCGTGATTCAGCAGCAGTCAGGTTTTCACTGGAAGTGCCCAGGTTAGTGATAGTGTGTTCCAAACGATTGGTGAATGCACCTAATTTGGAACGTTCAGCCGATACCAATTCAATGGCATTATCCAGAACTTTAATAGCAGCCGAGGCTTTTGTTGCGGTGGAAATGTCAAGTGCATACTCTTCGCCAACGCTGTTGGAGCCATTGGTTACTTCTTTGGAGGTGCTGATGTAGGAAGCCGTTACCGTTTTATTCTGGCTGTCAGTAACCTCTTTAGTCGCACCGGAAGTGACAGCGGAAATTCCCAGAGCTTTAGCCCGCATATCGCTAATGTCAACAATCATGTACTGGCTGGTATTGGCGCCAATTTGGAAAGTAGCAGATTTATCTACTACAGTAGAACTCGTGATAGCCGTGGATTTAGTATCGAATTTCTGCTCAATTGCAAAACTCTTGGTATTTTGAACATCAAATTTAAATTTAATACCATGCTGATTATAGTCAATACTTGTAATTGGGGCACCAGTACTAGAGCCTGCAAGTTCTTCAGTTGCAACAACACCACCAGTGGCGGTAAGTAATTCGATCTTGTAGGAAGCTGCATTTGTGCCCGTACTGTTCAAAGTCGTACCTGTGATACGAATACCAGCAACATTTTTAATGAAATTCGGATCAGCGGAGTTCACGGCGATTCCACTGGTAAAAGAACCATAAGTAGTACCGCCACTAGCTAATACATTCGAGGTGAAATCATTTTTAAGTTTTACGGTCTGACCACTGGCGTTGAATGAGCCGCCTGAATTGTAAGCAGTTAAATCCACGCTCACACTATTACCGTCAGCAAACTTGTCAAAGTCTGCTTTGCTAATGGAGAATTTGATCCCATTTGCATTATAGTTATACACTTTATTAGTAGCATCATATGCCATTTTATCTTGATCGATAGCTAGGGTGTCACCGTCTAAATCTACTCCATCGAAGTCAACAGTCAGATCATCACCAACACGAGAAATTTTAAGAGTTGCAGTTTCGCCACTGGTGTCAAGCTTCTTCCAGTCGAAATTACCTACAGCACCGGAAAATGAGATTCCATTATCATTACCGGCACCATCTTTAATATTAATAGCAGTAGTTGGACCATTTGCCCAGGTTACCCCTTTAGCATAAGAGGGATTGTACGTTTTGCTAACGGCAAGCACTTCAGTGCCAGTTTGTGTGACAACAGTGCTTTTAGCTTTATCACCATTCAGCAGTTTCTGAGTATTGAACTCAGTAGTATTACCAATACGGTTAATTTCAGAAGTCAACTGGTTGATTTCCTTTTGGATCTCGTTACGGTCAGTAGTGGTATTGGTATCATTGGAAGCCTGAACGCTGAGTTCGCGCATCCGTTGCAGAATGCTGTGGGTTTCGCTCAAGGAACCTTCGGCAGTGTTAATTAAGGAAATTGCATCTTGCGCATTACGGGAAGCTTGATCCAAACCACGGATCTGGCCACGCATTTTTTCGGAAATGGCAAGACCGGCAGCGTCGTCACCAGCGCGGTTGATGCGAAGACCTGAGGATAATTTTTCCAGTGATTTGCTGGTTTGGTTGTTGTTTGCGGACAGTCTGTTATAGGTGTTCAGAGCCGCAATATTGTGGTTGATAATCATTGTTTTATTCCTCCCTGATTTTTACGCCTGGGCATCCTTGCCCGGCTGAATTTATTTCAGTGCCTGTCTCTCTGCCCGGCCGGTACAGAAGAGATAAACTACTGATCTTCCATTAATAATATCGGCAGCTTGTTTCAGATTCTTAAGACCATAATTGGCCGTTATCCAATTTTATTTTCATCTACTGCAGCTTTTCAGCGTATATCGCCCTTATTCATCTATTCATGAAAATTTTGTCGTAAATTAGTGGTATATAATGCCAAAAGGAAGGGTCCGCACATGCATTATGCTGACACTTCCTTCTGTACAATTCACAGCCGTTGTCTCTATCTGGCCGCAGCCCGCTGGGCCCTGGCTGACTTCATGGCCTGGTTCCAGGTATCGCGCAGCTCCAATAAGATATTTTTCGCTTCTTCGAGCTGGCTTTTATCTTTTTTTAGATTTCCCTGAATCAGGCGGTATTCAAGATAATCATATAACTTATAATAACCCTGCGATATTTCATACTGCATATCCAGGGTACACATAAATTCGCGCACAATATCCTGGGCTCGCAGATTAGCCGCATTGGCTTTTTCCAGATTCCCCTGCTCAATCGCCTGCATACTTTCAGAGACAAAGCGGATGGCACCATTGTACAGCATCAGTGTCAGTTCCTCCGGGGACGCCGTCATAATCTGCTGATTTTTGTAGGCATTAGCGGTAGTGGCCGCATTCATAGGCTTAACCCTCCCTGTATTTTCGTGGCAGTAAATGGAGGACGCCGGTGCGCCCTGTTTATAAGCTCTTAATCCCTTTTAGAATGTCCAGCTTATCCAAGGTAACCGTTTGTGCCGATTGCTGGTTCTCGGCCACAATGGTATCATAAATTTCCCCCCGGTAAATCTTAATCTCTTTGGGGGCATCAATCCCCAGGCGGATACTGTCGCCTTTAATATCGACAATCGTAAGGACAATATTGTCACCAATGACAATCCGTTCACCAACCTTGCGGGTAAGAGCAAGCATAACTACTTACCCCCTTTGTCAGCCTGAATGGGCAAGCCTTGAGGAAACAGGCGATGCCTGACAGTATACTGGGACTTTTCCAGAACGATCTGCATAGCCTTACGGCTTGTCCGGTTAATGATAATGGGGGCCAGCAGATTGGCAGTCATTTCTTCCGTTTTTTCCGGGATGCGGACAATATTGACAATCTTGGGCGGATTATCGTCAGCTAGACCAAGCTCAGCAATAATGGAATCTTCAAGTTTAAAAGAATAATCTTTAAAAAACGGAAACGGATCGGTAATAATGAAACTCAGATCCGGATCTGTTGCGGACTGCAGGAAAGCAAACGGGCTGTCCGGCTGGTAAGGCAGAAAGACAAAGGCATGTTCGGCCGGGAAACCCGGAAGACCACCGGGAAACTGGATGATCTCAGAGTCAGCAGCCTCTATTTCCCCAAAGCGGGTAGAATGTATAAGCATATGATCCCCCTTAATTAGGCCCTTATATCAATGTCATTATAACCGGTAACCCACATGGTAATGCTGGGGTATTGAGCCATACGGATATTGACCTGGTACGGCTGGTAGTTAATATTTACCGTGCCCCGGATCAGCTCAGTGCTGAACCGGGCCGGGGTTGGCCGGAATTCCGGCTGGTGAGCAGTATATTGAATAGCCGGTGGTTCGAGCCAGGCCCAGATCACCTCAGGCACTGGTGTCACATTAGCCTCAGCGGCCAGTGCCGCTACTGCATCCTGCCCTGACTCAATATTTGCCAGCTGATCGCCATCCTGAGCAATCCGGCCAATGGTATCAAAAGCAATTTGGCGGCCCCGTTCAGCGTTATCCCGCGCGAATTGGTCATTGTCCTTAATGCCGTACGAAGCCCGGAACGGACGCCAGTCAATTTCCAGTTCCCCTTCGGGCTGGCTGATTTCAACGGTGGCCGCTTCGGTATTGATCATAAGGCGGGGCGGTGTGGTCGTCAGGTTACTGTCCGCTCTTACTGTTGTAATGTCAATCTTAGCATATTGTTGAGAAATATTGAGGGTGAGCATATTCTGGCCCCCAGTTAACTTAAGAAATCAACAAGCGAAGGCGGCATCAGCCGGGCACCGACCGACAGAGCGGCCTTATACACACTCTCACTTGTTTTAAAATCAATGATTGCTTTGGCAATGTCAAGATCCTCATTCGCCCCTACATCACTGGTTATGATGACATTATTCTTTTCCAACAGGGCCTGAGCCTGCTCATACATCGACATGCGGGCCCCAATCTCCGTCTGCGCGCGCAAAATTTTATTATGAGACTTGTCAACCAAATCGATGCCCACTTTGGATAACCATTTGGGATCAGGTGTACCGGCCGTTGTACTTGTGTTAGGCACCGTATATCTATCACCGGCAGCAGTATAAGCAGAACTGGCAATATCGTAAACAACATCAGCAGTTGTCCCAACACTCTCTTTAGGGAATGTAATCTGCCCGCCGGCAATAGTGGCATCTGTCCGCCAGGACACGCCACCATCGAGTGAATAAGAAACAGCGGTTGGCAAATCACCGGCCACACTATCGACTCTAAAAGTCAAAGGGCTGTGATCACTGGGGCTGCCGGCTGCTAACTGAGCACTCCCCCCGGCCGGATTGCTCTGCACGTTGGGATTTTTCCCCTCCAGGGCTTCCTTAATCCGGAGTAAATTATTTAATAGGTCGGCAGTAACAATGTCAGTGCCTCCCTCATTGATAGTATTGAGCGGTCCAAAAAGATCGGCCCCCGTGAGCCCGACACTATCCTGGGAAGGAGTGATCTCGCCCGGCTGGATCCGCATAGAGATCTTACTGGTATCTCCGGAATATACAACTGTTTCAAACTGAGTGCCGTCGGCAGCTGTAACCATACGCCGCTTAAAAGGCTCGGTTTTATCCTGTTGACCGGCAAAGACGTACCTGTCGCCAACCTTGGTGTTGCCAATTTCAACGGCCTGATTAATTAATCCGTCAAGTTCCCTGGCAATCGCGTCCATCGCCATATCCGGATTGGCGCTTACTGACTTGACAACCAGTTCTTTAGCCTTAATCATAATGGAACTAAGATCACTCACAGCCCCGTCGGTTGTTTCCATCCAGGATATCGCATCCTTAACATTCTGGGTATACTGTTCATTTTGCCGCAGATTAATATTAAAGCGCAGGCTCCTGATCGCTTTAACCGGATCATCAGAAGGCCGGTGCAGGGCCTTGCCGTCAGACAGCTGCTCCTGGATTTCGTTTTGCCGCTGCATGGATTTATTTAAACTGATTAAGAAATTATGGGTCAGCATATTCGTACTTACGCGCATAGCATTGTCACTACCTTCCTACGACACCTGTGCCATTAATTAATTTATCCAGCATCTCGTCCATGGTGGTCAGTACCCTGGCGGCGGCATTATAGCCTTTCTGAAACCGGATCATGTTACTCATTTCTTCGTCAAGGTTCACACCGCACACCGATTCTCGCCAGTTAGTGATATTGTTGACCAGAGTTTCCTGATTATCGGTCAGCCGTTCGGCATTTTGGGTCTGGACACCTAACGCACCGATGAAGGAGCTGTAGAAACTGTCCAGCGACGAATTGCCAAGTATACCAGATGTATCTGTCTTAAGCTTGTTCGCCATCAGGACGGCGTTATCACCAGCCGCATTCCCTTGCGTAGCCGCCGTTTTGGCCGCAATTTTTTCAACGCCGCTGCTTGTGAAGAAATCTGGATTGACCTGCAATTGTTCTATCCATTTAGACTTAGGCACATCAGCCGCCGAAGCGACCCCAAAGATTGAGGTCAGATCAGAGGCACTGTAATTAGGATCAGGCTCACCGCCGGCACCAAAAAAATTGTTGCCTGTTGAACCATCCATACCATAGCCATTACGATGAGCCGCATTAAAGTCCTGCAGCAAAAACTGGCTGATCTGCGAGAGCTTGTTCAAATAAGCTTTGACGCCAATATCGCTTTCCCGCGCTTCCCCCTGGGAACTATTGGCAGTTTTATCCCGGGCATCGATCAACCCTTTGAGCTCACCAGAGGTAAAGTTCATGGTCAGTTGGGTAGAGGCATCAACCACATCGACAACCTCGTAGCCATAGTCCGGATCTACATGGGATTTAGTCTGCAGCTTGCTGCGTTCATTCCCGTCTACCAGTACCAACCCGGAAGATTGGACGACATAGTTTCCGGCCTTATCTTCAGTCACCCGGACATTAACAATCTGCGACAACTGGTCAACCAGATAGTCCCGCCGGTCACGGAGGTCATTGGCATGATCGAGGCCGCCCACCTCAATGCCGGCAATTTGTTTATTCAAGGACAACATCTCGGAGGTAATCTGATTGACGGTATCCACACGAATGCCAACAACAGTATTAATGTCGGCCGCCATCGCTCGCAGCTGCGTATTGGCCTGCTGGATGGCATCGACAAGTTCAACCCCCCGTTCCCGCAAAGCAACTCGGGACTCATTATTGGAAGCATTGGTGGAGACTGTGTTCCAGGCCTTCCAATAGGCATCAAGCACAGTCTGTATCCCGGTCTCAGTCGGTTCCTGAAAGACGCCTTCCACCTTGGTCAGGGTACTGTATATTGTCGAGCCATAACCCAACGTCGACTTTTCCTTCCACATCTGCTGATCAACAAAAGTATCACGAATCCTGGTAATTGACTGGGTTGTGACCCCGGTGCCGATCTGCACCTGGCCGCCGGAGCTGTAAATTGTCTGCGGGGTCGTGGCAATCAGATTCACCCGCTGGCGGGAGTAGCCGTCAGTATCCGCATTGGAAATATTATGGCCTACTGTGTCCAGGGACATCTGACTGGCATAAATTCCTCTGATGACTGTATTTAAACCACCGAATGTCGATCTCATAATCTGCCTCCGTTTGTTGCGATTTCTGCTTTTATGCCCGGGTGTCCAGTATCGTTCGGTTGGAGCCTTTGTCTAAGGGCTGCCCCTTCGGCAGATAAGTGGGTCCAACCACACTTTGACTTAATATGTTAATATTATAATTTATAAAATCCAACGATTGCTCAATTAACTTGGTATTAAGGCCGTTAATCTCTAGCAGCTCTTTGGTCACCTGCTCAAAGCTTTCACTCAAAGCGCTTAATTCGCGGGCATTTTCCCTGTCGGCTTTGTCAATCAGGCTTGACAGACCCGTTGCCGCCGGTGGCAGACCGGCAGCGGCCGCTATTTCCCGGGCCAGATTCAGCCGTGCCGTTTCCAACCGGCCGGCCTCAATGATCAGAACCTCTTCCTGCTTTGTCAGCTGCTCAAGTTCCTGCGGCCTGGCTTCAACCAGGACATCGCGTTTCTTCCGGCTGAGGGCCAGTAACGCCTGATAGAGTGTCAGAGTCTGGTTCAGGAGAGTAATCAGCTTAGCCCACATTTCGGTCATTCATAACAGCCCCTTTGCTAATACTGGCGTTCATTTTTGGAATAGGCAATAATTCTATCGGCAAGCTCACGGGCATCGACCTTGTACTCACCTTTGGCAATCTGTTCTGAAAGCAGATTTACTTTATCTTCCCGCACTTCCGGCAGCCCTTTGGCCGTCCGGAGAACCTGGCTCATCTCCTGGGCATGGGTGGATAAAATCACTTCATCCGGACGCTGGGCAGAGCTTGAACCCGAGCTTTTACAGTTCTTGGTCACCTTGGATTGTTCACCATAGATCTTGGCAATATTTTGGATATTTTTGATATTCACTAGTGAGCACCTCACACCTCAGGAATTCTTATTAATACTATCGACAAAAATAGCGGGGTTATTAATCCCCGCCACACCTGATTACACAAATTTATCGTCTATTTACACCCTTTATGTACATATTGCTCCCGTTATCAACCTTTTACGTTCTACTCGCGGCCATACATACGGGAACGGATTCTCACCTCAGGCTCATGCTCCTTATGGCGCTCCTCGGTTTTAATCTGATCCAAAATGTTTTTACTGCATTTATTGCATAACCGGCCTTCGGTAATCAGATCACCGCAGCTGTCACAGGGATACGAAATATCTCCCATAATCCGGCCGCTGCGAAGAAGGCGCAGGATAATTTTGTGCTTAACACCTGTAGCCTGGTGAATCTCTTCCATGGTTGCTTTCCTAGTATCCCGCAGAAACTCCATAACCGTTTCCGCATCGTCTTCCTGTTTGCGGTAGCATTCCGGGCAAAGCCTGGCGACGTTCTCCACATAGACCTTGCCACACTCCGGACAGTTATCTAATCCCACAGTGCTGCCCCCTTTACCTTCCAATAGCTTTATTATACATGATCAGGCTGTTTTTAGACTAGGCCTTTCGACTCATTTCAAAAATATTGGTCATTTTTTTGATAAACCGGCAGGATTATTACGCTTTTTGGCTAATTAACAATATTGCTTATTTTATAGCGTTTTATGTATGAGATTGCCAAGTTCGTAGCTCTTATTACCGGTAATCTCATCTTCATGTAATAATATGGAAAACAGGCAGGTATATTATGGAAACAGAAACCATGTGTTGCTTTCCAATGAAAGGCAGTTTGTCGTGTATATGCTAACGCTCATGCAGGATCCTGAAATCTATGCCGGTGATACGGAAGCGATCAACGGTATAATCGGCAATTTTATGCAGCTTATTCAATTAAAAAATTCCAAACTGTTTTTACACAGCCAACAGGTCGCCAACTATTCCGTCAGTGTCGCTGCCAAGATGCGGCTGCCCCGGGAGGAGATCGAGCGAATCCGTCTGGCGGCGTTGCTACATGATATCGGCCAGCTCACCGTGCCCAACCAGGTACTGTCGAAGGTGCCCTATCTGTCAACCCGTGAGATGAGCGTATTCAAAAACCACTGCAATGCCGGCAGCTATATGCTGGAAAACATCCCCTCCTGCCAGGAATTGATTCCTTACATCCGCTATCATCACGAACGGTTTGACGGCACAGGCTATCCCAAACGCCTCAAAGGGGTTAACATCCCGCTTGGTGCCCGCATTATTGCGGTTGCCAACTATTATGACCGTTTCATTAATCCCTGCACCCAGAACTGGGTAAAAACCAAAGATGAGGCTGTACGCGAACTGCTCAGCCTGTCCGGAACGGCATTTGACCCCGAAGTGGTCAAGGCGTTTATTGATGCCTTAGGCTAATTACCTGGCCCGCCGGCCAGTGCCAGGCCTTTTACCTCAGCCGCCCCGGCCTGTTTCAATACCCGGGCGCACTCGTTCATGGTAATCCCACTGGTAAAGATGTCGTCAACCAACAATATATTCTTACCTTTAATTAAGTCAGGGCACGTTACGGCAAACGCGCCCTGACTGTTTTTTCGCCGCTCTTTCAGAGTCAGCTCCCATTGCGGCGCCGTCGCCCGCGTCCGCGCCAGGGCCTCCAGCCAGGACAGCCGCCGCCGCACTGCCCAAGGTTGAAAGATAAGCACCGTCTGATTGAAACCGCGCTCTGCGAGCCGCTGCCGGTGCAGGGGAACCGGTACGACGACATCAATTCGCCGATAGCTGTCAGGCGCCAGACCATAATCAAGCAGCCGGCTCAAGCGGCCGGCATGCCTGGTCACATGGCGAAACTTCATATCCCGGATCAGGCGCCGGACCGGGCCGGCATAGGCAACCACCGTCTGGCAGCCATCCAGGTACACCAGGTTATGGAGCGACACCGCGACCCGGGTAGCCCTGACCATTCTGCCCAGACAGGCCTGGCACCAGCCGTGGCTGTCGGCCCACTGCCGGCAAACCGGACAGCGCTGGGGAAAAACAAGCGCCAGCAGGGCGTCCAGCCAGTCCTTTAACATAAGTTTTCGCCCCGTAAGCGTTCAGCCAGCAGCGAATAGCGGCGGCGGGTCCTGTCACTCATTACGGCCGTATTGAGTGCAGCCCGGGTGCCGATGAGAATAACCCGCTCTTTGGCCCGGGTCACTGCCGTATACAGCAGATTGCGCTGCAGCATAATGTGATGGCCGGGGGTTAACGGCATCACGACAACCGGATACTCACTGCCCTGGCTTTTATGGACGCTCATGGCGTAAGCCAGCATCAATTCATCATGTTCGCCTTTATCATAGACAACATCATCTTCCGGATACCGTACCAGTACCTTGCCGTCGGCAATGGCCACAATATAACCGATATCGCCGTTAAATACCTTTTTGCCATAATTATTGCGGATTTGCATGACTTTATCCCCTTCACGCAGCACCTGATTGACGCCCTGGAGAAACTCTTTGCCCTCGGCCTCCGGGTTTAAGGCGGCCTGCAGCAGCCTGTTGAGATTTTCAACCCCGCAGGGCTGCCGGTGCATGGGCGATAACACCTGCACCTCCCGCCAGATATCAAAGCCTTCCTGGGCCAGTTCGGTCTGACACAGCTCGACAACGGCCCGGGCCGCCGCTTCACTGTCGGCCAGTTCACGAAACTGAAAGTCCGTACTGCCGCATTCAGGCAGACGGCCCCGGTTAATCCGGTGGGCATTAAGCACAATCATGCTTTCACCGGCCTGGCGGAATACCTCGGTCAGCCGTACCACCGGGATTGCTTCAGAGCGGATAATATCTTTCAGCACCGAACCCGGTCCTACTGCCGGCAGCTGGTCAACGTCACCGACCAGCACCACCCGGCAGCCGTCAGGCACAGCCTGCAGAAAGCAGCTCATCAACAGCATATCCATCATCGAGGTTTCATCAACAATAACCACATCCGCGTCAAGCGGATTATGCTCATCCCGGGCAAACATCGGTTCCTCCTCGGCGCCGCCCCCGGCCTCCAGCAGACGGTGGATGGTCATCGCCTCCCGTCCGGTTGTTTCACTGAGCCGCTTGGCAGCCCGGCCGGTTGGGGCCCCCAGGATAATTTTGCCCCCCTGTTGCTCCAAGAGGGCCAGAATCCCCCGCACCGTTGTTGTTTTCCCGGTACCAGGCCCGCCGGTTAATACCAGCACGCCATGAGACAACGCCGCCGCCAGCGCCTGACGCTGGGCAGACGCCAGTGTCATATTACCGGCTGCTTCCCATTGATCAATCAATGCGGCTGCATCCATTCCGTCAACCGGCTTGGCCTCGGCCTGCAGCTGCAATAACCGCCCGGCCACAGCCTGTTCGGCCCGGTATAGGTAACGGGGATAAACCAGTGTCATTCCATGGAAATCCTCCGTATATAGTTTGCCGAGCTTGATCTGCTCGCCGACAATAACGGCGATGTCCGCTTTATCAATATTGAGCAGTCGGGCTGTTTCTTCTGTCAGCACCGCCTCCGGCACACAGCAGTGCCCGGCCAGTCCGGTCTGCAGCAAAGCAAACTGGACGCCGGCGGCCAGCCGGGACGGATGGTCCCGGTCAACGCCCACGGCCAGTGCAATCTGGTCGGCCGTACGAAAGCCAATTCCCTTGACCTCTTCGGCCAGCCGGTACGGATCTGTTTCCAGCACGGTCACCGAATTGGCGCCATAACAGGCAAAAATCCGGGCCCCATAGGCACCGGTGACCCCATGCATCTCTAAAAACAGCATAACCTCTTTCAATTCAGTCTGTTCGGCATAAGCCTTGCGGATCTGCTCCACTTTCTTATCGCCAATGCCGTCCACTTCTGCCAGCCGGTGCGGATACAGTTCGATAATCTCCAGTGTCCGCTCGCCAAAATGGGCCACCAGCCGGGCCGCCATGGCCCGGCCAATGCCCTTAATCGCCCCGGAGGCCAGAAACCGTTCAATCCCCTGCAGTGAGGTCGGGGCAACACGCCGGCAGTGGCTGGCTTTAAACTGCCGGCCATAACGGGCATGCTCCACCCACTCACCGGTCAGAGCCACCTGCTCGCCCACCAGCGGGGCCGGAAAACTGCCGGTGACGGCAACGGTGCCATGATCGCCGTCCGGCTTGAGACGAAACACGGTAAAACTGCCGTCAGCCGACTGAAACGTTATATTCTCAACAAGTCCTTCAAGTTTGTTATCCACGCTGCTAACTCCCAAACATAAGTTCCTGTATTTATTCGCAGTAGAGCCAGCAAAATCCTGCATTTTTTTTATAAAGGGAGCAGGATTTTTACCGGCAGTGGAGTACTTTAAACAACAGATACGAAATTTTTACATCAAGTTACATTTTGCGAGGCATAACAACTGTGAAAGAAGACATGTACACCTATCACTACTTTCAAAACCGCACGATCATGCGGCCGTCACGTTCAGCTTCCTATGTTTTTCATGTGGCTCTATTCTCCTCAACTGCGTACATTGCTGCCACCTTGTTGTATCTGATCCGCTGAGGCTAGCCGGTAAAAACGCAATGTACATCCAAACGCCCTGTTACAGTGAACTGTAACAGGGCGTTACTATTGTTACCAGTAAAGGTTTGTTTTCACCGGTTTTACACCAGGGGCACCGTCTCCCGGCTGCGGATCCGGGCTTCCACCGGCTCGGCCAGCGTGGCGCCTTTGATGGTGAAGATATTGCGGGCAATGATATCGGCCATCACCGCCTGCGCCTCCGTAAGTGTCACATCCGCCTTCGGCTCCGGCACGCTCAGGCTGACCTCCTTGCCGGCACTGGTACGAAATACCATTTCCAGGGTCTTAATCATCACTGTCCCTCCTTCCGGTTGTGGGTTCACATGCCTAAAACAGGGTTACTGATTAATCAGTGTATTGATATCCTGCCGGACAATATCCACCAGCGTGTACTGCTGCAGGCTGCCCAGCCCGGCCGCCACCGCATAGACATCGCTGTCAGCCGCTTCTGAGCGGATATTGGCATAGGTCCGGAGTTTGAAAACAGGGCTGCCTTTTTCACTGACACCGGTCTGAACCCGGAGTACCACCTTGCCGCTTTGCGGCGATTTAACCACTGCCATCACAATCACCCCCTTGCTGTCAGCATAACACAAAGGCCGGGTAAAGAAAAAAGCCGGCACCGCCCAGGTCATTGCCTGAGCGGCGCCGGTACCGGCAAAACAGCTGTTGACCGGCGCCCACCGGCCGTTATTCGCCGGTAAGTTCCATCCAAGTCAGATACTTTTCCTCAAGTGCGGCTTGCTTGGCCGCATAGGCATCAGCCAGTTCCAGGCTGAGCGCCGCGTCAGCATGGCTGGCCGTGTCGTTCAGCCTGGCCTCCAGGGCCGCGACCTCCTGTTCCAAAGCCGCGATCTCCTCTTCCAGTTTCCGGGCCTGCCGTTCAGGTTCGGGCTTACGCCAGCTGCCTTTGCCGGCAGTACCGGGCGCGGTGCGTTCCTGCCGGCCTCCGGCTTTCTTTTCCGCCATCCCGGCCTGACTCGCCGCCTGGGCAGCCGCTTTAGCCAGGGCCGCCTTCTTATCGCGGTAATAGCTGTAATTGCCGGCATATTCGGTCAGTTGCCCGTCCACCAGTTCGACCACCCGGTTAGCCACCTTATCCAGAAAATACCGGTCATGGGATACGGTCAAAAACGTACCGGGGAAGTTCATCATCGCCTCTTCTACAGCCTCCCGGGCCGAGATATCCAGATGATTTGTCGGTTCATCAAGAATGAGGAAATTAGCCCCGGTCAGCATCAGCTTCAACAGCGCCAGCCGGGCCTTTTCCCCGCCGGAGAGATCCCCCACCAGCTTGTACACCTCATCTCCCCGGAATAAAAAGGCTCCCAGGTAGTGCCGGGCCCGTTCCTCACTGAACGCAAACTCGCCCATAACCTCGGCCAGCACACTGTTGGTCCCGGTCAGGGTCTCATGCTCCTGGGCAAAATACCCCAGCCGCACCCGGCTGCCAAGTTTGACCTTGCCCCCAGCCGGCGCCAGTTCCCCGGTCAGCAGCTTTAGAAGCGTTGTTTTCCCGGCCCCGTTTGGTCCGACCAGAGCCACGCCATCGCCGCGCCGCACCGACAGCGACGCCCCCTTCAGCACCGGCTTGCCGCTATAGCCGGCTACCACTTCGCCCAGTTCGGCGACACGGTCGGCACACTCAGCCGGGGGATTAAAGGTGAAAAAGTCAAATCCGCTTACATCCTCAGGCCGGCTCAGACGGGCCAGCCGCGATAACTGGCTCTGCCGGCCGCGGGCCTGTTTGGACTTAATGCCGGCCCGGTACCTGTCAATATAGGCCTCTGTTTTGGCAATATAGGCTTGCTGCTTGGTATAAGCCTTGTCCTGGGCAGCCAGCTTCTCCGCTTTTTTCTCCAGGTATTCGCTATAGTTGCCGGTATAGTCGGCAATCGTTTCATTTTCGATGGCCAAGATCCGGCCCACCACGTTGTCCAGAAAGTACCGGTCATGGGAAATTACCAGCACCGCCCCGGCATAACCCTGCAAGAACTCCTCCAGCCATTCCACCATCGCCAAGTCAAGATGGTTTGTCGGCTCATCCAAATACAAAAAGTCCGGCTGGCGGATCAACGCCCGCGCCAGGCAAATCCGGGTTTTTTGGCCTCCGGAAAACTCGTGGGTCTGCCGTGCAAGGTCCTCAGCCGTAAAACCCAGACCAAAAGCCACCCGCCGTACCGCATTATCCACCTCATAGCCGCCGCCCCGTTCAAACCGTTCTACCGTCAGCGCATATTCCTTCATCAGCTTGTCAAGGACGGCCTGCTGTTGTTCCCCGGCAATAGCCGCTTCCAGCCGGCGCATATCGGCCTGCCAGCCCAGCACATCGCCGTAGGCACTCACCAATTCATCATACAGCGTATGCGCCCCCAGGCCGGTATCCTGCTCGACGTAGCCTGTCCGCTCCCCCGGCGCCATCACCACCTGACCGCTGTCAGGTCTCTCCAGGCCTAACAGGCAACGCACCAGCGTTGTCTTGCCAACACCGTTAGGACCAATCAGCCCAACTTTCTCCCCGCGCCTGATCTGAAAACTAATCTCCGAAAAAATGGTTTGTATCCCATAAGCCTTACTCAGGCCGTGAACTTCCAATAAACTCATATGTCGCCTCCTGTCTGCATACCTATTGTACCTATTAATAGCCGCCGGCACAAGGGCGGCGGTAAACTCCCGCTGCGGCCAGCCTCCTCTTGTCAAAAGGGAATAATTTTGGTAATATGGAATTATCCAGAACATATGTTTGTCCAGTGTTGGAGGTACCGTATCATGAGCGAATTATTGAACGCCTGTACACGTATCGCCGCCATCATTCCCTGCTATCTGCCTACCGGTGACAGCACGACTATTATTGCCGCCGATGGCAGCGCAACAAACCTTAGTTCCCGTGTCCGCGCCGTACTTCACCGTCTGGCCCGGGTCCGGGCCATCGACCTCAGTGCCCTCAGAACCAGAATCAGAGCCACCACGGAACGCCGCAATCTTGAACCGCTGCCGTTGGCCCCCGGACTTGTCCTGGTGCCTGTCAAAGTTCGTCAGCCGCGGGTGGCCGGTGACACGACCACCGGCTATATCAATTTTCATGCCGTTACTGCCGTAACGGCCAATAAAAACAAGCCTTACCAGACAACTGTCACCTTGTCCGGCAAGACCGAAATCCCTGTGCTCTGGACACCGGCCACCGTCAACCGGCAGCTGACATTAGCCCGCCTGGCAGCAACAATAGCCCCGGCCGGGCCGGTACTGGCCGATGCCCTGCAGGCTACCCTGCCCGGTTATGATCCGGCGCTGCTGAGCCTGGCCGTCAAGGTAGCTGAGCTTTTTAGTGAAATAGTATGTATGAAACCCCGGTTATAGTCCAGTCAGCTACCCCTCCATCCGGCTCCGGACGGCAAGGTCACTTTTCTGCTGCCGCAGCAGGGAAGCTACCACCGCGATAAATTCTTCCGTTTTCAACCGGGTAGTCAGATCAAGCACATGCACAACCGAACCCCGGCAAAGCGGCATAGCTTCAGAGACCGGCCTGAGAGAACTCCGGGATTGAACAATAGTCAGAGCCGGCATTTCCCCGGCCAGACGCTGCAGAATGACCGGCGTTAAGTCATCAGAATCGCAATCCACCACAACCGCATCAAACCCATGGCCCCCTTCCTCAAGCTCTCTGACCAGATACCGCATCAAATCCTCCACTTCATATTCCATATTTTTAAGCAAAATGATAAAACTGGCGTCAGGCAACCGTACTAATTCCAACGCAGTAAACCAATTCCACACATCCTTTAATACATACCACAAACCATACAGGGCCAGCGATACAATGACAATGCTCACCGAATATGATAAAAACA
Source organism: Bacillota bacterium (assembly GCA_023388195.1). Taxonomy (GTDB): domain Bacteria; phylum Bacillota; class Negativicutes; order Sporomusales; family Sporomusaceae; genus Sporomusa. The sequence continues at coordinate 16,256 of JAEWGR010000007.1, forward strand.
AATTATCCTACCCCCTTCATTTGGGATAGGATAATATATGCGGGCACCTCTTTATTGGTCAATTATAATACCACAATCTTTTGCTTGATAGCGTACAGTACGGCCTGTGTCCGGTCAACAACATTAATCTTGCGGAAAATATTAGTCAGATGATTTTTCACAGTCTTCTCACTCAGAAACAGCTTCTGGGCAATCTCCTGATTGCTCATACCCTGACCAATCAGCTGCAGTACTTCAATCTCCCGGTAGGTTAACCGTTCTTCCTTCCGGCGCTGGGCCAGGGCCGTCTCATTCCGCTGCTCTTCCTGCCGGGAAAGCTCGCCAAACAACCGCCGGGCCAGAGTCGGGTAAATAAAAGACTGGCCGGCAAAGACCGTGCGGATAGCATTGACCAGCATGCCTGGCTCGATATCCTTTAACAGATAACCAATCGCCCCGGCCTTGATTACCTCAAACACATAACTTTCATCATCATGAATCGTGAGAATAATGATCTTAACCACTTTGTTGGTAGCCTTAAGCCGCCGGGTTACTTCCAGCCCGTTCATACGCGGCATATTGACATCAAGCAGAATAATGTCTGGCTTAAGGCTCTCAACCTGCTTAATGGCCTCATCCCCGTCCGAAGCCTCTCCCACTACGTCAAAATCCGGTTCCAGCGACAGCACATTTTTAATTCCCTGCCTAAGGAGCGCATGATCATCGGCTATTAAAAGTTTTATTGGCAAAAACATTCACCTCCCTGTCGGGCATGTGCTTACTATTTACAATATTAAATATACCAGATGGATAATATGTCTAATATTCGCGCTCTCTGTCGCTTTTCCTGCAACCCATTTCGTCGGTTATTACAGATAAGACAAAGGCCCTACTGGATAGTAGGACCTACAGCCTGATACTTAATAAACCCCTAGTTTCGCAAATATTTTTTGAAAAATGCCGGGTTTCTTGGCCTGTACCAATGATTTTATCTCAAAGATCTCTACATCCTGGCTGTTGATTACATGTTGAGGATTGGTGATCAGGATCTGGCGGGTTTTTTCCACCCCGATTAGGCCTGTCAACTTTTCGCGGGTTGCTGATAAATCAGGGTTACGGTGTCTGGCGCTGTGGGCATCCGACCCGATGCAGTGCACCATATCCCGGGCCAGTAACAGCTCAGCCATCTGCCGGCTGCGTTCCCCCATCCGCCCCATCAGGCTGGAACCGTTGACCTGTGTCAACACACCCCGTCTGATCCATTCCACCAGGATTTCCGGATCTTTCCCCAGCACCGGATGGCGTTCCGGATGCGCCAGCACCGGCGTAATCCCGCGAGCCTGCAAACAAAAAAAGAATTCTTCCGTAAAACCCGGAATATCAATAGCCGGCAATTCCACCAGCATGTAGCGGCCACTGTTAAGACAATACGGTCCCGGCTCTTTTACCAGCTCCAGAATATCCAGATGGATAGCGACCTCACCGCCGGGATAAACAGGCAGATTCAGTCCAAGCTTTTGGCCTTCGGTCTGCAGCAGCCGGCACCCGTCCACAATCTGCTCCCAGGCCGGCAGCTGGTCGCCCTCAATGACGTGCGGGGTCGCAACAATGGCCTTGGTTCCATTCTGCTGCGCAATCGCCAGCATTTTCAGCGCGGTGTCCAAATCCTTGGCCCCATCGTCGATGGCAGGGATAATATGACAATGTATATCCAGCATCTGATAATATGTCTCCTTTTACGTGGGTAACCTTTGCTTTCAGTGTACCTTTGTCCCCTGGTTTTGTCAATTATCGTGCCGGTAAAAAACAAATCTCCAGGTGCAATAACCTGGAGATTCACTCATTAATTATTTATATTATTCTTCAGGCATTTCTGCGCGAACGAGCAATATTCCTCCATCGTTTCAATCAGGTCCCGGCGCTGTTCGGGTGATAATGCCCCCGGCGGACAACTAGACTGGCCCAATACCTCGCGGTATATATCCTGCAGTTGATAGTTGCGATACCCCAGTTTTAACAACTGTTCCTTTAGAAACTCAATCCGTTCCAGTTCTGTCACCCCTACCCCCACCTTAAACTTTACAATTAATATAATATAGTCCTAATAATATTGATTCAATAGTCCTATTGACTTTTATCTATATTTATTATATACAAATAAACTGACAATAACAATTAAAAGTTTTCAAAGATTTAATACAAATATCGACAATTTCCTCATCTTCCCGAAATCTGGCGTTACTTCTTCCTCCGCAATAGAGTAACCCTACCCCTTAGTAACCAGGGTAGGGTTATCGCTTAAAATATATTGGACTATCCGCCCTAAACAATGATTACCTCTTGCAACCGGTTGCAGCAGATTAGCTTCTCTTTCCCCGCCAGTCTGGTTCGAAGCTTGACCCCGTCCCCCCACAAGGCTGTCACTTGTTTAAGTGTTTCTTTGGCATAACCCAGCTCCAGTTCCCGTCCGTCATAATCATGGGCCAGAATCAACTCTCCTTTTTCGACAGCCACCGGGGTAATGGCCGGGATTGAGCCCATGCCAACCGAGTTGGCCAATTGATCCCGTATCAGCTGCCAGCCGGCCTCATCCGCCACTTCGGCCACAACCATATTATCCCCTTCCACTGCATAAGCAAACAGGTTCAACTCCCGGCACAGCTCTTCATTCAGGTAGCGGCGCAGGAAAGACTGATCCCGCTCACCGGCACGAATCTCCTTTATCGTCTCCCGCCCCAGTGACCGGTCCAGATATTCAAACAGTTTGAAGCCGACAAAATAGGGATTGAGCTGTTGTGGATGGGGCCTGATTACAAGGTTGTGCCGCTGCAGGAACTCCAAATGCAGCCCCTGAGGCAGTGCCAGCTGCTGCAGAATCCGGTAATGCCAGTAGCTGGCCCAGCCTTCATTCATGATTTTGGTCTCCATCTGCGGCACGAAATACAGGCTCTCCTCATGGACGATGGTCACCAGATCCTGTTCCCAGTCCTGCAACCGGCCTTTGGCGGCCAAAAACGCCAGCAAATCGTTCTGCACCCGCGCCGGTACAGTCTCGGTCCGCTCTCCGGCCAGCGCCTGACGGGAATCGGCCTTGGCCAGACCGGTACGGCTGACCTGGAACCGCAAGGCATGGGCCGCGTCCAGAATACGCTCTACCTTGTCCGGGCCGATGCCAGGGTCCCGGATATAGGCCCTCACCCTGTCGGCATGAGCCTTGAAGGTCTCCAGTGTCAGTTCCGCCCGGGTGTCCCGTTGAAACAGACGGTTATTCTTAAAGAAATCGTTATGCCCATAGACATGAGCCATTGTCAAAATCTGCAGCAGGAGGGTGTTGTCCCGCATCAGATACGCCAGGCAGGGATCAGAGTTGATCACCATCTCGTACGGCAGTCCGCTCAGGTTATACTGATAAAAGGTCTTTTGCCGCTCATAGGCTTTGCCGAAACTCCAGTGCGGGTAATGGGACGGCATGCCGGTATAGGCTTCATAACACAGCATATCTTCGGCGCTGCACAGCTCAAACTGCTGCTCGTAGCAATCCAGGCCAAACTCTGCGGCCAGGTGTTCAATCCGGTCATTCCAGGCCGCCAGTTCAGCCAGCGTATAATCAGTCATCGTCCTCCCTCCCTGCACTATCCTTGTCCAGAATCTGTTTAAATACAGGCCAGACATCATCCTTATCGGTCATTCTGGCTGCGATAAAGTTATCAGCCTGAACCTTGTCGTCAAATTCCCGTTTGACAGTGCTGATCCAGTGTTTAACCCCCACCTCGACATAACCGAACAGATTACCAATGGCACATAGCTGCCTGGCCAGTTCCACAGCCCGGGGGTTATCCTCCTGCCAGTTGTCGCCGTCAGAGCAGTGGAAGGCATAAATATTCCACAAGCCCGGGTTATAGCGCTGTTCAATAACCGCCAGCGCTTTGGCATAGCCGCTGCTGATATAGGTGCCGCCGGACTCGCCCCGGTGAAAAAAATCATTTTCACTAACCTCTTTCGCCTCCGTGGTATGCGCAATAAAACATACCTCCACCTGCTCATACTTATAGCGGACAAACTGATACAATAAGAAGAAAAAACTACGGGCCAGATATTTGCGGGTCTGGTCCATGGAGCCGGAGGTATCCATGATGCAGATAACCACCGCGTTGGATTGGCGGTCAAGATCCGGTTTTACCCGGAAATAGCGCAGGTCATCTTCCCGGAAGGGAACCCGGCCGGCCCGGCTGTCCCCGTCGGCAGCCAGCCCCGCCCCGCCGCTCAAGGCAGTCTGCTGGCGCTTCAGCTTCTCAATAACCGAACGTTTCTTGGCCAGCCGCGGCGGAATGCCTTTACGCTGAAAGCCTGACCGTTTAGCATTGCGCTCTGTTTCGATCTGGGAAAACTTCTTTCGTTCCAGATCAGGCAGGTTCAGGTCTTCGAAGAGATACTGCACCAGTTCGTCCAGGGTAATCTCGGTTTCATAGATATCCTCGCCCGGCTCGTTGCCGGCCTGGCCGTCGCCCTGGCCAGGGCCGGGCTGTCCGGTTTTGCCGATGACCTGGCCCCGCTGCTCGTTACCGCTGCCGGAGCCTGTGCCACCATTATTGTTGCCATAGACAAACCGGTATTCCCGGATTCCTTTAATAGGGATTTTAATTTTTTTGTCTTTACTCTGACCAATAATGCTTTCCTCGGCGACGATGCCACCAACATTCTTTTTGATGGCATCCTCGACCAACTGCCGGTGCCGCTTGCGGTCCCACTGGGAACGGTCGGTTCCGCCTGCACCGGCATCTTTAAAAATCGCCACAGCTATCCCCGCCTTCCGTTTATTTTACCGGCGTCAGTCCCGCCAGAGGTTGTTGGCCGCATATTTTAAGATGACATTGCAGCAATGATCGCAATAGCCGTTCCGGTTCATCTCCGCCACCATCGCATCATACTTGCCGTCCTGCTCCTTGTCCCGCACCCGGGCTTTAGTTACAACCCGCGACAACTCGCGAACCGAGGCAGTCAGCTTTTTCTCGATGGCCTCCTTGAGCGGCTCATAGCTCCGGTAATCGATCGTGCCCTTGTTGCGCAGCAGGGAAAACATATAGGAGGTTACGTCCTGCCTGAACCCCAGGGCGGCCGTGCCGGTAATGCCAATCTGCTCTTCAATTGACTGCAGGAAAGCCACATCCGGTTCCAGATCCTCGCCGGTATTGGGATCTTTTAGTTTGGTGGCATTCACAAAGGCTTCCGAATGATCCAGATAGTTGTTAAACAGGCTTTCCGCCTGTTCCTGGTAGCCATGAATAAAGGCCCTGGTCACCTCTTTCTCCAGCAGTTTGTTGTACTCTTTTTTAATCGTATCCTGCAGCAAACCCAGATACCGTTTCTTCTCATCCTCGGCAATGACCATATCCTTGACCGCCTTAACCAGGGTATCAAGCACCGCCAGCGGGTTGATGCAGTTATGCTCTGATTCGGACAGGGCCGTATCAATGGCTTTCATGATAAAGCGGGTCGAAATACCGCTCATGCCTTCCCGCTGCGCCTCTTCCCGCAGTTCCATAATATCGACCTTGCGGGTTGAACCTTTTTCGACAATCTCTTCCCCGTTGTAGATGCGGAGTTTGGTGAGGGGTTCCACTTTGCCGGTCGGGGCCAGACGGGTCATAATGGCAAACATGGAGGCCACCTCAATGGTATGGGGGGCAATGTGGGCGTCAAAGGCACTGTTGCCGAGCATTTTGCGATAGATCTTAACCTCCTCGTCCAGTTCCAGGCAATAAGGAACCTCCACCTTGACAATGCGGTCCAGAATGGCCTCATTGGTATGGTCGGATTTGAATTTGTTCCACTCCGCCTCATTGGAATGGGCAAGAATAATGCCGTCAAAATAGATCATAGAGCCCTTGCCGGGAGAAGGGATCGATTTTTCCTGGGTTGCCGTGATCATCGTATGCAGATACTCCACATCGTTCTTAAAAACCTCGATAAACTCTACAATGCCCCGGTTGCCTACATTGAAGGCTCCGTTCAGGGCCAGCACCCGCGGATCATCCTCGGCGTACATATCCATTTTGGAAATATCAACAGAGCCGGACAGGACCGAGGTATCCTGATTATTCGGGTCAACCGGCGGCACAACACCCACACCTTTCCGGGACCGGACCGAAAACTCGGACACCGCTACCGGCATCTGTTCAAAGGCTCCGTTATACTCGTTTTTGAGCCGGTAACGGCAAACCGGACACAGATCACCCTCAATCTTAACTCCCAGTACCTTCTCAAATTCAGGCCGCAGGTGTTTGGGGATGAGGTGCAGCGGCTCTTCCCGCATCGGGCAGTCTTTAATCACATACACCGGCGGGCTCATCTCCAGCGCTTTTTTCAGCGCCTCCATCAGTGATGACTTGCCGGCTCCCACCGGCCCTACCAGATACAATACCTGCCGCGCTTCCTCGCCTTTCATAGCTGCCGAATGGAAGTAGCGCATAATCTTCATAATGCTTTTATCAATACCGTAGAAGTCATTGGCAAAAAACTTGTAACGGCGTAAGGTTTCATTACCGTATATCCGTTTGAGGCGGGGGTTTTCCTCTGTTTTAACAATCTCCACGCCCGGAGCGGCCAGCAGTTCCTGCATACGCTGATGAGCCAGCATGGCGACTTTCGGGTTTTCCTTTACGATCGCAAGATAATCCAGCAGTGTCCCGGAAAAATGCTGATGCTTCCTGTTCTCACGGTCTGTTTGAATCAGACCGGCAAAATCAAAATTACCCATACCTGGCCTCCTTAACGTATTATTCTGCCACCGGCTGGTAATACAGGGCAAAGCCGGCATTGCCCACTGTTAACCAATACTCATCACCACTACATAATGCCATCACCCTGTATACCATCACCCTCTCACAAACGGACATTTGTCCTTATTTGTTATCAGTATATCAAAATTATGTAAACTTGTCTAAAGGATGTTTGTGGCAAAAAATGAAGCCTAAAGCCCTGGCCGGGCTCCTGGCTCCGTATCCCCTATGATTAAGTATGATTAAAATAAAACAGTCCAAATTTCAACGTTCAGTGTCATAACGACACTTTTTAGTCTGTGCAAATCCCTCAAAAGATAGTTTCAGACCACCTGCGTTTACATGCGTGTAGCCGGCTTTAGGCATGACAGGCCTAACAGTGCTCCAGGCTACATAGCCCGCTTTAAAGCCAAAATCTCCGCTTCCTGCCGGGTGGTACGAATTGCCAGCACATCAAGCACATCGGCATGATGAGCTTGTGTCAGTTCAATTTTATCCGCCTTATCACCAAGTACATTGATCATCTGGACGATATCGGCAAAACCTTGTTCCATCTTGCCCTCCAGGGTTACGATATCCTGTTTCAGCACGGCAACATCCTGCTGAAGACCGGCGACATCCTGCTTAAGACCAGTGACATCCGTTTTAAGCCCAGTGACATCCTGACGCAGTTCCTCGGTCACGGCATTATTGTGACCAACCATGGTAATCAGCTGCGCCATCATTTGTTCCAACCGGTTAAAACGCTCTTCGCTCATTCCTTAACCTCCTCGCAAATTTCATTTAGATTCTGCTTGCAACTACCGTCGCTGCTTCCAGTATAGCATTGAGGCATGTAAAAGGACAACTACGGTTTACAGCCTTTTACTGCGTCCACAACCCTAGAAAAAAGGATGCCTGTGAGTGCACCCCCGCTGTCGATTACCACGTCCCGCAGCTCACCGCTGCGACCCGGCACATAGACCTGATGCAGCTCATCCAGGACAGCGAAAGCGACGCAAAAAAACATAGCGGCAGCCACCAGCCACGTCTTTTTCCGGCTGCGGCTAGGGGAACGAAAGGCCTGATAGGCCAGGCAGCCCAGGACAAAATAGTTAAAGCCATGGGCCATTTTTCGCACCAGCCCGTGCAGGTTCTGCAGCAGCAGGTGCTGTTCTTTCGCGCTCAGCGTACCAGGCAGCAGGGTTGTCAGCATATCCACCAGAACCTGTACCACCATGCCACTCATACCCTTTGACTCAATGGCTGGCTGCGCGGAAAACCAAATAATCAGCAGCATCCAGCCACAGAGAAACAACCATACCGATATTTTCATTACTATGTATCTCCAGGTTATTTTGTCCTTATCGCGTATTCAGGACAAACGTGCAGACATTCTCCGCATTCGGTGCATAAATCCCGGTCGATGTACGCCTTATTATCATTTTCGTAACTTATCGCATCAACCGGGCACACCTGGATACATTTGCTGCAGGTTCGGCAAAGATACTTTAATACTTTCATTTTATATAATTTTCCTTCCCATAGCTACTTATCCTCGTCGCCATAGCCCTGGGGATTGTTGAGCTGCCAATGCCAGGAATCCCGGCACATATCCTCAATATTTTTTTCCGCAGACCAGCCCAATTCCGCCCTGGCTTTGGCCGTATCGGCATAGCATACGGCAATGTCACCGGCCCGCCGGCCTGTAATCACATAGGGGATTTGCCGCCCGGTGGCGTTCTGGAAGGCCGTAACCAGGTCCAGGACACTGTACCCCACGCCTGTCCCCAGGTTATAGGCGGTTACACCGGGACTGACCAGAACCTGCTCCAGGGCCTTTAAATGGCCTTTGGCCAGATCCACGACATGAATATAATCCCTGACACCGGTACCGTCAGGGGTATTATAGTCATTGCCAAAAATACTAAGCTGCTCCCGTTTGCCAATCGCCACCTGGGTAATATACGGCATCAGATTATTGGGGATGTCATTGGGATCTTCCCCAATTTTTCCGCTCGCATGGGCCCCAATCGGGTTAAAATACCGGAGTAAACTAATGCCCCAGGTTTGGTCCGCCACATGGAGATCACTCAGGATATCCTCAATCATCAGCTTGGTGCGCCCATAGGGGTTGGTAGCACTGCGGGCAAAGTCCTCGCACAGCGGCACCTTCTCCGGTATGCCATACACCGTTGCCGATGAACTGAATACCAGCTTTTTGACCTGATATTGCTGCATAAGCTCGCACAGCACCAAAGTACCGGTAATATTGTTGTGGTAATAGGCAAGAGGCTGGGCCACCGATTCACCCACTGCTTTAAGACCGGCAAAATGAATAACCGCCTCGATGCGGTTCTCCCTAAAGACTTTGTCCAGGTTGTCCCGGTCACGGATATCCACCTGATAAAACCCAGGCCGTTTACCGGTGATCGCTTCAATGCGCTGCAGCACTGCCGCTTTGCTGTTGCTGAGATTATCTACAATAATTACATCATAGCCGGCCTGCAGCAGTTCCACACAGGTGTGGCTGCCGATATAGCCGGTACCGCCGGTTACTAAGATAGTCATGATATATTCCTCTCCTGCTTGTTATTCAGGCAAGCGCGCCCCGCCTTATTCCTTTCGGATGAAATCCTTATAATCACTCTTGCTAAGCTTGCAGGTAAAAGGGCATACTGGCAATTTTTTTACCAGTATATCATTTACCGGCAAAGTAAAAATCGAGTATTCTATATTTTGCATGATCATTTCTATATTATAAAATTTCCGCGCTGAATCTCAAATTCTACTCTGTTTATACTGCTGTGATTTCCTTATCACTTACGACGGCTCCATTATAAAACTGATTTTAAAGGAATAATATTGATTGGGCAGGGTAGAACAATTATTTAATGACCAGCTCTTATTCGGATTTATCCCCTGGGGTGCACTTACGCCATTTTATTAGTTTCATCTATTTTCAGAGCCAGCTGGAGATTTTCTCTTCTTGTTCAGGGTCTCCCCCTACTATCCGATAGTCCAAATATTTCACGTTATGCTTAATGGCCCTGTCTGCTTTATCGGGTTTATGGAAAGTGACCCAAGAGAAATACCCAAACCCCCGATGCTCAATTGGTCTATGATGTCTTTGCCACTACGAATACTAATTTGCACAATATTCATTATTTCGATTGAAAGGGTGGTGAATTTTAAAATGTTCTAATTGACGTGATCATTACAATCTTTATATTAATGTGCCTATTATTATAATACAGTTCCCTGTCCATGTTTTATTAGAATTTTCAGTCCGTAGCGTTACATTTATAATACCCGCAATACCACTCGGCAAACCGCTGCAGTCCAGTTGCGATCGTTGTCTTAGGTTTAAAACCTATAGCTTGTTGTAATAAATCAGTTGATGCAAAGGTAGCAGGTACATCACCAGGCTTGATCGGCTCAAATATCTTATCAAATACTACCACATTACCTATAGCCTTACTTAAGCTGTGCTCCAGCGTTTCAATAAATACCATCAACTTTTCAGGGTTATTGTTTCCTATATTAAAGACTCGGTGTGGAACCGTGTTATCCCCCCCAAGGGAAGGGTTACAAAGAAGTCGCTGAATGCCTTCCACAATGTCATCAATGTAAGTAAAGTCTCGATAAAGATCATTTTCAAAATTACCGTTATTGAATATCTTAATCGGTTCTCCCGAAAAATATTTTTGAGTGAAACTGAAATACGCCATATCCGGCCTTCCCATAGGTCCATACACTGTGAAAAATCGTAATCCGGTTGCGGGAATATTATAGAGATGACTATAAGTATAGGCCATCAGTTCATTGGACTTTTTAGTGGCTGCATAGAGCGAAACAGGATTGTCCACAAAATCGGATTCAGAAAATGGCACTTTTTTGTTTGCACCATAGACAGAGCTAGACGAGGCGTAAACCAGGTGGTCTACAGGATGATGACGACAGGCTTCAAGGATATTGAAGAAGCCGATAACGTTACTTTCAATGTATGTTTCCGGTTTTTCTATTGAATACCGTACACCGGCCTGGGCCGCTAAGTTAATTGCAATATCGGGCTTATACTGTTCAAAAGTCTTATTTATAGTATCTTTATTTGATATGTCACCCTTAATAAAGGTAAATTTCTCATAAGGACTGAGCAACGCTAACCGAGCATATTTAAGGTGAACGTCATAATAATCATTTATATTATCAATACCGATGACGTGGCAACCCTGCTCTAATAATTTCTTAGATAAGAAATAACCGATGAAGCCAGCGGTACCAGTTATGAGATAAGTTTTTCTTTTATCTAGAGGTTTGTAAGCTGATGTCATTGGGATTGTTCTCTCCTTTGGAAATAAGTAGATTTACTAACTTCTACCAATAGAGTAATATTCGACTCCTGCCGCTTTCATCTCTCTACTGCCATATATATTTCTTCCATCATACACTAAAGGTGTTTTCATCAGTTGCTTATATTCTTCCGGCTTGAAAGCTTTTATTTCAGCCCATTCAGTAAAAACAAAACAGACATTAGCTCCAGCTAAAGCTTCTTCTACATTCTCAACATACTTAATACTACCTCTCCCATGTTGCCCTTCTGAATATACGTTTCTGAAGTTTTCCTCTCCCACCGGGTCATAAGCATAAATATCTGCCCCCTGTGTCAACAATAAAGGTATATTTTCAAGGGATGGCGCTTCCCGCAAATCATCAGTTCCTGGCTTAAATGTCAGACCAAGAACAGCTACTTTCAAACCATTAAATGTAATTAATCTTTTACATGCTTTCTTATAGAGCATTACCTTTTGTTCCGTATTTACGTCAATAGCCGCTTTAACGGTTCTTAGTTCATAACCGTATTGTTTTGCAAGATACTCTAACGCTTTGGTGTCTTTTGGAAAACAGGAACCACCATACCCGATACCAGCGTTTAAAAATTTGCTGCCTATCCGATCATCAAAACTCATGCCTCTAGCCACATCCTGAATATCAGCACCCACTAATTCACAAAGATTGGCAATATCATTCATATAAGAAATTTTTAAGGCAAGAAAATCATTAGAGGCATATTTTATCATTTCGGCAGACCTTCTGCTAACCGAGACAATCGGTAAGTTAAATGGTTCATATATTTTTGTAAGCATTTCTTCAGCCCATTTACTTTCAGTGCCGATAATTATTCTTGCCGCCTGGAGGGTATCGCGCACTGCTGTGCCTTGTGCCAAAAACTCTGGGTTCGAAGCTATTTCAACCTTTACATCATTAACTAGGAAATCTTTGATAAACTGCTCCACTTTATCATTTGTACCAACAGGAACTGTCGATTTTACAACTACGAGGCAATCTTTTTCTATAGTTTCAGCTATTTGCCTTGCAACTGTGGCTATATAGGAAAGGTTGGCAGAACCATCGGGCTGTTCTGGGGTACCAACGCCAATAAAGATAGCGTCGGCTTCTTTATAAGCCGAAGTATAGTCGGTGGTATAGACCAGCTTACCAGCATCATAATGTTTTTGCATTAATTCTTCAAGGCCAGCCTCATAAATCGGTGAGATACCCCGTTTCATGATATTTATTTTGTCTTCATCAATATCTATACAGGTCACTTGGTGACCTACTTCAGCAAAACAGACACCTGCCACTAATCCAACGTAGCCGGTTCCAACTACTGCTATTTTATACATTTTAAGATCTTCCTTTGCATTTTACACAGTATTTAAAATCCTAACAGCTTCTATAACTTGTTCTCCAAAACTAGAATATATATCTTGTAAATATACATACAAACCCTACTTTCCGCAGTCACCATAAGAAATAAGATTGTGTTGGAATTTTCTTCAACAGAAGTATTTTGAGAGTAATAGTTTTTTAATCAAATTATATTTGCTATTAGTTGAAGCCATAGCACACTATTTAAGTCAATTGATCCTTCTCAGAACCTAACTAGCATAATTGCTTAAAAGTTTTTATGAGTCGTTACATTAGTAGAGCCTTTCCAAATTAATGATCGTAATGTTCCTATAATCAAACACAAATCGCCCCATGTTGAATGTTCTCGCACATACTGCAAGTAATAGGTTTGTTTGATTGGAATAATTACTTCTAAGTACGTTTTTTCTGGATCGACGGATTGGCCGAGTAATCGATTTTCATCTTTAAAATAAATTGAAGCATAATCCGTAATCCCTGGTAACACTGAAAGAATTACATTTTTAATTTCTTCAGGATAATTATTCATATATTGGGGAACCTCAGGACGTGGACCCACAAGACTCATTTCACCCAAAAGCACATTTAAAAGTTGGGGAAGTTCATCTAACTTGTATTTCCGTAAATACTTACCACTTAATGTAATCCTTTGATCTTCTCCTACTGTTAGTTGACTCCCTTGTACTTCAGCATTTTTGATCATAGTACGAAATTTATAAATATGAAACTGCTTTCCATACAAACCAACCCTAATCTGGCGAAAAAAAATTGGCCCAGGTGAATCAATCTTAATCCAAAAAGATATTACGCAAAATAAAGGTAACAATATGATTATTCCTGGTATAGTAAAAAACAAATCAAATATTCTTTTTATCACATTAGGTCAATATCTCCTTAACAGCACAAATAACACGATCCTGATCCTCTATTTCCATTTTCGTATATAAAGGTAGACTAACCGCACATTCATAAGAGTGTAGCGCATTGGGAAAATCCATAGATTTATAATTATATGCATCGCGCCAGTATGGTTGTAGATGCAAAGGAATAAAATGGACACTACACCCAATACCCTTTTTAGCCATGTGCTGAATAAAATCTTCTCTGGAGATTGTAACTTCCTCATTTAACCGAATGACATACAGATGCCAAGAATGAACATCCCCTTGGGGAGGCGTTGGTGGTAGTGTCAATGGCAAAGTTCTAAATGCTTCATTATAGCGAGCAGCCAAATCACTTCGTTTTTGTTGAAATTGCCATGCCTTTCTTAGCTGGTGAATACCTATTGAAGATGCAATATCAGTTAAATTATATTTATATCCTGGTGCTATAACGTCATAGTGCCAAGATGTTTTGTTCGATGTGTACCTATCGAACACGTCCCGGCTGATTCCATGAAGACGCATTGTCCTACAACGCATAGCTATTTCAGGGGATCGAGTTAGAATCATCCCGCCCTCCCCCGTAGTAACAGTCTTAGTTGCATAAAAACTATAGACCGCAGCATCACTATCTAATGAGCCAATTATTTTGTTTTGATAGACAGAAGGAAGAGCGTGTGCTGCATCCTCTATAACTTTAAGGTTATATTTTCGGGCAATATTTAATACTGCGTTCATATCGCATGATAATCCAGCAAAATGTACAGGGATAATAGCTTTAGTTCTTGGTGTTATCGCTTGTTCAATTTTAGCAGCATCAATATTGAATGTATTGCTATCAATGTCTACAAATACAGGATGGGCTCCTAAATAGCGTACGACTTCTGCTGTCGAGGTAAAGGTATATGGGGTAGTTATAACTTCGTCACCATTATTTACTCCTATAGCTTCCAAAACTAGATGCAAACCGGCAGTTGCAGAGTTAACAGCTACAGACTCTCTTCTACCACCAATGAATTCCGAAAAATCACTCTCAAAATTTAATGTTTTTTTCCCCGTCGTTATCCAGCCTGATCGTAATGTATCTACAACTTCATTAATTTCATCCTCACCTATATCGGGTAATGCAAAAGGCAAAAAATCTTTCAAATCCTCACTCCCCACATTTTGCTAATTTCTTTAAGTTATTCTCTAAGATGCGTATAACACATTTTTTTGTATCTGGGTGGCAACAATAGTAAAATTGAATACGCTAACGCATAAAAATAACCTTTTAATCCAAAAGAAAATTCCTTTGAAATCTTTGCCTTTAACTTAAAATCATAAATTGCTTTTTTAAGTCCAGATCGTCTCTGATAAAAATTACTATTCACACGAACTTTAACCAGTGGCATTTCCAAATTATGAAATATACAGCCTGATTTAAAACCATTAAACCATAACGCACTATCTTCATTTAATATTGTATCAGTGGGATATAATCCAGCTTTCTCAAAAAAAGTACGTCTAAAGAATACTGTCATATGTGCCATAGGGCATCTTTTTTTCATAAAAGAAAAAATTTCTTCATGTTGTTCCGGATATCGCACGATTTGCTCTACTCCTGCATCTTCATGAAACTCAAGCATCCAACTACCCACAACATCAATATTCTTATGTGATTCCATAAACTCAAATTGCAGTTTTAGCCTTTGTGGTAGACATATATCATCTGCATCCATTCTTACTAAATATTTGTAGCCTGATTTCATTGCTTGGTTCACTAACTCGTTTAAAGAAAACGCGAGACCCATATTCCGGGATCTCTTCCCAACATACATAATCTTTCCAGAATGTAATAAAGTGTCCAGATAATTTTCGACATCATCAGATAACGGACCATCCTGCTGTACAAAAATATCAAAATCTTGAAAAGTCTGCGTAACCAATGATTGAAACATTGTTCTCAGATTATCTATTGTATCATTTTTATAACACGAAATTAACATTACTACCGAATGCTTACTGTTCAAAATTAACCTCCAATCACAATCACAATACCGTAATGATATCATTGTTTAATTATTTGATACCGCTATTCGTAACTTCCATATAAAGTCGCTGGTAGAGCTTGCTCATTATAGTTGAACTCATAATATGACGAATTGCTGATTCAGCATTTTTAGAGAAAGGAACCAAATTTCTATTAATCATTTCATTAAGCACTCGCGCCATGTCGTTAGCATCACCAGCATGAAATATATCTCCTATGCTACCTGAAACTTGAAAAATTTCTTGGTGAGGTTTTATATCAGAAAGTACCACCGGTAAACCGACTGCCATTGCCTCTAATACAGAATTAGGTATTCCTTCAGCAAGTGATGATGATACATATATATCGGAAGCTCTTAACCAATCAACTACGTTATTTACCTTGCCTGGCAAAATAACATATTCACAACTCAACTCCCTACAGGACTCAAATAGTTCTCCATCTCCAACCAAAATCAATCTATTCTCGCTATTTCCCAACACCATATTAAAAGCCTTTATGGTAGTAAGTGGATCTTTACGCTTCATAAGATGCCCAGTAGTTATAAAAACACACGCTTTTTCCGGAATTCCAAGTTGATTTCGCAGTTTAATTTTTTGTATTTTATCAATTGGAAAAAAATGATTGTTGTCTATTCCGTTTCTGATTGAGAACGCTGGCAAATTGTGATTATCCTTTAAATAATCTTTCACACTATCTGAACAGCCTACTACCTTTTCAAGTCTTCTAAGAGCTTCTATATGTTTACGAGCAGCTAATTTGCCGATTATTCCGCCATACGCCATCACATAATCTTTAGCGATAAAACAACGAACAGTTGAAATTCTAGGATAATCAGATAAATAGCGGCTTACATATATGTCAGGACGTAATCCACAACTATGTATTACATCGGGCTGAATTGCCGAAACCATTTTTTCAAAAGCATTTGCACCAAAAAGCAGCAACCGCAAACGCGAAGTCCCGAGTGTTTTGATTTCGACATTAAACTTCTCAAAGTCTTTTAATTGTGAGTTTGGCTTTTCAAGAGATAGAGTAAGAATAATAGGTTTAAAGACAGATCGGTCAAGACCCGAGATTAATCCTTTTAATTGATTTGTTGGCCCACATCGCTCTAGAGTTGAAACTATATATAATACAGTTATCATTATTGTACTCCGTTTAAAATAAATTAAAGGTCAAAATACTTTGGATAATCAATATTATTAATGAAGTCATCTGCCCCTTTATAAGATACAATCTTAGCTGGAGCACCAACTAAAACAGCATTGTCGGGAACGTCTCTTGTTACTACACTATTTGCACCGATAGCAACATTATTACCAACCGTGATATTTCCAATGATTACAGCACCAGCACCGATATATACATGATTACCAAGCTTAGGACATCCTCTCTTGTGCCCCCTACCAGCAATCCCTAATGTCACCCCCTGTGATATATTGCAGTTTCGCCCAAAAATACAATCGGGATGAACGATGATTCCACCATGATGTCCTATATACAAACCAGACCCTACTTCAGCTCGAAAGGGGATATTAATTCCAAATTTCAACTTCTTACACGCCCAAATATACCAAACAAGTGGAAATAAGATTTTTCGTAATACGCCTACATCATCATAATATCGTACAATACGCATCCAAACTGAATACTGAAATCCTGGTATCATAAAATAAGCTTTTATGAAACTCCACAGATTTATATTTTGACAATAGCGGTAGAGGTCAGATTTAATTAATCTTAATGTAGTTTTGTATGATATTACATCCAAACTAGCTTTCATATGTTTATTTAACCTCAAAATTCTATACTTTTTTTTTGAAAGCATGAATTCTTAAAATTTTTATAATCTTGCTAACTACAGCAAGGCTATAAACTCGAATATATTCAACTACACCAATTATTAATCGTAGTTTCTTTTTTTGTTTCAATTCCTTTTGTTCTTCAATTCGCTTTGCAATTATAGTTTCAATATGTTTTCCCGCATAACGGATATCATACATCAGCTGCACTTGAGCAGAAGTGGCTGTATTTTTTGTAAAGTCATACGTTCCAGCGATCAAAGCTTCCACGATAGATTCAAGTTCCTTATATTCTAAGTGATTAGTTATACTTCTGCCTGAAAAATTAAATTTAGCTAAATTTAATATGGTATCGTTGGTACAAAGTGACATCTTACGGTCTTCACCAACTACTATACCTAAGCGCCCCATCATTAGCGGCTCAATTACACTTCTCCCCTTTCCAAAGACTATATGTGCTTGGAGGAAAAGGGGTTTCATATTATTTACGTAACCAAGCACATACACAAATTCGCCACCAGCTCTTAAATTAGCCTGTGAAGCCATCTGTTTAACCTGATTATAGCATTCTCCATCACCAGCAATATCCAGTTGCAACAAATTGCCGAAAGTTCTATATAACCTCTCTGCTATTTCAATAGTAAGTTGAATCGATGCTATTTTTGAAGAATCTAGCCTTGAGGGCAACAACAGTTTCAATGTTTCACCTTGGTTCAGATGTAAATGACATTGATCCTTAGTTTCAACTGGCTTTATACTGAGCCTGTTAGTGACGACATCTATGCGTGAGGAATTATATCCTTGTGCAATAAGTTCTGATCGATTCTCCTCACTGAAAACAAGTATATGCTCATCCCGCATCACTTGACGCATATAACTGACCATTTCCCCACCAACATAAACATAAAGAGCTGGTAATCCAAAATATCTAGAGACAAGCTTCCCAAATATGCTTTCATAACCAGTCCAAAACACTAAGAAGTCAGGTTCTATTTTTTTTAGCTCATTGGTAAGCATCCAATAAACCTTTAAATTTCGTATAGGCTGATGAATATCGAACGGTGGCAAATTGAATGGAATTATTCCTTCCTCTATAAACCTACCTTCACAGTTACTATATTTTCCAGAGACAAATATCTCATTCCCTGCCTGCTTCAATAATTTGATATACTCCAACATAGAAAGAGGAGCACCGCCACTAAAGGACATAACCTTAAAGAAGATTTTCATGTCCAAACTCCTTCTTGCAAATATAATCTTTTTTTAAAGGGGCGCCAAGCGAAGATTTCGCAAAGCTCTATATCTGATTACAACGCTATTTGACCCAACTATGCACTACTGCCAGCTACTATACCGCCAAAAATTTTGATAACGGAAGATAATACTGACTAAAAAACAATTAGCCTAAGCACCCACAAACTTATCTCCTAATTGATAAGTAGTAGCCTAATTTCCGCTCGCATCAATAAAACTCGTCGAAGTATATACATTGTAAACACTACTCAAACATTGCCATTTTCTCCAATTTCTCCTTAATACTGAATAGGCTTACGATTTAATATGCAAGCACAGAGACAGGGCATTACTAGACTACTTCCTCTTTCTTGTACCAAGATAATTTAAAAATCTATCAAGATTCTTTTCTTTTTAAAGCTCCATAGATAATCTGAATGTCTTTATTGTTTATTACAAAAAATTCTTTCCATGGAATGTGATAATTTCGTTGAAATATTGTAAGAAAAATTATGCCCGTTATTGTGTAAGATATTACCGTAGCAACTGCAGCACCGAGGGTACCTAACATAGGTATCATAATAAAACTCATTAAAACATTTAATGCTACACTACCGAAAAGCACATAAAAATAAACTTTTTTTTCCCCTTTCGCGAGAAAGAGTGTACCTATCAATTTGAAATAGACCATACTAATTACTCCAATAAACATCACGATGGTTACACCATATGCAGGTAAAAACTCCTTACCATAAAGAATATACAATATGTCTTTGCCCCAAACAACAATTGAAACAACCATTAAGATAGCCAGCCAGAAATTAAATTTCAATGCTAAAACTACCTCCTTTATTGCGTCAGAACGAGCCGTCCTGGAAAATAAGACATCCTTAAAAGCCTCCGGCACAATCCAAGCAAACTCGGCAAGTTGAAGCCCTGTGGTAAAGTAGCCAATCTCAGAATATGAAGCATAATTACCTAATATAAATACACCAATTCGGTAATTTAATATTAACATAATTCCGGTTAACATTGGATAGAAACCAAAAACAAGTGCTTCTTTTAGTAGCGATCTATTCATAACAATTGGAGTGAATCTGAAAAAAAATAGCAGGATAATTGTGATTAGAATACATTTAATATAGTTAGCCCCTAAAGCAGACAGTAGGTTAGGAGCAGTAAATGCAAATAAATAAAAAAATGCAGATGCAAACAACAAAGCGTGAATTATATTGATAATATTTGATAACCTGATATTCTCCACCATTATAATAAAGTTTAGTTGCTGAGCAAATACCATACAAGGAACAAGAATGGAGACCACCGTAATAATTATGTCTCTAGCAAAAATCGAAATTAGCAACCCCAATAATATATATGTAATAAATTGTAGCACAAAAATATTAATAAAGTTTCGTGTAATATTCTCAAGCCCGCTCCTTCGGAAGAAAGGATACGCCTGATAGATACCTAGGTTGAGGATTACAATTAGTAGGTTAATTATATTCAAAATATACGCATACTGACCTTTCAACTCAGGTCCTAGGTAGCGATTCAAAAAAATAGTTGCCAAAACATTACAAGGAATGATGGCTATTTTCGAAAATACCGAGAAAGCATAATCATTTTTTAGTAATAGCCCCAGGGAGAAACTCATTCCCGATCAACCTTGCAACCAAGTCTATTAAGCTTATTAGAAAAGTTTTCATAACCGCGCTCGACCTGATATGTGTTTCTCACTATAGTGTAGTCTTCAGCAGCACATCCTAACATTATGAGGGCAGCTCCCGCTCGCAGATCTGTTGCAATCACCTCGCATCCTTTTACCGGACCACCTTTGATTATGGCACAATTATGGTAATTAACAATGTTTATCCCTAGCTTTTTAAATTCATCTACATACTGAAACCGTTTAGTAAATCGAGTATCCGTCACAATAGACTCGCCTATAATTGTTGCGGCGAGTGCTGCAAATAAGGGTTGCATATCAGAGTTTATTCCTGGGTACGGAGCTGTGGCCATACTGAATGGTTTTAACTCCTTCCCCCTGGCACTTGCATAAACATTGCCTCCCCACTCAAAAATATCCATCCCAATACTCCTAAGTAAACTAACGTCTTCCTCAATCTTCTCAGTACAAAAATCTCTAATACACACTTCGCCACGAGTCATACCAGCCAAAACCATAAAGGAAATACCTTCATGGCAATCACTCATTACTGTATACTCTCCCCCAGAGAGTTCAGCAACACCATCCACTTCAATATACCTAGTACTATAGCGGATTTTTGCACCCATTAAATTGAGGAATTTAATCAAATCAATTACCTCTGGGCGGGTATTAGCATTTCGTACAACCGTCCTGCCCTCTGCTGTTGCTGCAGCAAGAATAACGTTTTCGCTTCCGCTAGTTGTAGCTGTATGAAAAGTGAGATCCGCTCCATGAAGCTTATCATTTAATTTTGCAGTGATATACCCTTGCGTATCTTCGACGTCTGCTCCCATCCTACCGAGAGACTCCAAGTGAATGTCATACCTACGGTCACCTAGATTGCAGCCCCCAGGAGAAGGAACTCGTACCTCACCACAACGACTTAATAAGAGTGATAGCAACAATAGCGAATAGCGAATTTTGTTTGCATCAGCACTTACACAATGATTAATGCTTGTAATTTTGCTATTCCTAAATAGGATAGTAGAGTTTCCTTTTATTTCGATGATAAAACCACTAGCCCTAAGAACCTCAATTAAAATGATAACGTCATTAAGCTTGAGCGGGATATTATGCAATATCACATCTCCTGAACACATGCATGCAGCAACAATTATTGGTAGTGATGCATTCTTAGCACCACTTAGTGAAATTTCACCTAAAACTTTTTTACAACGATAAATTTTATACACATTTTCACCCCTCAAATAGTATTCCATTCCAACTCTAGTTCAATGCCAAACTTTTTTTTTACTCTTTCCTGACAAAGTTCTATAAGATATTGCAAATCATCATATGTGGAATCGCCTGTATTTATAATAAATCCAGAATGTTTATCGGAAATCATTGCACCATTTCGTTGCACCCCACGTAAACCGGCATCATTTATCAACTTCCAAACAAGCATTTCCTTTCCTTTCACTAGAGGACGCTTAAATACACTACCTGCATTTGGATAATTACGTGGCTGTTTTATGTATCTATCCTCTTTTGTTGCAAGTATTTTTTTTAAGGACTCTTCATAATTACCCTTATAATAAACAAATCCACATTCTAGAATTACATGTCCACCTTGATTGAAAATTGATGAACGGCGATCAAAATCTTGCCTTTCGACTTTTCGTTCAATTTCCGTGCCTAGCTTAATATCATAGTACCTCACTCGTTTTACTACATCTCCGATATTATCCTTGTAAGTCCCAGCATTCATGACAACTCCGCCACCGACCGTACCTGGAATATCCTCTAAGAACTCGAAGCCAGCAGCACTATTTTCCAAAGCAAACCAGCTCAACAGAGAAAGAGACACTCCGGCCTCAGCAATAATTTCTTGGTTTCTCCATACCAGACTGTCTAGCAGTTTTAGACTAACAAAAAGATAAGACGAATCATAGTGTTTGCGGGATAAGAGTATATTTGTCCCTTTACCAAGTAATATTATCCTCCCTCCCCCGAAAGCTTCAAATAAGTCAGTAACCCCTTGTTGATTATGTGGTAACACTATTTTATCGGCAATGGCGTTAAGTCCTAAAGAGTTATATGGCTTAAGGGATTGATTGTGCAAAATTGTAAAATTCATGGGTGACTACCCCTTTTCTGGTTATTTAAGTCAAAGGTGACTTCATCATACCTATTAGAATTATTATGCGAAAGCTTAGTCACCGCTAGTGCTAAAACATAAATATCAATTATTTGAACCCAATAATAATATACGGCACCAATCCCTAGAATAAAAATCCCTGCCATTAGACTTAAAAACATTGATATATCTATCCGTTTTGGTTCATTTATTAGCTTTTTCCTCAGCCTTACATAAATCACAATCGGGAGTGCATAATGGACTACTAAACCTATAAAACCAAGGTCTACAAGTAACTCAATGTAATTGTTATGAGCATACATATGTTTAGCAGGGTATAAATAAGCAAAAGTATCCAGTCCGTATCCCAAAAGTATAGAATCAGCGAATATTGATAATCCAAAACTGATCATGTTTAATCTTGCACTGACTGATAAATCTATCTCCCCATCACCCATTATTATATTGATTATACCATCAATACGATTGCCAACCGTTTCACTGAAAACGGAATTAGAATCAGCAATAAAATAATACAAGGTGAAAACCAAAGCCAAAACAGACATAACCACTTTTAGCTTCCTTTTTAATGAACTAGGGTAATTGCTGACTGCGAAAACGATTATTACCATAAACATGAGAAAAGAGTTGCGCGAGCCAGATAGACCCAGACCACCCAAAAGTATAAATGCTGACACGAAATAGAATACTCGCCATTTTAAATTCCTCTCTGTTAGATAAAGGTATGATGAAAACAAACAGGAAATAGCTGTCATGGTGCCAAGGTAATTGGCGTTAATATATCCTGCTCCAAATCGCTGTCTATCCGTTAACTCTGATATATCTTGGGTCAAGATAAGAAATAATAGAAGAGTAAGGCCTCCGTAAACGAAATACCTTAATATTTTCTTTATATTATCAAAAGAGTCGATGTAAGAAGTCCAGCATACTCCATTGATAAAAGTAAATAGGACGACGACGCTTCGCTTAAAAGATTCTTCCGGCTCAATAGAATAGAAAATAGATATTACACAAAGACAAGTAAATGCTCCATGTAACACAACAACAGGTGTAAAAGCTAACTTCTTTTGGTATTTCATGATGCCCAAAAGCAAAAGGAAATTAGTTAATATACCAATTATATAAATATATATACTTGACTCTTCATTATAAAAGATAAATAAACTGACCACATGGGCCATTAATCCTAATTCAATAAGTTTTTTCATTTTTTCCTCTTTGAGCCTAGAATGTGAATGTAAATATATAGAATGAACTCATTTCAACTTTGAGAGAATAAATAACGATGTTAATTAGGCACCATTATGCAAAATTCTAGATATAAAGGACTGGTGGCGTAAAAATTAAAATTCTAAGAATACGTATATATTACTTTCACCAATATATTTTATTGTGATGTTATAACAGCGTATACATTTTCTGCTTGATTTTGTTCGACTTTTAAATCGCCTTTTGCATTTTTCATTTCAACTTCACAGTACTTGTCTCTAGCATTACTATACGCTGGAACTATCTTAACTAATATTGATATAATTTCTTCTGAATCAAATGCGATTTTGAGACACTCTAATCCGTTTTGTAATTGTTGAGCATTTACCATCTTAAGATTCGCTATATAAATTTTCTTATTTTTAGTAGAAGTGATTCCCTCTTCTGCGGTGAGTAATTCCTCATAGAGTTTCTCACCAGGCCTTAATCCTGTAAATTGAATATCAATATCTCGGCCAAGTTTTAATCCCGAAAGTTCAATTAAATCGGTAGCCATATCTATAATTTTAACCGGCTTACCCATATCAAGAACGAATACTTCGCCACCATTTGCCAATGCACCAGCCTGCAAAACCAGCTGTGTAGCTTCTGGAATTGTCATAAAATACCGATTCATATCTGGATGTGTTATCGTAATTGGCCCACCCTTAGCTATCTGTTTCTTAAAAAGTGGAACAACACTACCCCGGCTCCCTAAAACATTTCCAAATCGCACAGCAGCATATTTAGTATTGCTTACCTGATTCATATTCTGAATCACAAGCTCGGCAACCCGTTTCGTTGCCCCCATAACACTGGTGGGATTAACAGCCTTGTCGGTTGAAATCATGATAAAAATCTCAGTACCAGCTTTGTCTGCCGCTTGAGCAACCGTCTTGGTTCCAAAAATATTATTTTGGACTGCTTCTACTGGTTGAGCTTCCATTAACGGAACATGCTTGTGAGCAGCTGCATGAAACACTACCTGGGGCCTAAAATGATCAAAGATATAGTGGACTCTACTCTCGTCCTTAACATCTGCGATAATGGGTTCAATTTTGAATTCACTATAAATTTCTCTCAGTTCTCTGTGAATTTCATAAATGCTGTTTTCACCTTTGCCTAATAATATCATTTGATTAGGACTCAGCTTAGCAATCTGCCGGCAAAGCTCTGACCCAATCGACCCACCAGCACCTGTGATTAAAACCCGTTTCCCTGTAAGAAAACCTGCAACCTCTTGTAAATTCAATTTGACCGGGTCACGACGCAATAAATCTTCCAAATCAACATCGCGCAATTGGTTAAGCGATACTTTGCCATTCATTAGGTCATATAATCCGGGCAATACTTTAACCATACAGCCAGTTTTTTTGCATCCTTTCACAATATCCCGCAACTTCGGCCCACCTAAAGAAGGAATGGCAATAATAATCTCTTTCACTTGGTATTCTACCGTAATACGGGCAATATCCCGGCAATCCCCCAGTATTTTTACACCATACAACCTCTGGTTATGCTTATATACATCATCATCAATAAACCCGATTATTTTTTTCGTATCACTATACCGCTGATTGATCTCTCGAGCAATCACAGCCCCTGCGTCACCGGCCCCTACAATTAGCACGTTAGTTACTTGACCTAGGCGACTGTGGCATATAAAATGATAAACTCGAATAAACAGCCTGCTCGCCCCAATAAGAAGAATAACAAG
Organism: Bacillota bacterium; assembly: GCA_023388195.1. Classification (GTDB taxonomy): domain Bacteria; phylum Bacillota; class Negativicutes; order Sporomusales; family Sporomusaceae; genus Sporomusa. Next base: position 41,433 of record JAEWGR010000007.1, read on the forward strand.
GAGCCAGCTGATAATTGGAATACTTCTGGGAATATTAGCCCCAGTAACATTCATATAGACCCCAATTATAATACTACTGATAGTGACTGCCGAAATAATTCCAATCAATTCATGGATACTAGCATATCGCCATAACCGCTGATATAGGCCAAACATATAGAAAACAACCAGTCTGATAACAATAATCTCTGGTATATAGTTAACAAAAAGTTCAAGGTAACGCTTATTCATCAGTCCCTCAAACCTGAGGCATAAAGCAATAAACGGCACCAAAGCAACAATGGTCGCATCAACTAACACCAGGCACAGCGACACTATCTTACGTCGCACAAGACCACTCCTCAGTCTTACTTAGCTTTTTTCTCATTCCCATAATAATAGTAATAATATGCGTGTTCCTCTTCAATCTCGACCTTATTCAGGATAACTCCCAGTATATGACCATTTGCTTTGAGGAGCAGTTCCTTGGCTTTTTGCGCCATCTCCGGCCTGACATTTCCCGCCCCTAATACTAACAGGATGCCATCAACTCTGGCTGCCAAAACACAGGCATCGGTGACGGCCACTGTAGGCGGCGCATCAATAATTACAATATCAGCCAACCCTTTCAAACATTCAATAATTTCCCGCATTTTAGCTGACCCCAATAGTTCTGACGGATTAGGCGGTATTGGACCGCTGGTCAGCACCTGCAAATTATCAATGCCTGTATCCTGAATCAAATCGGCAACCGGCCGATCTTCAACCAGAATGTTAGTTACCCCTCGGTTCCTCTTGCCGAAGATCTTGTGCTGCACCGGCTTACGAAGGTCGCAGTCAACTATAATCACCTTTTTCCCCGACTGGGCCATAGCCACCGCCGTGTTGGCCGTTGTCGTCGATTTGCCTTCCCCCGGACCGGCACTAGTAAACATGATGACCCGCAAGTCTGTGTCGACCCTGGCAAACTGAATATTGGTCCTCATCGTCCGATAAGCCTCGGCAATCGGTGACTTCGCGTCCTCATGGACAATGAGCTGTCGCTTCTGAGCCATAATTCACCCTCTCCCTAGACTTAGGCCTTATGGCCAATCTTAGTTTTTAAAAATTCCGTAAACCTTGTAATCAAACTGGTATTGCGGGGTGACATATCACTTTCAAAGTCAGGGATACTGCCAATAACCGGCAAGTCCAGATATTGTTTGACATCGTCAGCTGTTCTAATGGTTTTGTTGACATATTCGGTAAAGAAGGCAATACCAGTCCCCGTAAACAACCCCAGAATGACAGCAATCAAAATATTAAGTATCTTCTTGGGCTTTATAGGATCCTCCGGTGCTATTGCCTTATCAATAATCTGCACATCAGTCGGCTCCATAACCTCACTGATCCGAGCTTCTTCATAGCGTTTAGCCAGCATAATATAAATCTCCTGGGCCACATTAGCATCGCGGGCTACCTTAATCAGGCCCTGCTCTTTGGCTGGCAGTTTGGCTACCTCCCGGCTGCCCTCAAGGATAATTTGGTTGATGGCCTGCTGTTGAGCACTGGCCACGGCGATTTCGGCCTGGGCCTGGATTTGAGTTTGTTGCAGACCCTGGTAAATCGGGTTGATAGAGGGCGAGTCAGCATTAACGACCCGACCAATCTCTGCCGCCAGCATTGCTTTCGTTTCTTTAATCGCTGCCTGAATGGCGATCACTTTCGGGTGCTTATTAGTATAATTGGATAACAGGCTTACGAGCTCAATCTCCAATTCTGTCAGCTTGGACTTATACTGCTGAATCAGAGCATTGTCAGCCACAACACCCTGATTTTGACTGCCCAGTTGCTGTTCCACACTAGCCAGCTTAGCCTGCGACGCCGCCTGGGCCACCTTATTCTCGGCGGCAAGTTTATCAATGCTGGCAACTTTGTCTAATAGAGCTTTGGATTCCTGCGACGGATCAACCAGCTTCTGCTCCTGCTTATATTTCTGCAACACAGCCTCAGCCTGTTCCAGTTCCGCTTTTGACTCCTTTAACCGTAGGCCGATAAATTCTTTGACCGTCGATTGCTCGCCCCGAACAAGGGCAGTCATTCTGCTCAGGAATACATCTATCAGCGTATTTGCGACTTCTTCTGCCTCTTCAGGTGAACCGGCCTGAATCTTGACATTCAGTATCTCCGTATCTTTCACAGGCTGGGTCGAAATACGTTTCAACATACCTTCGTATGTAGGCGGTTCCTCTTTATCGGCCTGGGTCTTGTCAATGACCGCCTGCACGACAGTCCGGCTCTTAATAATTTCGGCATAAGTAGACATCAGTTGTTTGGTCCCCATTGGGTTGCCTGTCGGCAGGTCAGCCAGAAGCGAGTTGGCCAGCCCCTTAGGCTGCTTGACCCGAATGGACGTTTCAGCCTCGTAAGTAGGGGGAATAAGGAAACTGACAACTGTAGCAAGACTTACAAACAGTAGCAAAGTCCCCAAGATCAGCTTCCGTTTCTTTTTTATAGTTTTAAGTATCTCTCTTAGGTCCAGTGTGGTTTCGTCCACTGCGTTACCTCCAAATGTAATCTAGCCTATTCTTACTTAATCATTATTGATTCTATCGAGCTGATATGTAGCTGAAATCCATGGCAGAATATCCTTGGCAAAGTCAATCCGGTTATTCTTCGTCAGATAAACAATGTCACCTTCCTGCAGGGGAATGTTTTGCGATAGGTCGCCCTTCTCCAGCAGGTTGAGCAGATTTATTTTGATGGGCGCCTTGGGTTGTTCACTGCGAATGACATATACCTTCTTTTTGGCGGCATCTTTGGTATAGCTACCGGCGCTGCTGAGGGCATCGATCAAATTATGCTGTTTTTCAATCTCATACATACCCGGTTTAAATACCTCTCCCAGCACATATACACGGGTTGTCCTGAACTTGACCACATTGACGCTGACAACCGGGTCCTTCAGGTATTGGCTGAGCTTCGCCGTAATTGCCGCCGACAGGTCACCGGAACTAAGGCCGGACGCCTGCAGTTCTCCCGCGAGGGGAATTGTCAGCTTGCCGTCAGGCCTAATCGGGAGTTGATCGATTTTCAATTCCTCAAAGCCCCAGACCTGGATGGCCAGCACATCACCAGGGCCTAGCTGATAGTCCTGGGCCATGATCGGCAGGGCCAGCATCATGATAAAAGATAAAAGAATTAATACAGTTACCGGTCGTCGCATTGTCTCCTCCTTGGCTCCTTTGGGGTTAAATTTTATTGAGTCGGATTCTCACATATTTTGATACTATTTGACGTTTACCCGCTAAATCCTCCCATAAATGTGTACATAATACGTTTTGTGTCAAAATGAAAAGCAACCAGAAAAGCGTTCCAGTTGCTTTCAGGCTGCTTTTTACATGAATTCTGGCTGCCAGCTTACTCATGAAGTGCAACTCATTTAACTATTTACTTGTAGTAAAAAGGCATTGATGAAATTTGACTTACTCCACATAAAGCTTGGAGCTTCCTTTAAATTATACAAATTATTGATTTTTTTGATAAAAGCAGTCATTTCAACGACTGTCGGCATTTGACGGCAAAGTTAACATATTCCTGTAAAACCTCCACTAGCTCCGTTTGCTCTTCTTTATTCAGATTGGTCAGGACTACCGTGCCTACGGCCTCTTTAACGATACTGTCGATTTGATACTGCATATACCCCAGACTGTTCAACAGACTGATGAGATTATTTATATCCCGATTTCCCGTCATATCTCTCCCTCCATACTTCAAGGATTTATTTAATTCGCATTATAATTTATCCCTATTACTGAAGATATTGTAAACATTTTAGCAATTTAATCAAAAATGATAAGGCCGTTTATCGATCAGTCCCAGTTCCCAGGCCCTAATCAAAGCCTGCGCCCGGCTGTGGACCTCCAGTTTTGCGAACAAATGATTGATATGAGTTTTTACTGTACTCAGTTCCACCTGCAGCTCCCGGGCGATCTCCTGGTTAGATAAGCCTGCCGCCATCCGCTTCAGTACCGCTGCTTCCCGCCCGGTAAGGGCCGGCAGCCCGTATGACCATTTTGCAGGCCGTTTTTTTTCATCGTCGTTATACTGTAAGGCAACTGACGCCAATTGGGCGAACCATTCCAGTATATGAGCTTCTGCTTCTGTTAACACATGGCCAGCGGCCTGGAAGCCCACACCCATAACAGCAATAACGCCATAGTCTGCACAGAGTGGCAGTCCCGCTGCCGCCCGCACTTCATCCCAGCCGTCAGTGCAGTTCCTGGCCCGTCCTGGCCACTGCTGAATATCCGGTATGGACTGAAGGCATCCTGTTTTCCAGACAGTGGCTGCCAGCGCCGGCCCCTCCCTACTATGTCGCGTACCCTGACAGCGCCGGTAAAAACCGGTGCCGTATTTTAATTCCAGTTCTCCTTCTTTGCGATTAATAATATAAATAAAGCCATGGGAAGTATTTGCCAACCGGCAGCTAATATCAACAATTGACTGGTAAATGTCCTGCAAGTTCACGCATTACCTCCCTCTGCAAGGTATAAGTTATAACGTCGTCTGTCGCCAGTTGTCTGACAATATTTGTGGCATAAGCGACACAAAATATAGGACTTTATTCCTATTGCTATTATAAAGAATAGCAAATAAAAAAACCTCAACCATTAGGTGGAGGCTTGTATAAAAATTCTATTTTTTCTATATTTTTACTTCATTGTATTTGCTGATAGAGGATCAGCCCGCATTTTATCCTTTTTACAAAGGCACTCCACCAGGGAATCACGCTGGCAGCATTCTTGCGGCTTTTTTGGATGAGGGCGATGTAATCTTCCAGTGCTGTTGTCAGAATAAGGTATTGATCAGGTGACAGCTTATTGTTCTTGAACGTGCCGATCAGATCACAGCTTATTTTATTGATCAGAAAAGGACCATATCCCAGTTTCATTAATTGCTGCTTAAGGGACTCAAGGTAGTCGGTGTTTTCCAATGCATATCCCACCCTTGTCATCCTGGCGGCAATCGTGTGCAATACCGTAGCCATGGATTGCCTCTTTATCTTATCTTAATTTTAATTGTAGTAAGCTGCCGCCGATTATACAACGTTTTTTATGCTACAATATCCCGCACAAAAATCCAGGAAGTGTTACGAAAAACCAGTATTCGACTTTAGAAAGATTGTTTTTCTGCCTATTGTCGAAAAGTTTTCCGCTACAGCCGCTATATCCACAGCAGGCATTTACTATATATTATAAGTGGAAAGGGCAACGGCAGGCCTCCACCCTTAGTTGGATATTTATTACTTATTTATACTTTTCTGAATATATAACCTTGGAAAGGTGACCGACATAAACAACTTCCCAATATATATAACAAACTTACCGGCTATCGATCAGGCCAAACTGCCAGGCTTTCATCAGGGCCTGGGTCCGGCTGCGTACCTCCAGCTTGTCAAATAGGTGATGCGCATGGGTTTTCACCGTGCAGATCTCAACGCCCATATCCTGAGCAATCTCCCGGTTGGACATGCCGCCTGCCATTCGCATCAGGACAGCCTTCTCCCTGTCAGTGAAATTAGGTACATACGTCTTGGGTTTAAGAAAGTCATCCTTTTTCTCACATAATTGCGCCTGAAGAGCACTAAGTAGTCTGGCGTTATGGAGTGTTACTGCCGCCAGAGCGGCAAACCGGCCCAACAAATCGGCTTCACTGTCGCCAAGTATTCTGTTGCCTGGTAAAAACCCCAGACCAAGCACAGCCATCACACGATAATCCAGCTGCAGCGGGATACCTAAAACAGCATGCACCCGATCCCAGCCGTAAAGACGGTCGGTGGCCCGCGCCGGCCATTGCTGAATATTCTCAACAAGTAAAGGACGGCCTGTTTTCCAGACAGTGCTGGAAACCGACGGTTCTTCCTTTTTCCGTTCCACTCCGTGATACTGCTGATAGATGCCTATGCCGTATTTAAGTTCAAGTTTTTCCTGTTTATCATTGACTATATAAAGAAAGCCGTGCTGAGTCCTGGTTAGTTCACAGCCAAGATGAACGATGTTCTGGTATGTTGCCTGCAGATCCAGATTTTGCGCCAGTACCATGGCAATATGGTACATTGTATCAACCCCGGCTGCGTCTGCACTGCTGGTAAAATCACGGGGTTTGCCTGCCATCCTCTGCCATCTCCTCTTTCAAAAAACGAGGTAACGCACAGCATATACAAAACTACCCACTGGGAGTAGTTTCAGGTATCCGCTTATCCATTAAGCAGCCCTATAACGGGCTTGCTCTCTGTCTGAGCCAGCGTTCCTGCAGTGGGTCGTAATGATTTGCTATACTATTTCCAATTGTAGATGAAATATCTTACCTGATACAACATTTTTTATACATCAAAATCTTACATAAACTCCATTAACGTTTTACAATAATACAATATTTGCTGTTTTAAGGGATAATTATTCTGCTTTTTGTCGAAAAAAATTCACTCCCCTGAGTGAATTTTTGAGTCCCCTGTTATTCAGCTGTCTTCATTTGTTTCAGCAAGGGCCCCAGCAGCCGCTTATAGGCCTCGACTCCCGGCTGGTCAAAGGCATCCACATCGGCCAGTTCCCCCTCATAGGCAACAGACAAGGCCAGCAGGTACAGGAGTTCTCCCAGGTGGAAGGCATTCAGCTGCGGTAAGATAAAATTGGCATTAAAGCGGTTATCCCTGATTAACGCCACTTCATTGGCCTCACGGGCGGCATCCAGGGCCTGGCTTAGCCTTAGGTCTGCAATATCGGCGAGGCTGTCGGCTGCTGGAAAACAATTGGGGATGACGGCATCCTGAGGCCACCGGCCAACCTGTACAAACTGAACAACCTTATCCCGTCGACCGTCCTGATGCAACTGGGTCTGGGCATGCATATCGGTCGTGCCGACAGCCACCACCGGTGTCCGTCCGTAGTATATTTCCTGACCGGCCCGGCTGGTGCGTTTACCCAAGGATTCGGCCAGGAGTTGGATATACCACTCAGCCACTGCCTTCAGGTGATCGCCATAGGGCATGAAAACCTCAATGTCCCGTCCATAGTTTGCTGCGGCCAGGTATTTCAGAGCGGCGTTGAGCATCGCCGGATTGTGCCGGATGTCCTCGGTCTGGCAAGCCTCATCCATTGACCGGGCTCCGACCAAAAAGGTGTCAATATCAAAGCCGATGCAGGCGGCAGTGATCAGGCCAACCTCGGAAAATATACTAAACCGCCCGCCCACGCCGTCCGGTACCGGAAACATCATCCAGCCTTCGGTCTGGGCCAGACGGTGCAGCAGTGTGACCTGTGGGCCTTCCACTAGGTCGGTGACTACTGCCACCTCGACCGCAATGGCCGGCGCCGCCTGTCGCAGGGCGTCATAAATGACCATGAAGGTGGACATCGTATCAAGTGTCGATCCGGATTTGGAGATGACGATCAGGGTTACCCGGTAGGATTTGTCGGCAACTCCGGCCTGGCTGGCCTTGTGCTTCGCCTCATAAATAATATGGTCAATCAGCTCCGCCGTCCGGCGGGGGTCAATATTATTGCCACTGAAATACAGCTGCGGATAGCCTTGCCGGGCCTCCCGGTCCTTGCTGTTCCAGAATTCGCCGCACTGGATATCAAACAAGACCTTGTTGCCGAGATAGGAGCCGCCAATGCCGAAGGAGATGACCGCATCCACCCGATGACGGAGGGACTGGCCGAAGGCTTTAAGCCTGGCTATCGATGCCGGGTTATTCAGGTTGCCGTCCCGGACATAAGGCAGCTGGGTAAACAATACCTTCTCCGGCTGGCCGTCCTTGGACAGATGGCCGCGCACCTCACCGGTAGCCCGCATCTTAACGACCGCCAGGTGAGCATCCCGGAGGCGCCTCGACAGATTCTCCATATCGGCCTGGGTAATCCGGCCGTCGCCATATAGATTGGTATAATCGAAGGTAAAACCTGACGGCAATGAAATTACGGTCTTAGATTCAGCCATGCATTCATTTCCTCCTATTTCCAAATACGAGTTCTACCTGACAAACAGCTTATTTTTCAGTATTGACCGCAGCCGCCGCATCCTTCCCCAGCTGACCGACAGTCCGCAGAAGGTACCGCAGAAATTTGTCCCGCAGATCCGGGCGTTTCAAGGCATATTCAACAGTAGCCTCCAGATAACCCTGCTTGTCACCGACATCATAGCGGCGACCTTCAAAGTTATAGGCATAAACCGGCTTAAACGCAGCCAGCCGCCGCAGGGCATCGGTCAGCTGGATCTCACCGCCCCGCCCGGGTGGCGTCTCTTCCAGCAGATAAAAGATCTCCGGCTCAATAATATACCGTCCCAGCACGGCCAGCCGGGAGGGGGCCTCCTCCACTGACGGCTTCTCGACCAGGTCGACAGCCCGCCAGACATTGTCCTTAATTAATTCAGGCTTAACAATCCCGTAACTGGAAACCTTATCTTTTGCTACCTCCTGGACTCCCAGAATCGACCCCTGGTAATCATCATAGGCATCGATCAGCTGCCGCAGGCAGGGGACATTGGCGTCGATGATGTCATCTCCCAGGAGAACAGCAAAGGGCTCATTGCCTACAAACTGTTTGGCACACAGTACAGCGTGCCCCAGCCCCTTAGCTTCCTTTTGCCGCACATAATGGATTGTTACCTCCGACAACTCTTCAACCAGCCCCAGCAGGTCATATTTACCCTGGGCCTTGAGAGTCATCTCCAGCTCGAAGGCCCGGTCAAAATGGTCTTCTATGGCCCGCTTGTTGCGGCCGGTAATGATCAGGATCTCTTCGATCCCGGACTGAATGGCCTCTTCAATAATAAACTGGATGGCCGGTTTATCGACAATGGGCAACATTTCCTTGGGCTGGGCCTTGGTAGCCGGTAAAAACCGGGTACCAAGGCCGGCCGCCGGAATAATGGCCTTTCGTATTTTGGGATGGGATTTAGACATAACTTTCCTTCCTCTCTAGGCCCGGATCAGGGCCAGCAATTCCTCGGTTTTGGCCGCCATCAGCTCACGGTTGCACCGGGACTCGACATTCAGCCTGAGCACCGGCTCGGTGTTGGACATCCGGACATTAAACCGCCATTGCTCATACTCCACACTCAGCCCGTCAACCCGCTCCACCTTCAGCGCCCCCGGCACATATTGCGCCTCGATCCTGGCGATGACGGCCCTGGCATCAGCGACTGTATTATTAATCTCACCACTGACTGGATAACAGGCTGTCCGTTCGCGCATCAATTCAGAGAACGGCTTTCCTTCCCGACACATAATCTCCAGTACCAGCAGCCAGGGAATCATGCCGCTGTCGCAATAAGAAAATTCTTTAAAATAATGGTGGGCCGACATTTCTCCGCCATAGACGGCATCTTCTTTGCGCATCCGTTCTTTGATGAAGGCATGGCCGCTTTTGGACAGGACAGGAACGCCGCCGGCCTTCTCCACCAGTTCAATCGTGTTCCATGTCAGGCGCGGATCATAGATAATCTTGGCCCCGTCGAAGCGCCGCAGGAAGGCCTGAGCCAAGAAGCCGACAAGGTAATAACCTTCGATAAAATCACCCTGTTCATCAAACAAGAAGCAACGGTCAAAATCACCGTCCCAGGCAATACCGATGGCCGCGCCCTGTTCCCGCACCACCCTGGCAGTAGCCTCCCGGTTCTCAATTAGAAGGGGATTCGGCACACCATTAGGGAAGCTGCCGTCCGGTTCATGATTGACTTTGATCAGTTCAAACGGCAAAAATGGCTCCAGAGCATCAATTACTGCGCCAGCGGCCCCGTTGCCGGCATTGACGACAACCTTCAGCGGCTTAAGCACCGGCCGCTCAACATAAGTCAGGAGATGGGCCACATAGTCCTTCATAATATTTACATAGGTAACCTGGCCGGGCACAATATCCTGACTGACAGGCGGAAACTGGCCGGTCACAACTGCTTCCTCAATCTCTTTCAGCCCGCTGTCGCTGCTGATCGGCCGCGATTCGGCCCGGACCAGCTTCATGCCGTTATAGTCCTGCGGGTTATGGCTGGCGGTAATCATGATACCGCCACTCAGCTTGAGGTGAAAGGTGGCAAAATAGATCTGCTCGGTCCCACACATACCAATGTCGACAACATCACAGCCGGCTTCCGTCAGTCCTCGCACCAGGGCATTACGGAAAGACGGCCCCGAGAGTCTGATATCATGACCGACTGCCACTTTGGTGGCCTGAAAAATATCTACATAGGCCCGTCCAATTCGATAGGCCATCTCTTCATTCAGTTCATCAGGCACCCGGCCCCTGATATCATAGGCTTTGAACGCGTTCCGACTAATTTCCATACACCCACGCTCCTCTTCTTTTCCAACTCTATACTATATACTACATTGCAAAAAATATTCCTGTTCAGTCAGATGCTGCCAGGAATATTTTGGTCTTAGGCCGATCGTTAGATCCGTTTCATGACTTAAGCACAGCAGAATAAAAGTCTCATATAGATTCGTTGCTGGATAGTAATGCACATAAGAAATCCTGCCAGTCAAAGCTGACAGGATTTTCACGACTAAGTCCGCCCGTACACGTCGTCAAAGCGGACAATATCATCTTCCCCCAGATAACTGCCATTCTGGACCTCAATGATCTCCAGCGGCAGCTTGCCCGGATTCACCAGGCGGTGTTTGGTGGATGCAGGGATATAGACACTCTCATTGACATGAACCATTTGTTCCTGCTCACCGATGGTGACTTTGGCAGTGCCGCCGATGACAATCCAGTGTTCACTTCGATGATAGTGGAGTTGCAGGCTTAGCTGCTCACCGGGGGTAACCACAATCTTTTTCATTTTGTAGCCGGGCCCTTCACCAAGGACCGTATAGCTGCCCCAGGGCCGGTACATGGTCGTGTGTTCATCGACCTCGCGCCGTCCTCGGGCTTTGAGTTCGGTGACCACATCCTTAACCTTCTGGGACTCACCCCGTTTGGCGACGACAATGACGTCATCGGTCTCGACAACCAGGACATCCTCCAGGCCGATCCCGGCAATTAAGCGGTTACGCCCCAGCATAAGCGTATTGGCACAGTCGATGGGCAGGCAGTCACCATTCAGGGCATTGCCGTTCTGATCTTTTTCCAATACATCATAGATGGCATCCCAGGAGCCAATATCGTTCCAATAGGCAGTAAGGGGAGCCATCACCACCCGCGCTGACTTTTCAGCTACCGCATAGTCAATAGAGATACCCGGCATTTCCTCAAACTTAGCAATGACCTCCGGCAATGGTGCCGAAGCCAGTTGAAAAATATCCGGCGCATAGGCCCTGAGCTCTTCCATAAAGCAGCCTGCCGTGAAAGCAAACATCCCTGAATTCCAGTAGTAGTTACCCGCAGCCAGATAGTCAGCAGCAGTGTCTTTATCCGGTTTCTCCCGGAAAGAGATTACTTCATAACCTATGCCGCAGCTGTCTCCGGCCTGGATATAGCCATAGCCTGTTTCCGGCTTATTCGGTTTGATCCCAAAGGTCACAACCTTATCCAGGGCAGCCAGTTCCACTGCCTGGCGGACGTTTTTAGCAAAAATATCAACAGGATGGATAATATGGTCGGCCGGTGTGACAAAAAGGACCTCCTGTCCGGTGCTATTGAGCTCATCGAGGCAAAAACGGACCGCTAAAGCAATAGCCGGAGCCGTGTTCCGGGCCACAGGCTCTAACACGATATGGGCAGCGCCGGCGCCGCAGGCCACTAATTCGGTCTTTACGTGATGCATATATTCTTTATTGGTTACAACAACAATGTCTGCAGGTTTTATTAGCGGCAAAAACCGGTTCACGGTTTGTGTGAGCAGCGAGTCAGAGTTGCCGAGTTTTAAAAATTGTTTAGGCAGGCAGGTACGTGATAATGGAAATAAGCGGGTACCGCCACCACCGGCCAATATGATAAGCTTCATATTATTTCGCCCCTTGTTCATTCAAAAGAGTCTATTTTTCTTATTATATCATATTAACGAAATAAGAAAACGGCCCAGAAAAATCTCTATTCTAGGAACAGTTCATTCGAAACAGCTTGTAAGCTATTGTAAAATCAAGTAGTATATTATTATATTTAATAAGAATTTCAATAGTTGACACGCGGGAGGAAATCTAATGTTTCAATTTAAAAAACGGTTTTTATGGAGAATGACCCCAGCAACTGCTCTCAGCTTGGCAGTAATTATATTTACTATTTGCTTTGGTTGGTTGTTACCCCCAAGCTTTGGCAAGGAAAACGGACCTGTGGAAAACCTGCAGGTCGTGGTTTTAGGTTTTGCAGCACTTATTGCATTTAGTGCACTGTTTCAAACCAGCCTATCAATACAACGCCGTAAGCTATACGCCCTATCTGGTGTTTTTCTGCTGCTGGCCATTGCCAGAGAACTCAGTTGGGGGCGGGCTTTTTATATGGACAGTGTAGGGAATATCCCACCGCTTAAAGCACTCTGGTTTGGACCTGCCGTCTACCCGGCGCTAGGGGTAGTATTACTCGGATCTATTGGTTATTTTTTTGCCAAAGGCTTGCACAAGGAATTACTCTTTTGGTTTAAACAAGGAAACTTTCCCATGCTTGATCTTGTCCTAGTTGTAGTTGGTATGATTACTGCTGATACTATCGAACACCATAGTTTAAATTTGTTTGGTGATAAAGTTGAGGTTTTTGAGGAGTTATTTGAATTAGCAGGTTATACAGCGGTATTATCTTTTCTGGTTAACGCGGTTTTTAATGAAAAGTTCAGGGAGAATTGAATCTGTTTACATTAACATAATGTACTCACCCTCACTTAGAGGCAGCTTGGGAATCTTTCATAGCGCTACTGTATACTTTTACAAGATTAGTTAACATTTTGTCAATCGTAAATTCTGAAGCAACTTTACATTCTATTGTTTTATTTTTATCTGACATCATGTAATTTACAATGGCGTCAGTGAGCAACTCTGAATTACCTGGTGGTACAAGCTGGCCATTGTTATAATGAGAAAAAATTTCAGGAATACCGCCGACGTTAGATGCAATTACGTGTTTCCCCATAGAAAGTGCTTCAAGCGCAACGTATGGGAAAGCATCAAACAACGAAGGTATAACAACAATATCCATTGCTGCCATAAATAAATCAACCTCGGCCGTATCCGGATAGAAGATAACCTCGTTATCAATTCCTAGTTCTTTAGTCTTAGATTGAAGTAATTCACGATCGGGGCCATTACCAAATATATGGAGTTTTATCTTAAAACCTCTTTCAACTAACTCATGAACAGCTTTTAGAGCGAATATCTGACCTTTTTCCTTACGTAGCATGCCAAATACGCCAATGTTTGTTACATTAGATACCATGATAGCTAATTTTTGGGACTTTTCAACTACAGCAATAATGTCCTTATACTCAAGCCCATTATAGTTAACCTCCCAGTTATCTGGAAGTCTCCCACATTTGTCCCGATAGTTGCAAGCAGTATACCTTGACTCAAATACTATATAATCTGTATACGATAGTAATGACTTCTCAACAAGGCTATACAGTTGATCGGCAAAAGGATTAAACATTTTATGGACAACTCCACCATGCGGAGTGTATATGGATTTAACGCCACACAGAATTGACAGAACTCTGGCGTACAGCCCGCCCTTTGCTCCATGCCCATGTACAATATCCACATTAGTTCTCTTCACAAAACGCATTAATAAGATGATATTTTTAATATCACTACTATGTGGTTTTTTCTTAACAGTTAACTGAACTTCACCGGTAAGCTTAGTGCGTAAGTTCTCTATATCAGACTTAAATCTTTCATCTGTATTAGTAGACGAATATGCATAACTTAGTTCTAAAGAGGAATGAAAGCGGTGCAAATCATTAATAATCGTGTGTACGTGTTTCCTTATACCGCCTACCGGATCTCCAACAACTTGTAAAACATGTAAGTGGTCAGGTTGGATTTGATCTATTGTTTTCATTTCTTTACCTATCCCATCTTTGAGTTTCCATAACTAGATTTAATATGTTCTCGGCACATTTGTCCCAACTGTACTCCCTGGCCTTCTGATACCCCTTTTGCCGAAATTCCTCCCGCAACTGCTGGTTTCGCGCAATCAATGCAATTTTTTCAGCAATATCATATGGGTCGTGCGGATTACAATATAAAGCTGCTTTTCCACAAACTTCAGGAATTGAAGTTACATTAGAGGCAATTACCGGGCAACCACAAGCCATTGCTTCTAAAGGGGGAATACCAAATCCTTCATAAAAAGATGGGTAAATAAAACACATGGCATTTTCGTATAAAGCCCTTAACTGACTATCAGTTACATATCCAAGCTGTATAACAGTAGCTGGAAGTTTTTTATGGTCACGCCCAAGTACTCTTACATCGGTACCGCCAGCAATAGCAAAGTTGAAATCAAGCTCTTTATCAAACAATGCAATAGCCTCAACCACCGAATTAAAATTTTTACGTGGACTATGGCTACTAACAGCCAGGACATACGGCTTACTTTGCAATTTTGCATTTTGTAGTATCGACTGATCGGGTTCTACTGACAAAATATGTTCTTTACCTTCATATACAACCGCTATCTTATCTTCTTTCATATGGCAATACTGAATTAATTCTTTCTTAGAAAAGTCTGAGACAGTAATAATTTTTCGTGATATAAATCCTAAACTTGCAATCATAAACTTATACCAGTTTCTAAATGCAAAAGAGTATCCCTCAGGAAAGGCATAACATCCCGCATCGTGAATTGCAACAATTTGCTTACGTCTTATTAGAGGGGCTGTATTACAT
>JAEWGR010000017.1 GCA_023388195.1 Bacillota bacterium
GCCTTAGGCCAGCCAGACGCATGAGGTCGACATTAGCCTCCGTATGGCCTGGACGTTCCAGTACACCGCCGGCCCGTGCCTTTAGCGGAAATACGTGACCGGGGCGCCGGAGGTGATCAGGACCGGCCTGTTCGGCAATCGCCGCCTGTACGGTTGTAACCCGGTCAGCCGCTGAAACCCCGGTAGTGACACCGCTTGCGGCTTCAATGGAAATAGTAAATGCCGTTTGAAAGTGGCTGGAATTATGATCAACCATCATCGGCAACGCCAAGGCCTGCACCTTTTCTTCGGGCAGGCACAGGCAAACGATCCCGCTGCCTTCCCGGATAAGCATTGCCATCTGCTGTCGTGTCAATGATTCAGCCGCAAAAAATATATCTCCCTCATTTTCCCGCTGTTCATCATCGGTTACCAGAATCCCCTGGCCTTTGCGCAATGCCTGCAGGGCCTGTTCCACCCGTTCCAAAGGATTGCCAAACCTAATTAATAATTGCTGATTCAAAGTAGTCGCCTCCTAGTTTTAGTCGACTCACCCGAATCAGGGCGTTGGGGGACAGATAGCGATAAGCATGGTCAATCAACTGGCTAACTGTCTCATCCTCTTTCGTCCGGACTATACCGTCGGCTCTGGCCTCTCACCAGATCTGCTGACCTCCTTTGATAAGGAGCGCTCGCGGGCTCCCCAGTTTGCCTGGGATACCGCCGGTGGGGATTTTCACCCCGCCCTGAGAATAAGTCTGACTATAGAATACTACTTACGCCAGGATTGTCAAGCCTAGATTCTATCACTTAACCCTTGTTTTCTTTTATTTCCGGGTTCACCTTAAACCATGCAGCATACATGGTAGGCAGAACAAGCAGGGTCATCACGGTTGCACCAAGCAAGCCGCCGCCAATAGCCACTGCCATCGGCCCCCAGAACGTGCTGGGAACCAGTGGCAGCATACCGAGTATTGCCGCCGCCGCGGTAAGCATAATGGGGCGAAGCCGCAGCACGGCTGAGTTAATGATCGCCTCCCAGGGTGTCTCGCCGGCTTTGATATGCTGCTCAATTTGATCAATCAGGATGACCGAGTTGCGGATAATCATCCCACTCAAAGCTAAAATCCCGAGTTCTGCCACAAAGCCCATCGGCCGGACTGTTACCAGCATAGCCAGACTAACTCCGATGATGCCAAGGGGGGCTGTTAAAATGGTAAGAATCATGAGCGAGATATTTTGCAGCTGCAGCATTAGCAGGATTACGATCGCCACGATCATTACCGGCACTGTTTTCAGTAAAAAGTCAATCGAGGTTTTGCTTTTTTCGGACGAACCGCCAATATCAATACTATAGCCGGGAGGAAGGGCCTCGCGGACTGATTTTAGGCTGTCATACACTTTTTTAGTTGCATCATTACCGGTTACACCAGGTACTACCTCTGCTTGCACCGTAATCGTTGGCTTCAGGTTGTGCCGCCAGATTAATCCTTCTTCCGCAGCATAACTTATTTTGGCGATTTGCTCCAAAGGCACAAATTTGCCATTGCCGATGTGTACTGGCAGATCTTTAATACTGGCTAAATCTTTCCGGGTCTGGGCATCTATGCGAAATACAATACCCACCGTCTTATCCTGCTCATAATATTCGGCAATGGCAGCACCTGACAACTGACTCTGTAAATCCTGAGCCAATCCTTGACTGCTGAGGCCAAGCATTCTTGCCTTGTCCTGGTCAACCGCTAAATGCATAACCTTGCTTTTCTCATTCCAGTCAAAATTAATCTTGGTAAGATTTGGATTTGCGGCCATCGCCTCACTGACCTGTTTTGCTATCTCGCGTACCTTCTCATGATCATAGCCGGCAACACGCAACATAACCGGGTATTCTGAAGGAGGGCCGGTTTGGATCAGCTTAACATGCCCCCGCACATTTGCGAAATTATTGTCAAACAACGTATCGATCTTTGTATTCAGAGCCTCACGGGCCTGTAAGTCTTTGGCAACAATAATAAACTGGGCATAGTTGTTGGTTGGCAGTTTGGGCTCCATAGTAAGAATAAAACGGGGTGCCCCTTTGCCTACATAGTAACTGTAGCTTTCAATATCCGGATCACCGGCAAGACTGTCCGCAAATTTCTTTGCTTCCTGCTCGGTTGCTGCCAGCGAAGCCCCCTCCGGCAAAGTCATCTCCACAATTAACTCCGGCCGGACTGAAGGCGGAAAAAACTCCTGTTTTACAAACTTTAACAAAAAGATTGAGCCAATGAAACAAACTGCCGTTATACAAAGCACCATCTTTTTTTGCTGCAGGCACCAAGTTAGCGTCTGCCGGAACAGCCGGTAAAATTTTGTGTCATACATATTATGCTCTGTCCCTGCGGTATGTTTGGGCTTGATTAATTTATACCCCAACAATGGCGTTACCATAACAGATACCAGCCAGGAAATTAACAGGGCAATTGTTATGACCGGGAATAAACTGCTCGTAAACTCAGCCGCCGCCCCTTTCGAAAAGCCGATGGGTATAAAGCCGGCACAAGTAATCAGTGTACCTGTAAGCATCGGAAAGGCGGTAGCCCTATAAGCGTAGCAGGCAGCCTCAAAGCGCCCCCACCCCTCTTCTAGCTTAACGGTCATCATTTCAATCGCAATGATAGCATCATCCACCAACAAGCCCAAAGCCATAATCAGAGCCCCTAGCGATACTTTGTGTAAATCTATGCCCCCGATCTCCATACCCACAAAGATCCCGGCAATAACCAGGGGAATACATAAGGCTACCACGATCCCAGACTGAACACCTAGACTGAGAAAGCTAACGGCCAGCACAATTACGACAGCTTCCCAGAGGGATTTAATAAATTCATCAATTGATTCCTTAACAACTTTGGGCTGATCAGAAACTTGGCTGATTTCCATGCCGAGCGGCAAATCCTTTTTAATCATCGCCGTCGCTTTTTCCAGTTCTGTTCCCAGGGAAAGAATGTTCCCGCCCTTATCCATGGACAGGGCAATGCCTATTGCCGGCTGCCCGTTGACATACATTTTAGGCTCCATAGGTTCGACATAACTACGCTCAATCTTAGCTATATCACCTAGCCGAAAGGTCCGCTCACTAACTCTAATCGGCATGTTGCGCAAACCATCAATGTTTTCGAACAGCCCAGATACCCGTAGATAGACATTGTCTGAGGCTGTCTCCACCATACCGGAGGCAGCCATTGCACTTTGTGCTTTTACGGCCGCAATAATCTGGTTGGGGTCTATCCCCAGTCCGGCTAGTTTACTGCTTTCCATCTCGATATAAATCTTTTCCGGTTGAACACCGATGAGCTCCACTTTTTTGACATTACTTACGCCCAGGAGTGTCCTGCGAATCTGCTCGGCCTTTTCCCGCATATCCTCATAACTGTATTCTGTCGATGTGAGGGCATAAATACTGCCGAACACGTCATCAAACCGGTCATTGAATGCGGGTCCGACTACACCTTGAGGCAATGTGCCTTTGATATCATTAACCATATTGCGCACTTCAAGCCAGGTGGGCCGCACATCCTTCTCATTTACCGAATCTTTTAATATTACATAGATTACGGCTTGCCCTGGCCGCGAATAGCTCCTTAAATAATCCAAGCCAGGAGTATCCTGCAACTTTTTCTCAATTTTATCTGTTACCTGCTCTTCTATCTCACGGGCATTGGCCCCGGGCCAGGAAACCGACACAATCATCTGGCGGATGACAAAGTCCGGATCCTCCATTCTGCCCAGTTTCTGATAGGAAAATATGCCTGCCACAAAAACCAGAAAGACAAAAAAATACACAAGCTGCTTATGCTTAAGTGCCCATTCTGTCAGATTTAACTTACTCATAACGCACCTTTTGGCCTTCCCGCAGTTTCTGGACACCGGCGGTAACTATTAGATCCCCATCCTGCAGCCCTTCCAGAACTTGAATCTTGCCGTCACCAAATGCTCCAGCCTTTATTGGGCGTAGGCTTACCATACCGTCTTTAATAATCCATACATTGGGGGTATCACCAGTCTGATACACGGCGGCAAGGGGAATATACACAGCCTGCTGGCCAGTAGGACCGGCCACCGTTACATTAGCGGTCATCCCCAGATTGATGTTGTCAGGCGGGGTAAGCAAACTAATTCTGACCTTATACGTTCGGGTCACTTTGTCAGCCACCGGCGAAATCTCTCTGACCTTCCCCTCGGCGGCAACACCAGGCAGTGCCCAAAAGCCGACCTGCACTTGCTGGCTATTACGCATCTCATCAATGCGGTTTTCCGGCACATTGATTTCGATCTCACGTTCACCATTCTTCACAATAGTAACTACTGGCTGGCCGGCACTCACGATCTGCCCGGCCTCAGCATTAACATTGGCAATAACACCGTCACTGTCGGCCACCAGGGTGCTATAGCCCAGTTGGTTGGCACCTTGCGTATATTGGGCTGTTGCCTGACGAACAGCGGCCAGGGCAACCTCATAGGCATTCTGATACTGATCCAGTTGCATACGGCTGGCCGCGCCCTGCTCATATAAATTACGATAACGTTCAAGATTCGTCTGGGCCAAACTCAGCTGGGACTGGGCGGAAGCTACTTGTGCTGAACTAATGTTGACCGTTTGCGCTATATCTTTTGCATCAATTTCCATAAGAACATCGCCGGGCTTAACCGTACTGCCAAGCTCGACGTTTCTTTTCATTATCTTGCCACTGACCTGAAAAGAAAGCTGCGTCTCATACCGGCCTCGCACTTCACCGGCATAGCTGGCGGTTTGGCCGGAAGTATCCAGCTTAATGATCTGTGAGCGGACAAATGGCGTCTCTTCCTTAACAGTCCCGGCTTTTGAACAACCGGTAAGACTAACTGACACCAGCAGAATACATAGTATAGTAAAGTTTGCAATGGACTTATGCATAGAAGGCCCTCCCTTAACATCCTTGGCGGTTGGTCTATTTCTTTACAAGCGCATTAACAATAAAATCGATGAGTACCTCCGTATAATGCTGCTCATCTTTCTCCTGGCGCAGGGGCCCTGTGCGGGCATAGCTGAAAGCTTGAAACAGCTTAAACCCGGCATAGGCAACAACTTTTTCATCAACTTCACGAAACTTACCTTGCTGCTTCCCATCGCGGATAATTCCGGCGATGATGGAAATAATCTCTTCGTCGATAATTTCATGATATTTGCGGTTGATAAATGCCAGAAATAATTCATCGTCTTTGAGAATTTTTGTGATAAAGTTGTCCTGGTTGAAGTGCAAAATGGCCTTGCGGGTTAATTGAATTAATCGTTCAAGCGGATCAGGCACATCTCCCATTTGCCAAAACAGCAGTTCTATCGTTCTATGGCATTCCCGTAATAATAAACATCTAAACATATCTTCTTTGTCGGTAAAGTGTTCGTAAATCGTCTTCTTGGAAATCTTGCAGTCCTTACTTATCTCATCCATCGTGGTCTTCTTAAAACCAAAACGTTCCATTCGCTCCTTGGCTTTATCAAGAATAAGATTTTTTATGTCATCCATTATATTCCCCCTATTTTAGGGCCCTAACGATATAGGCGTATGTCATTTTCTCCCCTACTCATAAACTATTATAGTATTTTAGTTTCCAGAAATCAATAGGCCTTTCTTGCAGGCCAAAGTATGCCCCTCTCTGCCACTTACAGCCCCTGTTAATTTAAGGAGGGGACTGCCGTTGGTTGCCGCCTGGGTCTCCTCCCTGGACATTATTATTGCACTGAACAGAGATCACTGCCGCAATAACCAGAATAATGCCAAACAGCTGCCAGAAACTCAGAACCTGGCTAAAAAACAAGATTCCTACCAGGGTTGCCACAATTGGTTCGAGAGTTGCGGCAATAGCAGCCCGGCCTGCTTCTATATGGGACAATGCCGCTGTGTAACACCAATAGGCAAGAATAGTAGAAAAGAGACTGAAGCCAATACAGTACGCGACTACTGGCCACTGAAAAAACAGAGACTGCACTGCCCACAGCTCACTTATAGGCACCATGACTGCGGCAGCGCACCAAAAGGTGTAAACAGTCACAGTCAACGCACTATAATGCTGCAACGCATATTTACTGAAGATACTGTACAGGGC
>JAEWGR010000064.1 GCA_023388195.1 Bacillota bacterium
GCGGCCTGTATCAGGCATAATTTGCATGAGCCCCAGGGCCCCTTTGGGTGAACGGGCTTCAGTAATGAATTTACTTTCTGTTCTAATTACACCGGCAATTAAAAACGGATTAAGATCATGTTGAAGAGAATAGGTGTAAATAGCTTCCTGATACAAAAAAGGATACACATATTTTTTCTGAAACCAGTCACTCGTGAACACAGTATAGATTCCTGTGGCAAACAATAAAAGACCGATTATCAGGACTTTCAGCCAAGTCCAGATACGCAATAGAATCACTCCGCAATAAAAATCACTCTTTAACCATATGTGCCTGCAAGCAAAAAAATGTTTTATTTACACCACTGTCCATGCTATTACTAATTTCGCCCCAGAACTTATATACCTGCTTTTTTGTACATTCAATCGTCTTACTATTATTAATAACTACATCCGCATAGTTAATTTTCTCACTTAAGGAAAGCTGGGCTCCAATCCGGGCCATGGCATCTTCATAACTGCTGTTATCCCGCATCATTAATCTAACAATCTGGGTCTTTTCATCGACAAAAACTACCCAGACTGCATCCACCCGGGAATACCACCCAACCTCAATCAACAGCGGTGCGTCAAGAATAACAATTTCACAACCCTGCTGCCGGGCAGCATTCATTGCAACCGCTACCTCCTCTTCAATCCGGGGGTGAGTAATAGCATCTAACTGAGCTCGGGCTGCCTCATCGGCAAAAATAATTTTCCCCAGGCGTTTACGGTTAATTTGACCGTTGGCATCGGTGACAGCCGGCCCAAAGGCGGCCACTATATCCTGCCAGGCCGGTTTATTGGGTTTGGTTATCTCATGGGCAAGTTTATCGGCATCAATAATATATGCCCCGAGCTCCTGCAGCATTGTACTGACCGTACTTTTGCCGCTGGCAATTCCGCCTGTAAGTCCAATCAAATACATAACACGTATCCCCTTAGCTATTTTTGACAATTAGGGCAATAGTGCGTCCCCCGTCCAGCTACTTCTTTGCGTGAAATGGCAGTGCCACAACGGTGGCAGGGTTCATTAGTCCGGCCATACACATTAAGATGATACTGATGACTGCCGCTTTGTCCTGCCCCGTCGCGATAATCCCGAAAGGTTGTCCCGCCATGGGCTATGCCATCGGCGATCACTTGATTTACTGCCTGGTAAAGATATTTTGCTTCCGTGCCATTAAGACTGTTGGCAACACGCCCCGGATCTATACCGGCAATCGCCAGCGCCTCATCCACATAAATATTGCCAAGGCCGCCAATCAGGTGTTGATTCAGCAATACAGACTTAATCGTGGCCTTGCGTTTGCTCAGCATAGCAATAAGGTAATCAAGTGTAAATTCGGCAGACAACGGTTCCGGTCCCATGGAAGCCAGCCCGGAAATCCGCCACAATTCCACCTGTGGCAATAAATAAAGCGTCCCCAGGGTACGGGTATCTGCATACAACAATAAATCACCATTGTCAAAAGTAAATTTAATATGGGTAAATCGGTCGTACACTGTACCTGGACTCACATAATATAAACGCCCTGTCATCCGCAGATGAATGACCATAACATAGTCATTATCCAGATAAAACAACAGATACTTGCCGCGCCGTTGTAATGTGACAATCGTCCGGTCGGTAATAATTGCCTGAAATTCAGGGGCCGTAGGCCACTTAACCAGGCGTGGCAAACCGATTTCAATACAGGTAATTTTTCGCCCTTCCACTTTACCGGTAAGTGTCCGGCGAATGGTTTCCACCTCAGGCATCTCAGGCATCGTCCAGCCTCCTCTATTTAGCTTCAGCCCAGTTACGGCCTGTTTTCACTTCAGCCAGGAGCGGTACTGACAACTCCACCGCCTGCTCCATGGCATTTTTCACAAACAGTGCAACCTGCTCATACTCATCATCAGTAACCTCCAGCACAAGTTCATCGTGAACCTGTAAGAGCAGCCTGCTTTTCAGCCCTGCCGCCTTAAGTTCCTGATAAACATGATTCATGGCGATTTTAATGATATCGGCGGCAGCCCCCTGGATAGGTGTATTCATTGCCGTCCGTTCGGCAAAGGACCGCTGATTAAAATTACTGCTGTTAATATCAGGCAAGTGCCGCCGCCGACCAAAAAGCGTGGTTACATAGCCATCGCGGTGCGCACCGGCAACCGCTTCGTCTATATACCTTTTCACTCCCTGATATTTGGCAAAATAGCTTTCAATATAAGAGCCTGCCTCTTTCCGGCTAACACCAATATCCCGGGCCAGACCAAAATCACTGATGCCGTAAACAATACCAAAGTTAACAGCCTTGGCTCTGGCCCGTAACTCGGGGGTTACGTCCGCCATAGCCAGGCCAAAGACCTCGGCCGCCGTCCGGGTATGAATATCCTGATTGTGCCGGAAGGCCTCAAGCAGGCTGGCATCTCCGGCCATGTGAGCAAGGATCCGGAGCTCAATTTGTGAATAATCTGCTGTCATGATGCACTGATAGCCATCTCCGGGCACAAATAACTCTCTGATCCTGCGCCCGATATCGGTGCGGATAGGAATATTCTGCAGATTAGGCTCTGAACTGCTTAGCCTGCCCGTAGCGGTCACGGTTTGATTGAAAGTGGTGTGTATTCTGCTGGTCGCAGGCTCAATCAGGGTTTCTAAACCATCAAGATAAGTGGATTTAAGTTTAGTGAGCTGGCGGTATTCAAGCAGCTTATCAATCAGGGGATGTTCTCCTGCTAATTTTTCCAATACCTCAGCGTCAGTAGAATAACCGGTTTTCGTCTTTTTAATAATAGGAAGCTTAAGCTTTTCATACAAAACAATCCCCAATTGCTTGGTAGAGTTAACATTGAACTCTTCTCCGGCTAATTGATAAATCTCACCCAGCAGCTGTTCAACCTTACCGGCTATACTAATTGCCATCTCTTGCAGATACTTCCGGTCAACCTTAATACCGGTGATCTCCATGGCGGACAACGCTTCTACAAGCGGCATTTCCACCTGCATAAACAACTTGTCCAGACCGGCACTGACCAGACTACTGGCAAAGGCATCCCGCAGCTGTTCAATAATGCCACAGGCCCAAACCGCAAATTCCGGTTTAGTTGTTAAATATTTATCACCGGCAGGTAAAATAATTGTCTGGCCCAGATACTTTTCAGCCAGGCTGACCAGCGGGTAGGCCGAAGCTGTAGGATCAAGCAAATACGCAGCAATCAGCAAATCCGACACTGGGCAATTAAGGGCTGTTCCTTGTAAACGGCAGGCATTATATAGCTGCTTGGCATCATAGGCAGTAACGGTAATGCCAGGGTCAGCCAATATGTCAAAGACAGTGCTCCAGCCTTCTGCCACTGCCGGAATATATACAGTTTTACCGGCACAGGTAATAGCAAGGCCTGTTAAACCGGCTAAAGGCGAATGAGCAGCGGTTAATGGGTAGCAGCATAAAGCACCCTGTTTCCGGGCAGCCATATGGAGGGCCTCCATGTCACTGCGGCTGGAAGCTACGTCCGGAGCCACAAGTTCGATGGTCTCGGCCGCCATTTGCGCGGCACTCGCATTTACGGTGCCGGCAAACAAAACATCAAACTTGGCCAGCATATTTTTAAACTCAAACTTGGCAAATACCGCTTTTACTGCTTCTCTGTCAGGATTAATCGTAAAGCTTTCCGGATAAAAATCCAGCGGCATGTCGCAAACAATGGTCGCCAGGTGTTTGGATAAAACGGCCTGTTCCGCATATTGCCGCAGATTCTCCTGTAGTTTCTTCCCTGCCACACTATCAACATTAGCCAGCACGTTTTCCATGGAACCAAATTGTGCCAGTAGTTTCATTGCTGTTTTTTCGCCAATACCGGGTACTCCGGGTATATTATCAGAGGTATCGCCCATTAAGCCTTTCATATCAATAAACTGGGCTGGCGTTAACCCGTATTTTTCTTTAAGGGCGGCTAAATCCATAACCTCCATCTCAGAAATTCCTTTTCGGGTAAGCAGCACCGTTGTGCCTGGGCCGATTAATTGCAAGGCATCCCGGTCGCCGGTAACAATTAATACCTCACAACCTTGTTTAACCGCTTTAGCGGCAAGTGTACCTAAAATATCATCGGCCTCAAACCCCTGCTCTTCCAGAGTAGCGATGCCAAACGCCCCTAATAGCTCACGTATCAGTGGAAACTGCTCTGATAATTCGCCCGGCGTGGCCTGGCGCTGCGCCTTGTATTGCTGATAAGTATCTGTCCGGAAGGTCACCCGGCCTTTATCAAAAGCAACCGCCAGTAAATCCGGTTTGTAGTCTGTCAGTAATTTTACAAGCATAGTCGTAAAACCGTATACTGCATTTGTATACAGGCCGCCTGCGGTACGCAGCAGCGGCAGGGCATGAAACGCCCGATGTACAAGACTACTGCCGTCAATGATAATTAATTTCTGGGGCATAAGCCCACCACCCTTACATTCGTATAGTCCAATCTATTTTAATTGGCTATTAACAGCGAAATCCCTGCTCTTATTTTTTAATAACAGGTGGGTTATGTAAATATCTAATAATATCAAAAAGAGAGAGCCCGCTATCGCTCTCTCTCCGGAACTTAGAGTTAAGCACACCAATTACTTATCTTGCTTAAGGATAGGTCAGTTCTATTGTTTTGTCCTGTTCATTCCAATAAACATAGGCATCAAAATACTTGTTAATATTGGTTATCTGAATATACGGATCAGACCCGATCATTGCCACCGGCACTATACTATTTTGCCCCTTATCGGTTAATATTAGTACACGGTCTTCCTGGTTCCAAATCACCTTGCGCCCTGTTGCCGCCGCCAAATCCAGGGCCGAAAGCGCTAAAATACCCTGCACCTGCTTTATCTCTATGTTCACAGGGTTATTGTTTACAAAAACCACCGTGGTGCGATAGGCAAGTTTATTTTTATCTGCCTGCCAGTTCACCTCACCGCCAAATAGGTCTGATACATTTTCGGCCGCTGCATAGACCATATTGCCACTACGAACCCCCGGTATACGATTTGGCCCACACTGCACTGTTTTGGTCTTGTCATCCCAGTTTATCTTCTGCTTTAGCACCCCGGCCAATGGCTGCACAGGCACATACTGAATGTTTTGCACGACTATTCCCGGCTCATTTATAAGATTGCCATTTACAGTAATCTTGAATTGGCCAGCAATAACCACCTGCTTGCCGTCGGCTTGCGTAACTGCTTTACGCAAAAAATCATCAGCAATCAACTCATTCCAGGGATGAACAGTCAGTTTATTGCGAATATCCTGTACGGTTACAGAGCCATATCCATAGACATCCGGATAAACGGCAAGAAGAATCTGTTCCTTGGCATTTGTTCTGATTTTTATCCGGTCATAAGTTATCCGCACAGGCGTTCCATAGCCCACTTTGTCAAAAAGTTCTTCCACATCTTCTTCATACATGCGAATACAGCCATTGGATATGACTGCACCAATTGACCAGGGCGCATTGGTACCGTGGATGCCATAATTGTTCCATATCCCCAGCCACCTGTAGCCGAGCGGATTTTCCGGTCCTGACGGCACGATCTTGCCTTTTTGGTCAGGCGGATACCAGGCGGGATTAACTTCTTTGTCAACAATTGTGTAATTGCCTAAGGGTGTCGGGGTCTCTGGCTTGCCAATAGCTACAGGGTATTCCTTAACTAACGTATTGCCGGCAAAAAGTTCAATTGTCCGGCTTGGCAAATTTACCGTAATACTTGGTGAAACCAGTTCTCCCTTAGCCAGACCTGCCGGGATCAGGAGTAAAAAAAACAGTAAAAAAACCTGGCTTATGATAAGTCCTTTAAAGGTTAAACCTTTGTTATTTCTTAGTACATGGCTGAGAATATTTATAAGTTGGGGTGGTGCACAAAAACCTGCCAGCATCTGTTGTAACATGAGAGCATCCCTTCTTCACATTAATTTTCAGTAACAATAACAGAATATGAAGATAGGATGCTCAGATATTACCGTTGGGCATAAATTTTCAGGCAAATTCACTATATTACTGCAGGTTAAGCACCTGCTGATGCACCACGCGCAACCGCCGGTGGCGTTCATCAACAATTGGCAGGTAAATATGAATGTGGGCACCGGTTCCGGACGAACTGACCGCATTAATGTTGATAAAGCCCCCATGTTCACTGATAATCCGGTGTGCGACAGGCAGTCCCAGCCCCATATGCTCCAGTTTTGTCGTATAAAATGGTTCAAATACCCTTGGCAGTATTTCGGGCGCAACCCCCGACCCGGTGTCGCCAATCGCAATCACCAGCA
Organism: Bacillota bacterium; assembly: GCA_023388195.1. Lineage (GTDB taxonomy): Bacteria > Bacillota > Negativicutes > Sporomusales > Sporomusaceae > Sporomusa. The sequence continues at coordinate 6,309 of JAEWGR010000064.1, forward strand.
TATTCAGTTCGGAATTAATCCAGGATTTTACCGATAGCACCCCTTCGTTAGGCATAGCCTCAATCGCATTTTGCATAATGTTCACAACTGCCTGCTTGATTAAATTACTGTCAACAGTAAGGGCCGGTAAATTCGCGGCCAGATGCTTGTCAATCGTTATTTTTTCACCGCCTAGCTGTTTAAAGGTTAACAGCAGGGCCTCTTCGATCGTCCGGTTAATATCAATATTAACCTCCTTATTGACCGGTGGTTTGGCAAACATCACAAGCTCTTTTACTACTTTATTGATGCAGGATACCTCATCCAGCATCATCTCCAGCACGTCACGGCCAACGGTATATCTGTCATCCTCCAGGCGCCCAAGCATAACCTGCAAATACCCGCTTATCGTTGTCAGCGGTGTACGCACATGATGCGCCACCCCTGCGGCCAACTCCCCCAGAGACATGAGCATCTGCGTAATCTGAATCTGCTTAATGGCTGCCCTAACTGCCGACAAATCCTGAATAATAACAATCAAGCCATTCGGTTCCCCGCCGGCGCCCCGCAGTCGCAACGTGTCAATATGAGCATAAATATATTGATCCTGAACCTTTAATTTTAAATTAATCGTATTTAGATCCTCATATTCGTCGAGATAAAATACCTTCAGAAACTTCTCACCATGATGTCTAAAGACCTCTTCCACTCTGCGTCCAACCGCTTTGGCCCTGTTGATACCACAGATTTTTTCAGCCTCGCGGTTAAGATTTTTTAAGCGCAATTCATTATCTATAAATAAAATTCCCGTCGTTGTCTCAAACGAATCTTGATAGTCATCTTCCCGGTGCAAATACACTATTTTGTTTTCAAGAGCTTCAGCCGCAGACATTGTCGATCGCCTCCAGTGACCATCTTTTAATTTTGTGTTGTTAAACATTCTTGTAAAATATTGTATCTCCTGCTAAATTAGACCGATTACTTTTCGTAAAAAACCGACAGAATTTTAGGTCTCTTGTGTCGAAATGGACAATCACCAAGAATTAACCCTTGTTCTGCCTGCCCTTGTAGAACCGCCCAATTCGACACTGCAGAGCATTTTATTGCCTGAAACTATTTTTTCTCTATCCTGTAAAAAGATAATCCGGATATAAATTACCAATATTTGTAATTTATATCCTATTAATTACAAATATTTCCATTTTAAATAGTATTTACCCATCTAAAAAGGCAGTGGTCCAGGTAAATTACCCTGAACTCACTGCCTTTTGCCCGCGACTGTCACAATCAATTAAATAATCGGTGCCAAAATGATTTAGGCTTATTATTCTCTTTCTCCTCTGTAATCTGGCGCAAACGAATGTCCATCAACTGGAAATGATCTGTCAGTTCTGTTTCCAGGCGTTCTTCCAGCTTGGATACTTCCTGCTTTAAATGCTGCAACTCCTCTTGCTGCCCGTTAACCATACTGATCGTTGCGGCGATTTGCTGCAATGCCTGGTTTTGCGAAGCGATAACAGCCATAATCGTAGAACCGTCAAATTGATTTATTGTAGATAAGGCCTGAGATTGACCATTTTCGTCATTATACGAATATGTTGCGCTGCTTTCCTGCGGTTCTGGATCAATCTCAATAAAGCGTGTAAACCGGCTGTCCAGCTCATTGGCAATATCATCAGCGTTTTTATTTTGATGCATGCACTTGGCAATAGCCTGAAATACCTCAACCGCTTCCGGATAAAACCGCTTCTTTTTACCCTCACCCAGCGCCGGCAGGTAGTCCAAAAACAAGTCCCGATAATATCGCAGCGTGCTCTGCGGAATCCCCAGTTCTTGCGATATGTCTTTGATACTGAGTAATTCTGTCATAAAAAATCACCCCTTGCGTTTTTGTTGTTGCGATTATCTTCGCGCTTAAGAGATGATTTTCCTGCTAATTTTATGAATAAATGTAAAAAAATTACATTTATTTTTTTATAGGCTCGCATCCGTCAAAATATGTTCCGTTGTACTACAAATAAAAAAATCTAAATAACATAATGTTACCTAGATCTCTGAACTTGCAATATCAATTTCTTGTAATTTCATGGTGCCCGGGAAGGGACTTGAACCCCCACGTTGTTACCAACAAAAGATTTTGAGTCTTCCGCGTCTGCCATTCCGCCACCCGGGCATTTATTAATCTGTCTCGGACATTTGTTATGATACCATTTACCGTTTTTATTGTCAAGCAACTTTTTTGCGGAAAACTTTATTATGCCGCAAGGATAATAGCAGTTATTGGCCAATATATATCATCGTTCACCAAAGGACTGATATGTTAAAATAACTTGCAAAGGAATTCTGTTATGCCAACAATTAATTTCAACGGCCAGGACGTTCACTATAGCCAGCGGCTTGATAAAAGACGAAAAAATATTCAAATACGGGTACTGCCATCAACCATGGTGGAGATTATCACTCCGGGAAAATTAACCACGGCCGAGCTTGAGCACATCCTCAGCGCGAAAAGAAACTGGCTCACTGGCCGGCTGCATAAACTGGCCACCCTGGCAGCCAATCCCATAAATCTACATTTGACAGCAGGCTCCCGGCTACTCTACCGGGGTGAGCCGCGCGTACTTACAGTTCTCACAGGCAGCAGCAAGCCAGAAGTGGTACTCACTTCGACAGAGGTACTAGTAAAACTGCCTGCCGGTCCTGAGGCCGACCGGCAGGTCATGACTGAGCAAATAATAAAAACCTGGCTCGTTCAGCAGGCGGGAGAATTATTTCTCAATAAAACCAGCCACTGGGCAGCAATAATCGGCGTGAGCCCGGCCCGGATTACAATCAAAGACCAAAAAACACGCTGGGGCAGTTGTTCCAGTTTGGGCAATATAAACTATAACTGGCGAATTATCATGGCCCCGCCCCAAGTGGCCGACTACCTGATTATTCACGAACTGTGCCATCTGTTAGTTCCCAATCATTCGGTCAGGTTTTGGGAACAGGTTGGCCGTTATATGCCGGAATACCGGGAATGCCGCAAATGGCTGACCGATAACGGGAAACTATTGTCCCGGATTTTTTAATCTACCAGAATTAATAAGTTTTTTGTATCGGTTTACGCTCCGTTGAGCCAGGAGACGGTGACTCCGGCAACCCTAGTAACTCCCGTACCCCTGCAGCCTTTGCCGGAAAAGCGTTCCATAGGAGAAAAGCCGGGTGGTATTCCGTAAAGAAACCTGCACTGTTTGAGCATAGCGAGTTTGCGGATTTTAGGAATATTACCCGGCTTTTCAGCTTTTGGAGGCTCTGGGCCTAGACTTTTTGCTTACTTTTGTGGCGATGACAAAAGTAAGACGCTGCCCTTGTATTCCACACCAACTCACGAGTGCAAAGCCACAGAACCACGTAGCGGTTTTTCTTACATCCCTTTGACTAATTGTTTATCAAGGATATATTTCATTAACAAATCGGCAGTGGTGCCGGTTATTTTAAGGCAGGTATGCCGCTGTTCCTGAGTGCCAAAATCATGGCTATTGAGTACCCGGCAACAGGTTGCGCCAAATTGGTCGGAAAATATATTATGAAATTCCTGAGCGCTGCTATAGACCGGCCCCCGGTTTTGCTCTTTGCTGGACCGGCCCTGGAGCATGCCCAGTACCATGGTTGCCCCCGACAGGGCCCCACACATACAGCCGGCATGACCCAGGCCGCCGCCAAAGCCGGAAGCCATTTTAAGAGCTTCATCGGAAACATCCAAATTCAACAGGTCACGAAATGACCGGGCGACAGACTCGGCACAATTAAAACCTGCTTTGAAGTTCTCGATTGCCCGCTCTTGGGCATTAACATTGTTTTGCTCCTGTTCTAACATGTACAATTCCTCCTGTCCCACTTTTAACATCACCATTCCTTGGGTTAAACAGACCTGTGCCTGCCCCTGAAGCAGGCACAGGTCTTAACATATAGCCTCCGCTTCGCTAAATCCAAAAGGCACGCAAATTCTCACCGTTGTGCCGCCCTCATGGCCACTGGTTATATCAATTCCGAATTGAGATCCAAAATAATGCTGGATACGCTTATGGACATTAGTGATCCCCAAGCCGGTTGTCTGCCCTTTACCAGCCATTCTTTTCTCATTCGTAAAAATACGTTCTATTTGACTTTTTGTTACACCAACACCACTGTCGGTTACTATGAGCTCTACCTTGCCGTCGCGACGCTGTCCGGAAATAGTAATATTCCCGCCACCACGTTTTGGTTCCAGACCATGAATAATTGCATTCTCCACCAGCGGCTGCAGGGTCATAAACGGAATTCTTTGCTCCAGCAATTCCAGGGGGATGGTAATAGAAGCCTGGATCCGGTCGCCAAAACGCATTTCCTGAATAAGCAGATAGTTTTTTATATACTGAATTTCTTCTCCGACCGTAACCATCTCATCACTATTGCGCAAATTATTTCGTAAAAGATCTGACAACGCATACACAACCTCCTGGGTACGGGGCGCGCCCTCCAGGAGAGCAAGGCGGGCAATTGTGTTTAAGGTATTAAACAAAAAATGGGGATTGACCTGTGATAACAACGCCTTGAGCTCGGTTTCCCGCAAAACCTTTTCCAGATCGGCCTTCGCCTTTAATTCATTCATTAATTGATTTTGGGCGATATTGGCCATGGCAATCTCTACAATATAGTTTGTCATGATGTAGAGCAAATCGGCTGCAGCCTTCACTCGCTCTTCCGGGACTACCCGGATTTCGGCCAGCCTTTCCAGAACTTCACTTTCATCAAGGTTCAGGTCGGCCAGTCTTTTTAACACCTCACCGGCAATTTCCTTCCCCGCTTGCTGCGGTAAAAGCACCTGGCCGGCCAGGAATCCACCCAGATGCTGCTGGTTTAATATAATGGGCGCCCCCAAATCGGTAAGCCCGCTATGGCAGCAATACACCGAAGGACACAATTGCCTGGCAGCCATTCGGCCGCCACAGTCATCAGAACCTATACACCGGGATAAACCCTCAGGGGTGGAACGAATTAAATTACATAATCTTGTAAAATTACTGGGATTCGTAACTGGCTGCCCTGCACTGTCAACAATTACGGCAGCCAGACCGGTAGCTTCTGAAAACTTATCCTGAATCTCTTGTAATACTTTTACATTGACTATATCAGCCAACGTCAAACCGTGATTATGCATACTAACCCCTCCATAGCACTGGCCTGTCTCAGGAGTATGAGTGTTATGTAATACGTTTGGCAACCGCGGTTGCTATCACGCCTCCCAAGGCACCAGTTATTAGCTGCGGCCAGCTCATCGCCAGCATAATGGCGGCAGCAAGTTTAGGCGGAACCGCAATAACAGTAAACAACCAGATAAAAGCCCCATATAAGAGCCCGGCTTTGCCCAGTGTTCCTAAAGTAATCGCCAAAACCCGGCTCCGTCTAAAGATTATTAAGAAAAGACCAATATAAACCACATTGCCGCAAGCAACAGGCAAAATAAATACCGGCAGCGGTAAAAGCTGCTGAAAGTAGGCAACGACAGGAGTTATTGCCGCAATCATCAGCGCCGGCCACACCCCGGCCTTTTCGGCAGCAATCAGCAGTGTGGCATTAACTAAACTGCCAATAATAAAACTGGACAGAAATGGCGGCAAGGGAATAAACAATCGCAGCGACTGGAATATCAGCGTAAGCGCCAGTAAAAGCGCCGCCCTGGTAACAATCTTATTGTCAGACACCCCGGACCTCCTCTAGCGGCGCCGTCTGTTGTTATAATTACGCCCAAACATCATATAACCCAGGAGTGCGAGCAAAGCTAAATTCCCCAGCATTCCACTCATAATTCCTAAGTCTACCAAGACATTAACAACTGTTAAACCACCAAGAAAGATCATTGACCGTCTCATATCAATGAAAGGATCGCGGCGCAGCAATAAATAAGCAACACCAAGTACTGCCAGATCAATAACTACCCAGGCCAGAGAATTATGAAACATATACTTAATCATGCTGCCTACAATCATAGTTGCCAGAACTTGAAACCACATCTGATTCATTTAAATCCCCCTTATTCTTTATAATCCGGTAAACAGTCACAACTGAAAAAACTGTTACTAAATAAGATTATGCCCCACTTTAAAAAAATCCTGCATTTCCTTTGATAATCACGATAATCCCAAAATAAACTTATTTTTTTTCCTATTTCATGTTTATAGTTTTGCAAGTTTGAGCATACTTTTAAATGTATCTATTAACTTTTAAGGAGTGAGTTTGCAATGAGTGAAGAAAACAGCTTTTCTTTTACTCTGTTTCAGCCGCATCGCACGCGTGCGCCAAAAAATGATGAACCTGTAATTGAAGTACGTCCTAACGGCCGTATTGTTTTTAACAAAAAAGCTACCCAGCTTTTAGAAAACAATCATTTCTGCATGTTAGGTTATGATCCGGAAAAACAGGCTCTAGGCATACTGCCGATGGAACAGTTGCAGCCCAACACGTTCCCTGTTCGCTATGCAGCTAAAGGTGCCTATATCGGCGCAAAAAAGTTCTTTAAACATTTTGAAATTCTTCCCGGTCAGCTAGTAGAAGATACCCCGTTTAGAACCGGCGAATTTATCGGCATCAACCTGTAACCTGCCATACATATAGTACGTGCCAAAAAAAACAAAAGTTACTCTTAGTGAGTAGCTTTTGTTTTTTTTGAGAAACGTTTCACTTGTCAAATAGTCTTAATTTGCTGTAAAATTAAGACTATAGCTTTAATAGAGATAGGAGAATTGTTATGGACAATCAATCTAATCCTTTTATCACCATGCCGGAATTACATGCTGCGTTTGAAGCTCAAGGGTATATTAGTGATAAAGAACTGTTAACGACTGTCTATTTAGCTTTAAAGCTGGAAAAACCACTCTTGGTTGAAGGGGCGCCTGGTGTTGGCAAAACCGAAATCGCCAAAGTATTGAGTAAAGTGTTTAATACTGAGCTGATTCGCCTGCAATGCTATGAAGGCCTGGATGAGAACAAAGCGTTATATGAATGGAATTATCAGCGCCAACTGATCAAAATTCAGATGAGTAGGGACAGTGCTTGCGTAAATCTTTCTGAAAACGATATTTTCTCACCCGAATACTTACTGGAACGGCCTTTACTGAAAGCCATCAGGGCTAAAAAACGCCCGGTTTTATTAATTGATGAAATTGACAAAACCGACGAAGAATTTGAAGCCTTCTTATTTGAAATTTTGTCAGATTTTCAAATCTCGATCCCTGAGCTTGGTACCGTCAGAGCCAACCATATCCCCATGGTAGTACTGACAAGCAACCATGACCGGGAGCTGTCCGAAGGCCTGCGCCGCCGCTGCATCTATCTATATATTGATTATCCGACAATAGAAAAAGAAATTAATATTATACGTGCTAAAATTCCCGATGCTACCGAAAAACTTGCCCTGCAGATTGCAACAGCTGTCAATCACCTGCGTACCAATCTGATACTTTCCAAACAGCCGTCAATAGCTGAAACACTAGACTGGACAAGATCGCTGATTGCTATGCATGCCGACCACCTTAACTCTACCCTGATTCAACAGACAATGGGGCTGTTATTTAAAAACCGCGATGATCTTTTGGCCTTTCAAAAGGATTTAGGGGCCGAAGGGCTGTGTAATGCGGTTAGTCAAGCAACCAGTACCACGTCCTCACCCAACCATTGCCATACTGATAAAAGCTGCGGGGGCTGATCTTATTGAATTCACTTGCCGATAATTTAGTGGGCTTTGTTCATATTCTGCGCCAGCTCGGGGTACGGGTAAGCATTGCCGAAACCATTGATGCCGTAGACAGCCTGACGGTTATCGAACAATTCGACCGGGATGTATTTCGGGCGGCTTTAAAAAGCACACTAATTAAGAATTCTGAAGATCAAGTTGCCTTTGATCAAGCCTTTAGCCTGTTTTTTGTGCCCCCTGAGGCCAAACAGCAGCAACGGGAAGACTGGGATTCTAAACAACAGCTTGAGCTTGAACAGTCGCAGCAAGCCCAGGAGGAAATGGTCTTCCAGGGTCGCCCGCTTGATCTGCCGGCCGAACTCATGGAAGTTTATAAACGTTTGCCAGAACAGGAAAAAAAGCGGCTGCAGGATTTTTTGGAAAAGACGTCGACTGGCAATAACGTAAAGGAATCTTTTCAGCCGGTAGTGGAAAATCTGCTCAAAAGCTCATTGTCCTTCTGGCAGCGCCAGTTGTCACCGGAGGATCTGGCTCAGTTGGCTGCCGCCCGCCGCCAGTTATTAGGCCACCACGAGCTCGACCATGTGGTAGATTCGGCTGCCGGCCTTGGTGGTACAGGCCGTAATCCTTTGCTGTATAAAAACATGCAGGATATTGCCGACCATGAGATTCCACAGGTCACAGCCCTGATCAAACGACTGGCATACCGGTTGACTACCCGCATCTCCCGGCGGTTCCGTTTGACCGGCCGCCGCAAACTGATTGATATCCGACAGACTATTCGCCGCAATACCCGCTATGGCGGCACAATGATTGCTCTTAAATACAAGACAAAAAAAATCCATAAACCCAACATCGTTCTACTTTGCGATGTGTCAGCCTCTATGACAAAATATGTCCGTTTCACCCTGCCTCTGCTGTTTGGCTTAGCCAGTGTTGTCAAGAATATTGAAACCTTCATTTTTGCCACTGATTTAGAAAAAGTCACCGGCTATTTCAAGCGCAGTGATGATTTTGCCCAGGTTGTCACCGATATAGTAACCGACTCCGCCCAAATGGGACAGGGAACAAATTTAGCTATTGCCCTGACCAGTCTCAGGGAACAGTATAAGCAGTTATTATCCCCTTCCACCCTGCTTTTCATTATCAGTGACGCCAATACCCTGGCTCCTGCCGAAACGGCCGGTGAATTGTCGGCGATCAACAAAAAAGTCAAACGTATTATCTGGCTTAATACCCAGCCCAAAGAACGCTGGGGGCAGCACAGCGCAATCACACTATTTTCTCAGTACTGCGCCATGTTTGAGTGTTATTCGCTGGCGCACCTGACTAAAATACTGTCATTAAATTTAACCCGCCAACCATAATTTTAAAATAAGAAAAGACTTGGCTTGTGCCAAGTCCTTCAGGAGGACGCCGGCAGAAGACTCAGTCGTTCTTATATCCACAGAATTTATTTATAAATTCTGGCAGATTAAAAAAGGATGTGACCGTTTATGTATTATGATGGCCCTACTTTGCTTGCCCATTACCAACGCTGGCTCACCACCTATCGTGAGCCGATTGAAGCCAAACTAACCACCGCCTTAAACCACAGAGACCAGCAGCAGGCTATGCATAACGCGATGGAAGTATTGCTTACCGAGGTGCTGCCTATGGCTATTGCCGAAATGATTTTATTTAACAATGGCCGCCTGGAGGAAAAAATGCAGGAAGACGGCGGCGGCTGCTCAAGCTGTGCCACTAATTTGAAATAATAATAAAAATGCTGGCGGCCTTAGACCGTCAGCATTTTTATTATTATCGGCAAGTATAACACTATTTAGCAAGAAGTACAACTGCCGCAGTTTTTATCAGGAGCAGGCAGACCATAGACAACCAGCCGTTTACCGAACAGTGTGGTTTCAATATCAAGCCGCAAAGGGTTGTCACTGTTATAGTTCCGGATTGAGGTATGGGCATAGACTTGAGCGCCGTCAATTGTCACAGCGGCATACTCGTCAGCTTCGCCTGCTTCTGGCTTACCTGTTTTTACTGCAGGTAGCGGCGCTATCGAAGGAGTATTACAACAACTTGGAATTAGACGTTGCTCCAGTTTTACAGTAATAATACCACCCTCTTGAGCAATAAATTCCTGCGCCCGTTCGGTAACGATCATATTCATAGTCTTCTCCACCTTTCTTCCCTGTTTATTTGCGTCCACACTCCCGGTCAATCATCGCCCAGTAGGCTTGCTGAATGTTGCGGGTTACCGGCCCGATACTGCCGGTACCGACCGGTTGTCCGCTTAAGGCCACAATCGGCACGATTTCACTGTTGGTCCCTGAGATAAAGGCCTCTGCGGCCGATTTAGCAAACGCCTCATCAAATTTCTTTTCAATTACCGGCACCCCAAGATCAGGCGCTATTTTTTCCAGAATCAGTGTTCTGGTGACACCGGTCAGGATAAGATTACTGCGGGGATGGGTCCAGGCAACACCATCTTTTATGACAAAGAAATTACTGCTGGTGCCTTCAGTGACAAATCCGTCCCGGATCTGAATACCCTCAAAGCAGCCGGCTTCTTTAGCCTTTTGCTTGCCCATGACATTTCCCAGGAGATTGAGCGATTTAATATCGCATCTTAACCATCTCTCGTCAGGTATTAACAGGCCTTTCGCACCTTCCAGCTTATTCTTATCAGGGGCGGCGCTGACAGGCCGAATCGACATTGTCAGGCAAGGCACCACGTTCTCAGGAAAGCCATGGGCCCGTGGTGAAAAGCCGCGGGTTATTTGCAAATAGATTGCCCCATCGGCAATGCCGCTTTCTTTAATTAACAAATCATGAAACTCGGCCAGTTCTTCATAGGTGTACACAGCCGGAATTGTCAGTTCACGCAGTGAACGATACAATCTGTCGATATGTAATTTCAACGCAAAGCAACGTCCATTATATACCCTGGTTACTTCATACACGCCATCACCAAACTGATGGCCTCTATCTTCCATTGGTACAATATTTTCATTTAAGTCTATAAGCTTGCCGTTAATGAGACCGATTGTCTTCATGGATTGTCACTCCCTTAATTTATTAATATACATAATTACACAGCAGTATCCAATCTCCTGCCGATAAAGAAAAAATTCGCGCAGGCCCGCACTTTCTTGCGGTGGAAACTAGAGCGTCATTTCACTGGCTTAAAGCCGCCAGCACTGCCGGTGCGTGGCCGGAGACCTTGACTTTACGAAAAATCCGGCTTATAACGCCCTGCTCATTGATAATGAATGTTGAACGCTCAATCCCCATCACTTTTTTGCCATACATATTTTTCTCTTTAAACACGCCGTATAACTGACTGACCAGCCTGTCAGCATCACTTAGCAGGAGGAACGGGAGCTCATGTTTGGCACTAAACTTCTCATGCACCGCCACCGTATCTCCGCTTATTCCCAGAATGACAGCCCCGGCAGCGGTAATATCTGCCGATAATTCACGAAAGCCGCGGGCCTCGTCGGTGCAGCCGGCGGTATTATCTTTAGAATAAAAATACAGCACTACCTTTTTACCCTGATATTGGCTCAAAGTAACCGGCTTGCCGCCGGTGGCCGGCAGGGTAAAATCCGGGGCAGACTGCCCCTCTTGTAGTTTTTCAGTCATTTGTTGCCATCTCCTTTTCACAAATGTTTATTGCAGTTACCGCAGTTACAGCCTATAATTAAATGGTATTCTATGATCTGATCAATACTGGTAAAACCAACGCTAAGGAGCAGCTGAACACTATGGAAAAGCAGCACATACTTGCTCTCGATTATATTCGCGGCATATCCATGTTAGGCGTATTAGGCATTCACACCGGCGCTTATTCACTGGCTAACCCGGCTGTCAATCCCCATTTGTTTGCGTTACTGGAAATATTCACCCGGTTCAGTGTGCCTATATTTTTCTTTGTTTCTGCTTTCGGCTTATTTATCAGCCAACCGCTGCAAGCCGGGTTCAGCTATCCGGCCTTCCTCCGCCGGCGCTTCAAGGCGGTCCTGCTGCCATACCTGGCCTGGTCTTTCCTCTATATGCTGCATTATACCTGGATCAGCGGCGATATCAGCCTTTGGCACAGCCCGCTTATATATAAATACCTGGCCTTTGGCCTGGCTTCTTACCAATTATATTTTCTGGTTATACTTATTTGGTTTTATGCCTTAATGCCCTGTTGGCGACAGTTAGTGCGCTGGCTTCTTAAAGCACCGGTAACCGGCTTGGTCAGCCTGCTCACAGCCCAGATCCTTTTTAATTATTATTCCAGTTATATACTCACCGCAAACTTTGCCAACCACTATCTTAATCTTGCAGTCCAGCACCGCATGAGTTTCTTAATCCTGCATTACCTATTCATTTTCGTTCTTGGCGCCGTTTGCGCTGAGCTGTATCCGCAGTTTCTGGCCGCTCTTGATCGGAACAAAGGCCGGATTACTGCTTTCTTTGCCGCAACTTTAACAGGCATGCTGTTTTTTTACTATTACCTGGTTTACAACAACCACTACAGCCTGGAACAGGCCGTAAACACCTCCCACCAGTTAAGCCCGGTCGGTGTCCTGTATACACTTGGCGCAACCCTGTTCTTGTTCACCGCCTTCAGTAAACCCTTGCCGGCGGCAGTGGCAAACGGCCTGGGATGTCTGGGCAAGTATTCCTATCTTGTTTATCTTGTCCATCCGTTGGTCATGTATTACCTGATTCTCGAATTAACCCAAACCGGTATCCAGTTGACGGCACCGGTAACAATTGCATTTTATCTGGCAACCCTTGGTTTGAGCACAGGAACGGCAGCCCTCATCAATAAAGCAGGCCGCCTGATCCCGCTGCTGAGTCTGGCTCTTACAGGGGCATTCCCTAAACAGCGCACTTTTCGTCAAAAAGCTTAGACGCCTGTCAGATACCTGACTTGTGACCCCTGATGCCGGCACATATCGTTTAGACCCGGGCGTTGAAACTTGATAGATTCTGTAAGGTGAAACAGGCGGACAATTATTGTCCGCCTGCTTTTTTAGTCTACCGGAATTTATAACTAACATTTTATACCCTAAAGGGCTTAGGCGGCTTCTGCCGGCGTCCTGAGGGAATTGGCACAAGCCAGGCTTTCTTAAAATAAGTATCCAAGCTGTGTCAGTCGTTCCCGGTTAGCCGATGTGATTGTGCCGGGAGCATAAAAACTGCTGCCTTCGGCGGTCAGGAGTTTTTGACGGCGTTTAATTCGAATATAATACAAAAATAATAACTGGCAAAATTTCCTGATCGATTTATGCTGGCCTGCATTGGCCGGGCACTTAATCCAGTTCAGATAAAGCTGGTCAATAATATCGGCAGCGGTTATGGTAAAATTCTGCCGGGAAACAAAATCCACCAGCTGTAAGCATTCTCTCATTAATATGTAGAGAGCCTGCTGTCGAAATGTATCATCTATCAACCCCGAATTAAGCTCTGCCGTTAACAGGCGCCGGCCTGCTTCCAGAAGTGGATAGACAATGTCAAAACTCTCGCCCAGGCAACGTTGTGCCAGCGCCAGTCTGGCAGCTTGCCCGGCACTGTCAACAGCCTGGCGCCACGTAGCAGTGGCCCTCACCAGTACTGCCAAGTCCAGGCTAAGCATAGATATCGCCCCTGCGGCCTGACTAAAGGGATTGAGGCTGTCCATACCGGCTATATGACTGCATTCACCGACAATACCTGCCAATGTCTCATTTGCCAGCACTTTTTTGTCTGCCAGCTGCCTGATGTAATCGGTTAACGGTTCGATCATCCCGGCGTCACCTGCTTTTACTGCCCTAAGCAGCCAGGCTGCCAATACCCCGCCTACCTGCTCCTGGATGACGCTGCCCAGCTGCTCGGCAGCAAGCCAGGCTGTCAGTTTCGCCTGAATCTCCCGGATAAGGCCGGAGTCGCCCCGGCGCATCGCAGTAAGCCCGGTCACGCGTAAGGCTCGCATGGCCGCAATCCGAACTTCATCAGTTTGAACTGTACTCAGGCTGGTAAAAATGATCTCTACTGCCCGGGCAGCCAAAAAATTATGCCTTTGTTTTAAACTGATAACAGCAATTAAACCAAGCTGCTCGACAATAGGCGGCAGCCCGGCCACAGGTATATTTTTCACTAATGGCCGGAAACAGTCAATACCATGACCGGCGGCATCAGGCTGGTGAGAGCGCAAGGCCAGAAAAACAGCGGCTGTGATGCGGCTGGGATCGGCGGCACCGCCTAACCCGTGGCCGAGAGCCAGTTTTAACAGATCAAAAGCCCGGTACATGTTATCTGCATCACCGGCAATCAAACTGGCTTTTAATAATTTATATATCTGCCGCATAATCCGTTTAGAGGCAGCAGCAGCCGGCTGGCGCTCACGGGATACGGCGCGGAGCCGGGATTCAAGTGTCTTATATTGCCAGTCCAGCCGCCTGGTGTACAGCCACCACGCGGCTAAAACTCCCCCGGTTAACAAGCAAAGCAACCATATTGCCATAAGGGTTTCTCCCTATCTAGCGTTAATTTCCCCCTGATATACAATCCCCCGGGCCGCGTCCACAGTAACAATCGCGCCATCCTGCAGCCGTTCGGTAGCATCTTCCACCCCGACCAGCACCGGCATACCAAAGCTTACCCCCACGATAGCGGCATGGGAGGTTAACCCGCCTTCCTCTGCCACAATGGCAGCGGCTTTAGCAGCATAAGGTGCCGATTCCTCATCAATGCTGGCAACGACTAAAATGTCACCATCCCGAAATTTAGCCTTAAGATCTTTAACGGAAGTGGCAATAACAACCTTACCGGTAACCGCCTGTTGGCCGATGCCGGTGCCACGCGTCAAAATATTGCCAACAATATGGACTCTGATCATGTTAGTGGTACCTGATATGCCGGCAGGTACCCCGGCCGTAACAACGACCAAATCCCCGTCTTTGACAACCCCGGCCTGTAACGACGTGGCAACCGCACTTTGCACCATTTCATCGGTATTATTAAAACTGGGACCCAACACCGGGTAAACACCCCAGAGCAGCAGCATCCGCCGCACTGTTTTTTCGTTGGGCGTAACGGCAACAATGATCGACTGGGGCCGGTATTTTGATACCATGCGGGCCGTATAACCGGACTGGGTGGAGGTTACAATCGCCGCTGCACCCAGTTCATGAGCAATCTGTGCCGTGGCATGGCTGATTGCATCAGTTGTTGTCCGCTGCAATTGAATGCCTTTACTGGCTAAGAGTTCACTATGCTGGAGCGAGTTTTCTGTACGAACGGCAATCCGGGCCATTGTCTGCACCGCTTCGACCGGATACTGGCCCGAAGCCGACTCGCCACTAAGCATAATAGCATCCGATCCATCCAGGATCGCATTGGCAATATCGCTGGCCTCCGCCCGGGTTGGCCGGGGATTGGCAATCATGGACTCCAGCATTTGGGTGGCGGTAATAACCGGCTTTCCAGCCTTATTACACTTTTTGATCAGTATTTTTTGGACAAGCGGCACTTCCTCCGCCGGTATCTCTACACCCAGATCGCCCCTGGCGACCATGATACCATCAGAGACTTTGAGAATTTCGTCAATATTATAGACACCTTCAGCGTTTTCAATCTTCGGGATGATGTCCATCTCATAGTTCGCATCCTCCAGTATTTTGCGTATTGCCAGCACATCGGCAGCCCGCTGTATAAAAGAGGCGGCAATGGAATCCATTTGATTTTGAATGCCAAACCGGATATCAGCAACATCCTGCTCAGACAAAGGCGGCAGGT
The DNA here is from genome assembly GCA_023388195.1 of Bacillota bacterium. Taxonomy (GTDB): domain Bacteria; phylum Bacillota; class Negativicutes; order Sporomusales; family Sporomusaceae; genus Sporomusa. The sequence goes on from JAEWGR010000064.1 coordinate 21,772, forward strand.
TAATGGCAACGCCCGGTGCTGCAACCCGTTTACGGTCCCCGATTTGCCCACTGTTTCTGACAGTGGTAATAATGTCATCGCCATCAACAGCATCGATATGCAGGCTGATCAGCCCGTCGGCAATCAGTATCACCTGACCGGGCGCAACCTCCTGCGGTAACAGCTTATGATTAACAGAGGCAATCTCCTTGGTGCCAAGCACCTCGCGGCTTGTTAATACAAACTTTTGATCCTTCTCTAAATAGGCCTTGCCTTCGGCAAATAAGCCCAGTCTCATTTCCGGACCTTTGGTATCAAGCATCAACGCAATTGGCCGCTTAACATTCCGGGCAGCTTCTCTTACTCTGGCTATCCGTTTAGCATGATCTGCATGCTGGCCATGGGAAAAATTGAACCGGGCTACATTCATGCCCGCCTCCATCATTGCCTCCAGAACACCGGGCTTATCGGTACTGGGGCCTACTGTGCAAACAATCTTGGTCTTTTTTAGCAACGTCTAACACTCCTTAATAAATACGCATTATCGTATCGCATGTTGACACAAAATCGCGTGAGCTTCATTGGCTTCTGATTCCAAAACCAGAATTTCATACAAGCCATCGCCGAGAGCAGAAACAATTCCTGCCGCCCGGATGTTAGCAAGTACCCCTTCATTACACAGTACATTTTTATACAGTTCGGCCTGTGCCCGGTTAGAAGCTATATATACTACGGTCCACATAAGTATCCTCCTATTAGCTTCTTTCGATAAACATTGAACCAACCACCGAAAACTAACAACTATAATTGACTGGTTCTCCAACTTTGGCTGTATTCCTGCTTTAAAAATACCAATCAGCATTTATTCAGCTACATTTTGTTTATCAGTTGCAAAGCAGCTTCAGTCATAATTTCAACCCCATGTACAAGTGCCTGCTCATCCATATCAAATTTGGGATGGTGATGAGGATAGATAATCCCTTTTTCCTGATTGCCGATGCCGATGAACAGGAAGCAGCCCGGTACCTGCTCCAGGTACCGGGAAAAATCCTCGGCCCCCATTACCGGACATATCTCAATAACCTGCTCGTCCCCCAGTACCGTCTTACCGGCGAGGGCTACAACACCGGCAATACGGGGATCGTTAACCACCGGCAGATAGCCATTACAGTTCTCCAGCGTGTAAGCAGCCCCGGCAGCCGCACAGATACCGGCACAGATCTGCTCAATACCTGTAAAGATTGTCTCACGGACCTGAGGGGAGAACGTCCGTACCGAACCTTGTAAAACAGCAGAGTCGGGGATGATATTAAATACCTCGCCGGCCTTAAATGCACCAAGCGATAACACGGCCAGCTCGTTTGTACTGATCTGATTGCCTGTAATCGTCTTTAACGCCAATACAATTTGGGCCCCCACATAGATAGGATCAATCGTCTGGTGCGGCATTGAGCCATGCCCTCCACGGCCCTGAATGGTAATGGTAAATTCATCAGGCGAGGCCATCATCGGGCCATAGGTAATCCCTATTGTGCCGGCCGCCAGCGGCTGCCACAGATGGGCCCCAATAACAGCCGCCACGCCCTGCAGCGCACCGTCGGCAATCATGGCCAGGGCACCGCCGGGAAACCGTTCTTCGCTGGGCTGGAACAACAGTCTGATGCTGCCTGCCAATTCAGTCTTCATTGCATTGAATACCCGGGCAATAGCCAGCAGCATCGCCGTATGGCCGTCATGACCGCAGGCGTGGCAGAGGCCTTCATTCTGCGAGCGGTAGGGTTGATCAATTTCATCTTGAATCGGCAGAGCATCAATATCGGCCCTGATCGCCACGGTCTTGCCCGGTCTGCTGCCTGTAATCTCGGCAATCACGCCGGTACCGGCAGCCTGCCTGGGCTCCAGCCCCATAGACCTGAGTTCTGCCATTATTTTTTTCTGGGTCTCATATTCCTGGCCGCCGAGTTCCGGTGTCTGCCGGAAGTAGCGCCGCATAGCCACCACATATTGCTCTTGTTCCCTGACAAGCGTATGGACTGAAAACTTCATACCTACCGCCCTTTCCTGTTTTACACCACTATTTAACAGTAATTCTACTTGTAAATATGTACACCAATAAAACGGAAAATCCTCCTGGCTTTTTAGAAAAACTTGGGTCGAGCCAGTCTTTTACAGCATAACAACCTAAGTACTATAAAATAAAAAGGCTAATACCTATTCTAGGTTTAGCCTTTCAACTGAACAATATTACCAATAATAATACACTTTATTTCCGTCATGCTTGAGGTAACCATGGCGAAGCTTTTTGACCCTTTTCTCATCGGCTTTCATTTGAGTCATAGCCTCATCCTGGTTACTTACTTTAGCAGCCTCGGCCGGCACTGCTGCGACCACCCCTGCCAGAACAATAACGGAAAGCATGGCAACAAGCAACCAGCTTTTCATACCTACCAGCCTTTCCTGATCATACGGCTATAATTCGCCGCTCTGCCGGCATTTCCTGCCCTGTTGGCCTGCGTGCATGTAAGAAGTATTTACCAGCAAAATCTTGCTATCAGCCTCAGCAGGCCTTATCAGGTGATGTTATCTAATTTCCGCAGCTCCACCCACAAATAGACCCCGGTTACAAGTGATGAAATAAAATCCGCGACCGGTCCGGCAAACCAGATGCCCTGCAGCCCGAAAAAATGCGGCAGGATGAGAATAGCAGGAATTAAGACAATAACTTGCCGCGACATACTAAGGAAAATAGCGTGGCCGGCCTTGCCTACTGCCTGAAAATAAGTAGCGCCGATAATCTGAAAGCCAATAATCGGCAGAAAGACGAGAAACACTTTCAATCCGCCTGAACCGATGGCAATCAGCTCCGGATTATCATTAAATACCCGGATGATCGGCGTAGCAAACAGCTGGGTAACAATAAATCCCAGAATGGAAATAGCAGTGGCTGCATACATGCCTAATTTTATTACCTCAAGCATCCGGGTATAGTTTTTCGCCCCGTAGTTATAGCCTAATATTGGCTGGACACCTTGGCTGATACCAAAAATAGGCATCAGTATCAGCATCGCCACCCGGTTAATAATTCCAATTGCGGCCACAGCCAACTCCCCGCCATAACGCAGCAGACTGTAGTTGTAGATCACAGTTACTACACTGGCCGCAAGCTGCATCAGAAATGGCGACAGGCCGATTTTAACTATTTCGTACACAATGCTTTTATCAAGCCGGAGATTGGCCCAGCGTAATTTCAGGGCACTCTGATCACTGGTAAGGTACCTGAGAACCCAGGCCGCGGATACAGCCTGGGCCGCCACTGTCGCCAGGGCCGAGCCGGCTATTCCTAATTTAAAAACAAAAATAAACAGCGGATTAAGCAGGGTGTTTAATACCGCCGAAATAAGCATAGTCGCCATTGCGATCCGGGGATTACCCTCAGCCCGTATAATATTATTCAGGCCGAAGCCAACATGCATAAATATACTGCCCAGCAAAATGATCCGGGTAAATTCACGGGCATAGGGCAAAACATGGGCTTCAGCCCCCAGCCACACCAGAATCTGATCTAAAAACAGGAGAGCCATAGCTGTTGTCGGCAGCACGGCAACAAGCATCAGGGTAAAGGCATTGCCTACAATACATTCAGCTTCCTGGTATTTCTGCTCACCAAGACGGATTGATACCAGCGTCGAGGCACCAATGCCGATTAGCATGCCAATAGCCATTAATACGATCATAATCGGAAATGCTATTGTAACCGCCGTCAGGCCAACATCGCCAACCCCATTGCCGACAAATATACTGTCAACTATGTTATATAACGCGTTGACTACCATACCCACTATAGCCGGCAGTGAAAACTCCCACAATAGTTTACTGATTTTCTCCTGGCCCAGAGCCTGGGATTGATCCATAGTTTCCCTCCTGTGAATGCAAAAGATCTGTATAACAATAATGTATCCTATTGCAATTGGCAATATTAATTTATTAAGCGGGATTGCATGCTACAATCCCGCTTCCCGATTGGTTATTACCGGTAATTGACCTCATTATTCACACAAGTAACCAGTGGTTTGCCTGCCAGCCCGAGCAGGAGATTTTCTGCTGCCAGCAGCGCCATTCTGCCGCGTGTTTCGGTTGTTGCACTGCCGATATGGGGAGTAATGAGAATGTTAGGCAGTTTTATGAGCGGATGGTCAGCCGGCAGTGGCTCAGGGTCGGTAACATCCAGGGCCGCGTACGCTATCTGCCGCTCCGTCAAAGCGGTGTATAACGCCTCAGTGTCTACTACCGCACCTCTGGCCGCATTGATCAGATAGGCTGTTGGCTTCATTCTGGCAAATTCCCTGGCACCAAACAGCCCCCGGCTTTCAGCGCTAAGCGGCGTCAGCACAATAATAAAATCAGAATTGACCAGCAGTTCTTCAAAGCGGCAGAACTCAGCCCCGGTTAGGCCATCGTCAGGCCGCTGGCGGCGATTATTATAGATGACCTTCATGCCACTTGCCTGGGCCCGCCTGGTTACCGCCGCGCCAATGGCCCCCAGACCAACGATGCCCAGGGTCTTACCGTACAAATCCACGCCAAGCGGCAACGCTGCCGCCGGCCATTTACCGGCCTGCACCCAATTCCAGCCTTCATGGATGCGGCGCGCGGCCGTTAACAACAGGCCAAAGGCCAAATCTGCAGTTGTCTCAACAAGTACTCCCGGTGTATTCGCAAACGGAATCTTCCGGTCAGTACAGGCCTTAATGTCAATATTATCATAGCCGACAGCAGGTTGGGCAATCACCCTTAGCTTAGGCGCGGCCGCCAGCAGCTCGGCATTAACAGCAATATTGGGCAAAGTCAGCAGCCCCTCGGCCGTTTGCAGCCAATCGCCCAGCTGGTCTAACGCCGGCACCCCCGGCTGTTCCCACTGCAGCACATCACACTGGGCCTGTATGGCCGCCAACGCCTGCGGCATAATATGGCCTGTTATCACAACTTTATATTTCCCCATATGCTTCCCCCCACAACAATTTAATTATCTAAATAATTCCGCTTGTTATCAAAAAAATCCTTGCCCCCATAAGAAAAGATTTGGCTTGTACTCAGCCTTTGGGGCGACGACAAAAGACGCCTGCCGCCTTAGAGTATAAATTTTTCTTTCCCTTGCCAAAAGCTCTGGCTTTTTATACATGCTAAAGCGCAAAAAAAAACAATCCCGCCAGTCGGGATTGTTTTTATGCGAAAGCAACAAGCTTTTGGGGATGGAAGGCCTTACTCATGCTCTGCGCCGCTATCTTCCAATACAAACTCATCATTTGTCAAGTCCAGGCCAGTATCAGTAACGTAATTCGGCATCATATCCGGCATAGTACATCACCTTTCTACCAACACAGTACATTTGTATTTAGAAATAATATATCATAAGAACCAAGGCTTGTCTAACGGATGTTTATGGTAACATCTAAATTACATAGACAATCGGGTATGAACCGAAGTTTTTATACCACAGGCATTTTGCCTGAACCGCACTGACCGCCGCCGCAATATTCGGCGATGCCATGGTGCCTTCAATATCAAAAAAGAAAATATACATACCCAGTCCGGTGCGCGCCGGCCGTGACTCTATCCGGGTCAGGTTTACCTCCCGGGTGGCGAATTCGGCCAAAATATTATATAGGCTTCCCGGCCTTTCCCCATTAATCTGGCACACCAGCGTAGTCTTACTTTTCCCCTGTACACAGACTGCTGCTTGCGGTTCCAGAGCGATAAACCGGGTTGAGTTGGCCTGATTATCATGGATGTCCGGAGCTAATACAGTGAGACCGTAAATTTCAGCAGCCTTCAGGCTGCCTACAGCTGCATATAAGCCATCACTGCCGGCAACTAATCTGGCAGCCTCGGCGGTACTGTCAACCGGTTTCAGTTTGGCCTGCGGGTAAAGAATCGCCAGGGTTTTACGGCATTGGGCCAGTGCCTGAGGGTGGGAAACAATTGCGGCAACCTCCTGGCAATCCTTTTTGCCAAGCAAATTATGCCTGACAGGCAATACGACTTCTTTGGTGATATATAGGGCCACATCATGAGCAATAGTGTCTAATGTAATATTGACAGAGCCCTCCAGTGAATTTTCCACAGGCACAATACATTCATCAGTCTCCCCCAAGGCAACCGCACGGATCGCGGCATCAATACCGTTATACGGGATCAAAGCCACTTCATTGTTTTTATATAAATAGAGTACGCTTTCTTCACAATACGTTCCCTGCGGACCCAGATAGCCAACTTTTTTCATTTAATACCCCTCCCCAATATAAAAACTCCCGTCCTGTAAAAAGGACGAGAGTTAGCTCGCGGTACCACCTTTGTTATCCGCTGTCTGCGGATCACCTCATAAAGTACAGGTTAAACACCGATACTCCCCTTCGCTGATAACGGTGAAGGTCTCCGTCTCCGCCTACCATCGGCCGCACACGTCCGGCAGATTTCAGCAAGCAACTCCAAGGTGAACTTCAGCAGACCAATCCGTGCCGGCTCTCAGCCTCCCGGCTCTCTGTAGCGGAACTAGTATACCTACTTTTCCTCTTCATAGTCATTAACACTATTTTACCTACTATATCATGTGCCGCTTAGATATTCAAGCGAATTTTGTTAGTTCCTGCCATGAGTCCGGTTGGCAAAGTTCTCCAGGATTGTCATTCCCTTTGGTGTCAGGATGGACTCCGGATGAAATTGTATCCCTTCAATATCACATTCCCGGTGTTTAAGCCCCATGATCAAACCGTCCTGTGAGGTAGCTGTAATCTCCAGGCATTCGGGCAATCCCGCTTTTTCCACAATGAGGGAATGATACCGGCCTGCCACAAACGGCTGTGGCAGGCCCTGATAAAGACCTTGGCCCCGATGAATAATATATTCGGTTTTGCCATGCACCGGCTGCGGAGCCCGTATAACCTGACCGCCAAATACCTCGCCAATAGCCTGATGTCCCAAACAGATTCCCAGCAGGGGTATTTTCCCGGCCGACCAGGCAATCACCGCTTTGCTGATCCCGGCATTGGCCGGTGTTCCCGGACCGGGTGAGATAATAATGCCGCTGTAACCGGCCTTATCTATCTCCTCAACGGTGGTCATATCATTTCTGATGACAGTGACCGCGTGGCCTAAGCTGGCAACATACTGATATACATTGTAGGTAAAAGAATCATAGTTATCAATAAGCAGGATCATGTCATTCAACCTCCCCGACCAATTGCATCAAGACACGGGCTTTATGCATGATCTCATGATATTCGAGTTCTGGCACAGAATCAGCGACAATCCCCGCTCCGGTCCGTACTGTAACCTGCTGTCCGTCAATCATCAGCGTCCGGATTGTAATGCAGGTATCCATATTCCCCCTAAAGTCAAAATACCCTACAGCCCCGGCATAAGGGCCGCGGCTGTCGCCTTCCAGCTCATAGATAATCTCCATCGCCCGCACTTTAGGTGCACCACTCACCGTTCCTGCCGGAAAGCAGGCGGTCAACACATCAACAGCTGTAAATCGGGGATCAACCTGGCCTGATACCTCAGAGACAATATGCATGACATGGGAGAATTTCTCAACCTCCATCAGCCTGTCAACCGTTACGGTTCCTGGCAGGCTGATCCGCCCCAGATCATTGCGGCCAAGGTCTACCAGCATCGCATGCTCGGCTCGCTCTTTGGCATCTGCCAGCAAATCTGCGGCTAATTGATCGTCTTCAGCCTGACTGTTGCCCCGGCGGCGTGTCCCGGCAATCGGGCAGGTCAGCACTTTGCCGTCTTCCAGTTTTACAAGCCGTTCAGGTGACGCGCCAACAAGCTGCTTATCACCGAAATTAATATAAAACATATAAGGTGAAGGGTTGGCCTGCCTTAGACGCCGGTAGAGTGCAAACGGGTGCCGGGTCAGTTTATAGTGAAAAGGCCGTGACAGCACTACCTGAAAGATATCGCCGGCAGCAATATATTCTTGAGCCTGCCTGACCTGATTGATATACTGCTGCCTAAGCAGGTCCTCGTCCCCGGCAAAGCCTGTTTCGGTCTGTCCAGGCGAATTATCCGCCTGATAGGCTTCAGGCAATATGACAGGTTGTTTGAGCTTGGCCATCAGCCCTGTCAGTTCCTGCAGCGCCTGGTCATATTCCGCTGCAGCCTGGGAGCCAGGCCCAAGCGGCACTAAATTAATCAGGCAGGTGGAATGGGTCAGATGATCCATAACAATGACATATTTACATACCATCATTTCAATGAGTGGCAAATCCGGGGGTATGTTCAGACCATATACCCGTTCCCAGGACGCTACCGATTCATAGGCGGCATACCCCACCGCCCCACCGGCAAAGGGCGGCAGTTCCGGCAGCGCCGGCAGCGAATAATTTTCTAAGAACTCTTTTAAAATCAGGTGTGGCTTGCCTGCGACCAGAGTTGAACAGCCGCCAATGCGAATGTCTGCCTGGTGACTGTAAGCAGTAAGTGTCGCCAATGGCTTGGTGCCGATAAATGAATAGCGGCCAAAGGTCTTGCCTGTCTGTGCGCTTTCAAGAATAAAACCGGCAGCATCGCCCACTAGTTTATAATACAGGGAAACAGGTGTTTCCAAATCGGTTGACAATTCAAAGCAAAGCGGCAGTATGGTGTAGGTCTCTGCCAACCGGCAGAAATCTTCTTTAGCCGGATACGCCTTCATCAGCCCCCACACTCCTCATCGAGCGCCTGCCTGATTGCGCTTGTAAACTCCCGTACCGCCTCAACACCACGATTCGTCAGCCGTTCCATAATCGCACTGCCAACAATGACAGCGTCAGCATACTTAGCCGCCCGGCACGCAGCCTCAGGGCTGCCGATGCCAAAGCCCATAGCCAGTGGCAGTCCGGTCTCCTGACGGACAGCAGCCATAAGCGGTGCAAGCTGATCATAGTCAATCGAACGCACGCCGGTAACCCCGGTACTTGATATGCAATACAAAAAACCATCAGCCTGGCTGCAAATTGTTTGTAAACGGTCAGGTGTCGTCGTCGGCGCAATAAACCTGATTAAGTCCAGGCCCGCCTGCCTGCAGGCCGGTTCAACAACAGCCATTTCTTCAACAGGCAGATCTGGAATGATCAGCCCGCTGATTCCGGCCTTGGCAAAACTGTCGGTAAATTTGTCAATCCCAAACTGCAGCACAATATTGTAGTAGGTCATGACAGCCAGCGGGATTGCCGTCTCCTGCCTGATACGTGTTACAAGCTCCAGCGCTTTCCCAACCGTAGCCCCGGCTGCCAGGGCCTGTGTCGCCGCATGCTGGATAATTGGCCCGTCCGCCATGGGGTCTGAGAAGGGCAGACCAATCTCGACTAAATCGGCGCCGGCTGACTCTAGGGCCTTTACTGCCTGGAGCGTAGTGTCATAATCAGGAAACCCGGCTGTCAGGTACATAATCAGCCCTTTACGGCCGGCCGTCCTCAGGGTACGAAATTTTTCTGCGATGTTCATCCTTCCACACCTCCCATTACCTGTGCCACCATCTGCACATCCTTGTCTCCCCGCCCGGACAGGCAGACAACAATCACATCGTCCGGCTTGGTCTGCGGCATCAGGGTTTCCAAATAGGCCAGGGCATGAGCGCTTTCCAGCGCCGGGATAATTCCTTCCAGCCGGGCCAGACGGGCAAAAGCAGCCAGTGCCTCTTCGTCGGTAACCGCCGTATAGGTGACCCGGCCGCTATCCTTGAAATGGGAATGCTCGGGTCCTACCCCAGGATAGTCCAGACCTGCCGATATAGAATAGGCAGGAATAACCTGACCTTCCCTGTCCTGCCGCAAATAACTTAAGGCACCGTGCAGCACACCGGGATTACCATTAGTCAATGAAGCCGCATGTTCGCCGGTGTGCAGCCCTTTGCCGGCCGCTTCCACCCCGATCTTGGTCACAGACCGCTCGTCACGAAACTGGTGAAAAATCCCCATGGCATTACTGCCGCCGCCAATGCAGGCTACCAAATAGTTTAATTTTTCGCCGGCAGCCGTAATCTGGGCAGCCACTTCCTGACCAATTACGGCCTGAAAATCCCTGACCAGCATCGGATACGGATGAGGCCCCACCACCGAACCGATAATGTAGTGAGTGTCCTGAATATGAGTAACCCAATAACGAATGGCTTCACTGGTAGCATCTTTCAGGGTACCGCTGCCGCTGGTAACCGGGACAACCTCGGTTCCTAACAGGCGCATGCGGAAAACATTCAACGCCTGGCGCTCCATATCCTCAGCCCCCATAAAGACAGAGCACTGCAGGCCAAACAACGCCGCTACCGTGGCACAGGCCACCCCATGCTGACCTGCTCCTGTTTCGGCAACAATGCGTTTTTTTCCCATCTGCCGTGCCAGCAGCGCCTGACCGATGGCGTTATTAATCTTGTGCGCCCCGGTGTGGAGCAAATCTTCCCGCTTGAGATAAATTTTCCCCCGGCCATAGTGCCGGGTTAGCTTAGCCGCATAATAGAGCTTGGTTGGCCGGCCGGCATATTCGTTAAGATAAAAATTCACCTCCGACTGAAACGCGGCATCTTCCTTTAACCGCCGGTAATTGGTTTCCAGTTCAATAAGGGCCGGCATCACAGTTTCCGGGACAAACCGGCCGCCATATTGTCCAAACCTTCCGTTATCATTAGGCATTTTGACATCTCTCCTCATGTTGTAAACTATGCAAAGCCAGTTCGCATGTCTTAGCAGGCATATCCGGGGCTGTAACCAGTCCTTCGCCGACTAAAATCCCCTTTATACCGGCTTCTTTTAGCCTCAATGCATCTTCGCCATTTTTAATACCGCTCTCACTGATTATTAACCAGCCAGGCTCACAGGCAGGCAATAGACTGAAGGTCTGCTCAATATTAGTTGTAAAGGTCTGCAAGTCACGATTGTTTATGCCCACCAATCCGGTACCTGCCTGCCTTACCCGGTTGAGCTCCGCCAGGGTATGCACCTCCACTAAACAGTCCAGGCCCAGGCGGACTGCAAGCTGGGACAGAGTGTGTAACTCGCTGTCGGACAAGACAGCAGCAATCAGCAGGATTGCATCCGCCCCGGCCGCTCTGGCGGCATAGAGCTGATACTCATCAATGACAAACTCCTTGCACAACACCGGCAGGCTGACAACCGCTTTTACCTGTCTGATATCGTCCAGGCAGCCGTGAAAAGCGGCGTTGGTATGCACGGATAAAGCGGCAGCACCATTTGCGGCAAAGATGGCAGCCAGTTCCGGTACCGTGTAGTCTTTACACAAGATACCTTTGGCCGGAGATGCCAGCTTGCATTCGGCAATAAGTGTCCAATCCTGGTTGGCAATAGCCGTACTAAAAGCAAAACTGCCTGCAGTCAGCTTGTCTTTTAGTGTTTCAAGCGGGGTGACCTTTTTCATTTCCGCCACCGCTTGTCTGGTTTGCGCTACAATTCTGTTTAACATCAGCCACCTCCATACTCCGGACTGCGGTAATAAACCGCTCAATTTTTTTGCTGTCTTTGACCCCATTTGTTTCTACACCGCCTGATACATCAACACCGTCTGGCTTAAGTATCCGAATAGCCTCTACGATATTGCCTGGTGTCAGCCCTCCGGCTACCATGAATGGTCTTGGCACCTGCTTTATTACGCTTAGTGCCTGCTGCCAATCAAAAGGTATGCCTGTTCCTCCCCGTTGCCCGGCACTAAAACTGTCAAACAAGGTCCAATCCGGCTGATAGCCGGCAAAAACTGCGGCACTGCCCCCCGGGCCAATGCCAAAAGCCTTAATCACCGGGTAACCGATTAAACGGCAGTAGGCCGGTGACTCGTCACCATGCAACTGAACATAGTCCAACCGGCAGGCCTGCGCAATCGACTGCACCTCGGCAAGTGGTGCGTTAACGAATACACCCACCCTGCCAATCCCGGAAACCTGACAGGCAATGTCCCGGGCTTTGGCCACGGCAATCTGCCGCCGGCTGGCGGCAAATACAAAACCGATCAGGTCTGCACCGGCATCCCGCGCGGCCACCGCAGCGTCGATTGTACTGATACCACAAATCTTTATGATAATACTAAGCCCTCCTTTTCCCGGTAATTCTCAGTAAACGCCTGTAACGAGTCGAGTTTGGCCAGTGCGGCCCCACTGTCAATACTTACAGCAGCCAGTTTTATCCCTTCACTGATATCGGTTGCCGCGTCAGCCACAACCAGGGCGGCCGCAGCATTCATCAGCACAATATCGCGCTTAAAACCAGGCTCGCCGGTAAGCAGCTGCCTGATAATCCGGACATTGTCCTCAATGGTACCGCCCCGGTAATCAGCAAGGCTGCAGCGCTTAAACCCATATAATTCGGGGTTGATCACATAAGAACGGATTTCACTGCCCCGTACTTCCGTCACCTGTGTTGGTGCGGCTGTCGAGATCTCATCAAGCCCATCAAAACTATGAACAACCATAGCACTGGTCACGCCCAGCTCCGCCAGTGCCTGGGCAACTTTCACTGTTAAATCAGGGGCATATACCCCCATCAGCTGACAACTCGCGCCGGCAGGATTAGTCAGCGGCCCAAGCAGGTTGAATACAGTACGGAAGCCTAATGCTTGCCGGGGATTGACCGCATGCCGCATGGCCTGATGAAAACGGGGAGCAAAGATAAAGCCCACGCCAATGGTATCAATTGCCTCAGCTAAGGCCGCAGCCGGTAAGTCCAGCTTTACTCCCAGTGCACTAAGCACATCAGCACTGCCACAGGCGCTGGACACCCCCCGGTTGCCGTGTTTGGCGACACTAAGGCCGGCGCCGGCCAGGACAAAGGCGACGGCGGTCGAGATGTTGAAAGTTCCCTGTTTATCGCCGCCAGTCCCACAGGTATCAATTAACTTCTTTGCACCGCACTCAACCTTGATTGCATGACTGCGCATGGTCTCGGCAAAGCCGGCAACTTCCAGGCTTGTTTCCCCCTTCATGCGCAGGGCTGTCAAAAAAGCGCCGATTTGCGTTTCACTTGCCTGACCTGACATAATTACCTGCATAGCAGCTCTGGCCTCTTCCCGGGAGAGGTTTTGGCCGGCGACGGCCTGCGCAAGATAGTCTTTTAACATGAACTCCAGCCTCCTTTGGCAAAAAAATAAAGACCATTTCACCTCAGGGGCGAAATGGTCCGCGGTACCACCCTAATTTTGGAAGCTTAGGCTAAATAAAAACGACCATTTCACCCCAGGGGCGAAATGGTCGCGATACCACCCTTTTTGAAAAGCCTAAACCTTCCCTTGTTCAGGTACGGGAAGATAAACTCCGATACCCTAGCCTGTTAACGGCGGCGTCCGGCCCAGCCTACTGGCAAATGCGTTTGGTGGGCAGCTCACAGGTCCATTCCAGATGCTCTCTAGGCCGGTCATCACACCTCCGGAAAATCCGGTCACCGGCTCGCTGTACTAAAGTGTACATATGTACTCGTCCTGTTCACAGCTATTTACAGTATTTAACTTTAAAGCTATTCTATCTCATTGTTTTTGTGTTGTCAAGTAATTTTTTTTGCGTTTTTTCATCTGTACCTGAAGGCACAAAACCAAGCAGGTCAAATAGCCACGGTGCCCCCAGTGTCAGCCATAACCCTGCCAGCCAGTAGCGGATATAACGAAACAATAAGAAATACGCGTGTTTTTCATGTGGGAACACAGCCTTTAAACCTGCCCAAATAATAAGCAAACCGGCTAACCCCACTATAGCCCGGCCCAACAATTTAACCCACTCGCCCCGCGGCACCATCCCACCGCCAGTGACATAGTACCGTGCCATAATCAAACCAATGCCGGCTCCTGACAGCGCCGCAACCACCGACGCACTGTCTTTGCCAGGGTGCAGCCCAAATAACAATACTGGCGTGATAGCAGCCAGCAGGCCCTGCTGCCAGGGTTTGAGCCGGATAATCGACCTGGTCAGCATTGGTTCGGCCACAGCACAGCCTGTAAGCAATACCAGGCCCAACAGCCAGCCTGCCAGTATGTCAGTAGGAAAGTGCACGCCCAGATAGATGCGGGAGAACCCAATGCCGATGGCGATACCGCCGCCAATTGGCCATAAATACCGCTTCTGGGTCAATTTTGCCAAACCAAGCCAGAATACCAGCCCGGTCTGGGCATGGTTGCTGGGCAGGCTGTAGCCGCCAGCCGGAAAAAGCTGAATCTCGGGCCGGAATACAAAAGGACGAGGCTGCGCCAACATATCCTTTAGCGATATGTTTACGTAATGGGATACCAGCACTACAAAAGATAACCGAACTCCAGTCCGCAACCCGCCGCACCACAGAACAAGCGGCAATGCCAGCAGGTAAAACTCTTCCTGTCCCAGCAGGGTAACCCCTCTAAATAGGGCATCGGCTTCAGGACTACGCATTTGCTGCACAAAAACGATGATATCCAAGCCATAACGCAACAGCTCATTTATTTGCATTTTCAGCCCTGATAATCCCGGTGATTGTTGCGGCCAGTTCTGCCAGTGTTCCCTGATAGTCGGCCTTTGCTGCCACCGTTTGCGAATTGAGCAGACAATCGGTAACAAGGTAGGTTTTCATACCCACCTTCGCTGCCGCTAAATCCTCAATTACATCATTTCCCACCATCAGGCATTCTTCCGGCTTACGCCCGATTCGCTCTGCTATTTCCAGATAATATTCAGGCTGGGGTTTGCAAAAATGGCATTCCTCATAGCAGGTAACAAGGGCAAAATCCATATCTCCCACCCCGGCCCAGTCCAGCCGCTGCCTGATAGCACTGAGCGGGAATATCGGATTTGTCGCAATAACCACATCCAGCCCCAGATCAGCCACAGCCGTAACCGCCAGCCGCGCATCGCTGCTGAACTTAGTGGTCGGTTTCACCAACACAAATTCTGTTGCATAAAAATTATCAAGGACAGGCAGCAATACCTCTGACGCGACACCGACATTGGGCAGGAAATCCTC
>JAEWGR010000132.1 GCA_023388195.1 Bacillota bacterium
TGAGAACGGCCTGATCGACTATGCTTGTCCGATTGTTATTGAAGGCCGGCACTTAGCATCGCTTTTTGTGGGGCAGTTCTTGACAGAAAAGCCTGATGAGGAGTTTTTCCGGAATCAAGCCCGGCGATTTGGTTTTGCAGAGAATGAATATCTGGCCGCTTTGCATAAGGTTCCGATAATACCTGCAGAAAAAGTGGTCAGTATTGTAGCATTGTTTTCCCAGCTCGCGTCTACGATTGCTCATCTTGGCCAGCAGGTACTGCGTTCGAAAGCAGCGGTGGATTTTAAAGATACGCTGATGGAAGCCATACCCAATCCGGTTTTCTATAAAGATCAGATTGGTCGCTATCTTGGCTGTAATAAAGCTTTTACTGACTTAACCGGGTTGTCCAAGACCGAGATCATTGGCAAAACAGCACAGGTGATTTTACCGGGATATTTGACGGAATATCAGCCGGCCGCGGCTGACATCAGGCCTCAGACCGGTGAATGTGTTGTTTTGGATGCAACCGGGGCGGTGCGGAATGTCATTTTTAATAGTGCTGTATTTACTACTGCAGACGGGGACAAGGGGTTAGTCGGAAGCATACTTGATATAACGGCCCGTAAGCAAATGGAGGCTAAGCTTAAAGAAAGTGAAGAGAATTATCACTTATTGTTCAAACATATGATAAATGGCTTTCTCTTTCTTCAGGCCATTCCCGGTCTGGACGCTGCTCTGCAGGACTTTGTTATTCTTGATGCAAACGATGGTTTTGCCGAGATTATTGGTCAAACGAAAAGGGAGATCATTGATAAAAAAATTACGGATGTGGTACCCTTCACTACGGCCGAGAATCCGGAATGGCTGTTCGTTTTAAACCGGATTCTGAAGCACTGTGAAGCAACTTTGCTGGAGCATTATTCGAATCAGTGCTTAAAGTGGCTGCGTCTCTCGATGTATAGCCCGAAATCAGGCTATCTGGCCATTGTAGTATCTGATATAACCGGAGAAAAGCGAAGTGAAGAACAGGTTCAGCAGTTTGCTTATCATGATCATCTGACAGGGTTGCCTAACCGGCGCCTGTTGGATGACAGACTATCGATTGCCATTGCTCAGGCGAAACGGTCAATGGAACAGATTGCCGTAATTTTTTTAGATCTGGATAATTTTAAGCCTGTTAATGATACCTACGGTCATGATGCCGGTGATGAACTGCTTCAGCAACTAGCGAACCGGATCGTGAATAATGTCCGGGAAGGAGATACAGTCTCGCGGATTGGCGGGGACGAGTTTGTTGTTATTCTGCCTAAGGTTAACACAAGAACAGAAGCGGAACAGCTGGCATTAAGACTGCTGGTAGCCTGCAGACAACCGTTCATGATCAGGGATCATGAAGTTTTCGTTTCTGCAAGTATTGGTGTCAGTATATTTCCTGATGATGGCCAGGATATTTCTGATCTTATACGGAGTGCGGACATGGCTATGTATCACTCGAAAAGAAATGGCCGCAATCAGGTCTGTTTCGTGCATGGCTGTGTGTGAAGCCGGCGTAAAGACATTAGAATTGTCAATATGAATCAATCATGACCACTGTAGGGTTCTTAGCTTTTCATTACAGTGGTCATTTCTTATGCAGGTAATAATAATTGGCAAGGTCTGGAGATATGGCAGGAGTTTTCCGCTTATAAGCGAAAATAACATTGTTTTGTACATAACCATGATGCTATAGGCAGGTGATACTATGAAGTTATTAATCGTTGATGATGATAAGATCATCCGGAGGATACTTTCTTCGATGGTTCAGGGCTGGGGCTATGAAGTGCTGGTGGCTGCAGATGCCACTGAGGCCTGGAGCATCCTGTTTGCTAATGAGGAGCCGGTCATTGTGCTAATGGACTGGATCATGCCTGACACTGACGGTATAGAATTATGTAAAAAAATAAAGCAGGCCAAAAATGAAGGCGATACCTATGTCATAATGCTGACTGCCAAAAATGACATTGAGGACATGGTAGCCGGTTTCGCCGCCGGAGCGGATGACTTCCTAAGTAAGCCTGTAGATGCACGGGAACTGGGCAGCCGGCTGTCTGTAGGCAGCCGGGTTTTAAAATATCAACATACATTAATACAGCGCAATGCGGAGTTGCAGGCTACAAAACATGTGATGGAAAATATTATGTGGGAATTGAAAGAAGCCAATGAGAAACTGCGGACGCTGACGCTGATTGACGGGCTTACCAGTATTGCCAACCGGCGGAGTCTGGAAGAATTTATGGAAAAAGAATGGCGGTTAGCCATGCGGGAGCAGAGTGCGCTGACCATCATTATGGTCGATGTGGACTACTTCAAGTTTTATAACGATAGCTACGGGCACCAGATGGGTGATCTGTGCCTGCAGAAGATTGCTCATATCCTTGCTGAGTTTGTCAAAACCAAGGGCGATCTGGCGGCACGTTACGGCGGTGAAGAATTTGCCGTCGTCTTAAGAAATACAGATGCAGCTGCCGGCCAGATGGCTGCTGAGAAAATCAGGCTGGCTGTGGAAGGCCTTGACATCGCTCATTCCGATTCACCTGTTGCTGGTCATGTCACAGTGAGTCTTGGTGTGGCTACTGTCATTCCTCAACCGGGAGATATATACGGCAAACTGCTTGATATTGCCGACAAAGCGCTTTACCAGGCAAAAAATGAAGGCCGAAACCGCTGGATTTACATGAGTGGATATGCAGGAAGAGGTGTCAGATGTGCTGGATTATGAGGCTCTTCTGGGGGAGTTTGTTAACGAAGGGTTGGCCCATGTTCTGAAAATAGAAAAGGGGCTGCTTGAGGCAGAACGGGGATTTCAGGTTGCAGAGCAGCTAAATTCTATCTTCCGCGCCGCCCATAGCATTAAAGGGACGGCCGGGTTTTTCGGCCTGAAAAAGATGGTAGAATTATCTCATGCGATGGAAACAGTGCTGGCTGCAATCCGGAATAAGGGTAATACCATCGACAGTCTGATGATTGATGCGTTACTTGCGGCAACAGACCAATTGAAAGAAATGCTGGCAGCTGTTAAGGCTAGTGAAAGTATGGAGATCGATGCTTATGTTGCCCGGTTAACAGATGCCTTGCAGGAACAGTCTCCAGCCTCTCCTCTTGAAATGTCATCCGCCAGTCCTCTGGCTGTTTGCAGCAAGCGGGCCGGCAATTATAAAGAAATTATCGGTGAGGCTAAAAAGCGCGGGCATCACACCTATCTGTTACATCTTAGTTTTGCTGCTTTTTCAGGGCTTCAGGCTGATGCCGGGTTTGCCGGCAAGATTAAATCTATAGGCAATGTTATTTATTATGAGCAAGAAGCCCAGGGGTTGTCCTGCTTATTTACCAGTGTCCTGGAGCCGGAACTTGTAGTCCTGGCCCTGGGTGTGTGTGAAGCCGCTATTCAACAGCTCAATGATGAGGACAGCAGGCCAGCTGATCCGTTTGAGCTAGTGACGCAAAGCCGCGCTGCGCCAGCCGCTGCTCTTGACGCACCGGAGGCTATACCGGCGTTGGCAGGAACGGCGGGCAGGCAAGAAGAGGAACGGGTGAGGGTGGATGTGGCACTGCTTGACAGTCTTGTCAATCTTGGCAGTGAGATCGTATTGGGACGAAATCAGTTATTTCGCCGCCTGGAGAAATATGCGGCTGCTATACCGGAGTTAACCGCTTCCCTGCAGCATATTGATCGTCTGACTACTGAATTGCAGGAGAAAATCATGCGTACCCGGATGCAGCCTGTGGCTAATGTGTTTGATAAACTGCCACGTCTTGTCCGGGATTTAGGAAAAAGCACAGGCAAAAATGTGCAGTTGCAGATGGAAGGCAAAGATATTGAGCTGGATAAGTCGATTATTGAGGCTTTGGCAGACCCGCTGCTGCATTTGATTCGTAATGCCGTGGACCATGGGCTGGAAGCACCGGCGGAGCGAAGACATACCGGCAAACCGCTCACCGGGATGATTAGCATCAAGGCCCACCGGGAAGGCGGGCGTGCTGTTATTTCGGTCGCAGACGACGGGGCCGGGATTAATTTGGAGCAGATTGGCCGGCAGGCACTGCAGCAGAATATTGTTACCCAGGGGCAATTGGCGGTGATGGGCGGGAAGGCGCGTCTGCAACTGTTGTTTCGTCCCGGATTTTCAACTTCCAAACAGATTACGGCTATTTCCGGGCGTGGTGTTGGCCTGGATATTGCAAAGTCCAATATCGAAAAACTTGGGGGCAATATTGAGATTAACAGTGTCTGGGGGCAAGGAACCTCCTTCCGGCTGCGCCTGCCGCTGACGCTGGTAGTCGTTCCCTCTCTCATAGTCGAAGCAGCAAATCAGCAGTTTGTTTTACCCCAGGTCAACCTGCGGGAGATTGTACGCATAACTCCCGGTGACCGGAACCGGAAGCTTGAATCTGTTAATGGCTGCCGGGTCTTAAATATACGGGGCGAATTATTGCCTGTTGTCCATTTGGCTGAAGCTCTCGGTAAAAATGCGGCAAATGTGGATGACTGTCAGATAGCCCGGGTTTTGATTGTAAAAAGTGAGGATAAGCTATTTGGTCTAACGGTTGACCGGATCTATGACCGGGAAGAGGTACTGGTAAAACCGGTGCCCAGATATCTTAAAGAATGCACGGCTTACTCCGGGGTGACTATCCTGGGTGATGGCAAAGTAGCGATGGTGCTGGAACTGGACAGTCTCATTCCGGCTGCCGAAGCAACGGCGGCAATGCGACAGGATGAACAAGGGGCATATCCGGAAAAACGCGTCCCGGTTGCCAGAGAAGAACAACAGGAGTTTTTGTTATTTACATGTTCAGGCCCTGAGTATTTTGGCATCAATCTGCCCCTGGTAGCCAGAGTGGAAGAACTGGACGCCAGCCGGATTCAAATTGTCGGTGACCGGGAATATATGAATTATGAGGGGCGCATTCTCAGGCTTTTACGGCCAGAAGATTATCTGCCGGTCCAGAGAATGGCAGCAAGGAGCAGCAAGTTAAGCCTGATCATACCCAAACTGGTTACTTATCCGGTGGGAATTATTGTTGAAAGCATTCAGGATACGGTGCAGACAGCGGTTGTGGTTAATGAAAAAGATATTAAAGGGAAAGGCCTATGGGGGTCGGCTGTAATCCAGGACAGGATTGTTTTGCTTGTCAATCTGTACGGGCTGATGGAACTGGCTGATCCTGAGCGTTATGCCACTGAAGCGGAGGCAGACCGGCACAACCGGCGCCAGACGGTACTCCTTGTCGAAGATACACCGTTCTTTACCATGGTTGTACGCCAATACCTGGAGGAAGCCGGATATCGTGTCCTGCTGGCCGGAAACGGGGCCGAGGCCCTGGCGGTGCTTAGCCAATCTATTGTCGATGTTGTGGTTAGCGATATACGTATGCCGGTCATGGACGGACTGGAACTGGTAAGGGCTATTCGCAGCAAGGAAACTACGGCATCCCTGCCGGTGATTGCCCTCACTTCCCTGGCTGGTGACCGCCCGGAACAGGAAGGGATGGAAGCCGGTTTTGATTATTATGAGCATAAGCTGGATAAAACCAATTTGCTGAAGAAAGTGGCGTTAGCCATTAATGAACGGGAAGGGAGACCGACATGAATGGCAGTGTGTTGACCTTTTATTTGTGCGGGATCTTGTGCGGTATTGACGTCGCCCGTGCTAAGGAAATGAACCGGACTGTTGAATATACGGCAGTCCCGGGGGCTCCAAGCAATATAGCAGGGCTGATGAACTTGCGGGGTCAAATCGTGACACTGTTTGACCTTGCTGCCCTACTGGGCTTGTCCCGGCTGGAGAAACGGCGCGAGACGAACTGCGTTATCCTGAAATCCCGGCCGAACGACTCTGATCAGGCTGGTTTCTTTATCGATAAGCCGGGGACGGTAATTGAAATAACTGCTGATATGTGTACTTTGGCACCGGCTGGTTTCAGCGGTATTGACAACCGCTTCATCCGTGCGGTAGTTAAGGTCGAAGAGGGGATTTTGTTATTGCTTGATCCGGACGAAATTTTTGGCATGAAATAGCTAATAAAATGCGCCGCCAGTAGGACGGCAAACGGGTAATACCTGTAGCGGAGGGAGTGAATAAGGTGCAGTGGTTTCGCAACTGTAAAATTGGCATCAAACTCGCGTTGGCTTTTTTGGCCTTAGTTATGATTACCGGCATAACAGGGGTCGCCGGGGTTAGGCAGATACAACAGGTTGAAAAGCTGGATGCTGAACTTTATCAGATAAATACTGTTGCTGTCGGGGATATTGGCATGGCAGGCGTGGAGTTTCAGCGTATAAGAGTAAAACTGGGCCAGCTTATACTGGCAGAGACTAAAGAGCAACGCCAGCAATATGCGCAAGAAGTAGTGGACTTAAACGGGGAATTAGAACAGGATTTGGATAAGTTCGGTAATAATATCCACACAGAAGAGATCCGTCGTGAATTTTACCAGCTAAAAGCAATTAAGGCAAAATGGGATATGGAACGGGAGGAGCTTGTAAGGCTGGTTTTAGCAGGCGATGATGCGGCCGCTAAGGCGCTGCATGTGGGGCACGGGAATATTTCTGCCCAGGATATTAACGGCCGGATTGATAAATTAACAGAACTGATAACAATTGATGCGAAACGGAAAGCAGATGCCAACATGGAACTGGTCCAAGGCTCTGTAAGAGAAATGCTGGTTTTGCTGTTGGTGAGTATCGTGACCGCCACGGTGCTGGCCTGGTTTATTACACGTCAGATTACGCGACCGATTCAGTACCTGCGGGCATTAATGGCAGAGGTTGGAAAAGGGGATCTGACGGTTCGGGGTCAGATGGGTTCTGAAGATGAAGTTGGCCAGCTTGTACATTCGTTTAACCAGTTAATCAGTACGATCCGGACAATTAGCATCGAGATCCAGGATACCGCAGTAGTATTGAATCAATCCTCTGCAAACCTGCTGGCAATTTCAGAAGCTGTGGCTACGAACAGTGAAGAGACAAGTGCTATCACGGCGTCGGCGAGTTGGGCTGCCGGTGATGTTGCGGCCGGGGTCAGGAATACGGCTGAGGCTATTGGGGAAACCAGCGGCAACATTTATACTATTTCTGCCGCAACTGAAGAAATTTCGATGACTATCCAGAGTCTGGCATCTGCTTCGGAGCAGGCATCAGCAGGTCTTTCCCAGGTAAGCGGCCTGATGGAACAAATCTCCGGCGGCATTGAGGTTGTAGCGCATTCAGCTAAAGATGTGTCCGGTTCGGTTGCCGACGTGGCGGCAGCCATTAAGGAGATTACGGTTTCCATGAATGAAATCAGCCGCAACTGTGAACATTCCATACATGTAGCCGAGGATGCCCGGCTCAGGGCGAGCGAGACTACGGTGATTATCACCAGTTTGAATAAGTTATCCAAGCAAATCGGCAAGATAGTAAACCTTATTAATGACATTGCTGATCAGACCAATATGCTGGCTCTAAACGCAGCCATTGAAGCGGCAGGGGCTGGGGAAGCGGGTCGTGGTTTTGCCGTTGTCGCCAATGAGGTAAAAGAGCTGGCCAGGAAAACGGCCGGTGCGACCGATGACATTTCCCTGCAAATTGAAACCATGCAGGCGGAAATGGCTAACGGGGTCCAGGCTATGGAGCGGATAACCCAGGTAATCAGCGAAATTAATCAAAAGAGTGGAAATATAGCAGCAGCCGTAACTGAACAATCGACAGTCGTGGAGGAAATATCATCCGCTGTCGGTAAGGCTTCGGAAAAGGTTAATTTAATAACAGGTGAAATCGGGGATATCGCCGATAAATCCCGGTCCATAGCCCGCAGTACAACAGAAACCTATCAGGGCGTATCGACAATTGCCCATTCTGTGCATGAACTCGCCCTGACTGCCGGTGATGTGGCTCAGAACACCGACCGGGCCTCTGGCCGAATCAGTGAAATCGCCAAGACTTCCCAGGCTATTGCGGAGAAGGTCGACGAAATCTCAAACAGTATTGGCGAGATCAGCAAGGCCTCTAATGATACTGCCGCCAAGGGCACTGTTGCCAGCCAGTCAGCCGATGAGCTTGTGGAAGTTGCGGGCAAACTGGAAGCATTGTCCAAACAGTTTAAGATAGAATAACTATGATTGATTCAGATAGAGGGGGATTATGATAAGCTCTAACCTGTCGCCGGCAGAATTCGCTGTATTTCAGGAATATATCAAGGAACAATGCGGTATTGATTTTAATGAAGACAAAGCTTATTTAATTGAAAGCCGGCTGTCAAAGTTTTTGATATCATTTGGGTTAAGCAGTTTTGAAGAACTGTACCGGATGCTTAACAGCCAGAAAGACGCAGGTCTGGCAGAGCAAGTTATAGATGCAATCACTACCAATGAAACACTTTGGTTCCGGGATAAAACCCCGTGGGTAATTTTGGAGGAAGTTCTGCTGCCTGCTTATATCGATGAAATAAGGCGCGGCCGGCGGTCTAAAGTAAGAATATGGAGCGCGGCGTGTTCTTCCGGACAGGAACCATATTCTATCGCCATGTGTATTGACAGTTACCTCCGGCGCTGGCGGGTGCAGGATGTTACCCTGGCCCATTTTGAGATCATAGCCACTGATATTTCGGCAACGGTTTTGAAGCTGGCCGGGATGGGTAAATATGATGCAATCTCGATGGCCAGGGGTCTTGAGGACAAATACCGGGACGCTTATTTCTATCAAGAGGGCAGGGTTTGGAAACTCAACGACCTGGTAAAAAACGCAGTGGTATTTCGCCGGTTTAATCTTCAGAACAGTTTCCTGGGTTTAGGTGAATTTGATGCCGTATTTTGCCGGTATGTCACAATTTATTTTTCCGAGCAATTTAAAAAAGCCGTGTTCGCGAAGATCGCCGGCGTTTTAGCAAAAGATGGGGTATTATTTATCGGCAATTCAGAGATATATTTCGACTATCAGGACAACTACGAAATGAGCCAGTATAAAGGTGGTTCATTTTTTAGGGTAAGGGGTGACTCTTAATGAAAATATTATCAGTTGATGATTCGGCTATCATTAGGAAGATTATCTGCAGTGGTGTGGAATTGCTGGATTACGGGTTTCTTGAAGCCGAAGACGGCCAGGAGGCTCTTACTCTGCTGGCGCAGCCGGAGGCTGCCGATGTCGGCTTAATCCTTTTAGACTGGAATATGCCGGGCATGGATGGTTTCGAATTCCTGCAAACAATAAAAAGTGATACTTCATTAAGAGACATACCGGTGATGATGGTTACAACCGAAAGTGAAAAGGCCTGCATCATTCAGGCGATACAGGCCGGGGCGATCAATTACCTGGTTAAGCCGTTTTCCATTGAGGAATTGATGAAAAAAATATTAGAGTGTACCGGGGATGGGGTATAACATGGAAATAAATGAAAATAACTTTCTCCGCAATTGCCTATCCCGGGCTGCTATTGAGGTTTTTGCCACAATCGCGGGCATTGACTTTAGCCAGGCACCGGCGAGTATACCCCGGCAACCTGTTCCTGCAGATAGACTGACCGGGGCTATGCTGGTTCACGGCGAAAGGAATGCCCTGTTGTCTATTACCATATCGAAAGAGGATGCGGCGGCTATTGTGTCATCTATGACCGGTGTGGGTCAGTCGGGGCTGTCGGCCGACGATTTATATGACGGGGTTGCAGAAATGATCAATATGGTTGCCGGCAGGGCCAAGGCCCTGCTGGCCGGCAGCGGTTATCATTATGCGCTTACGGCTCCTTTTACAATAACTGGTGCCAATCATTTTATCGTATATAAAAAGCAGACATCACAGATTGGCCTGTGTTTTGCTGCCGGTGAAATGGTAGTCTGGCTGCGATTAGCCCATATGTAAAAACAGGAACAAACCACGATTGAACTTCCCGTGTCCAATCGTGGTTTGTTTTTTTGCGCAAGCCATAACTTACCTTTTTCTCAATTTACAGGTTGAACCCCTGAAAGGCTGTATGAATACCTGGCTGGCATGGAATTATAAAAGGAGAACATTTGGGATTTTAGAAGGAGGTATATACCCTGGCACATATTCGCAAAATGTTTGTACGTACCTTCATTGCTAATTCCTTTAACCGAGATTTGCTGCTGCTTATCATTATCAGTGTAGCTATTGGGGCTTTCTTAGCCGGCTTAGTATCAATGGCTGCCAACTCCTACTTTTCCGAAACCATTTCGACTCTTGTCGGCGATTATGGTGAGTTTGACGTGATTATCAATGTGCGCGAAGAAATGAAAGCAGAGGGGCGGGCGCAAATTGAAAAGGTGTTAGGCCAGGTATATCCCGGTGCCCAATTGAAAGAGGGGCCGACGATAACCGGTTTAACCAGCTTTTTTGTCGGTCTGCCGGTTGAATATAAGACCAAGCAAACCTATGAGGCATTGAATACTACCTTTGTCAGTGTCCCTGGCCGTTCCGGCATTAGTATTATGACCGAACCGCGTGTTACCGTTAAAGGTGTGCCTGAGGGCGCCAGAAATATAGTTATTGAACAGATCATGCACATCGATGGGGTATTGTTTGCCTTTCGTGATGGCAGTTCAGTCACAGTAATTATTTCCACACTGGATAAATCAGCCTCTGTTAAGGATGCGGTCGAAAAGCTGCTTAAGCAATATCAACTCATTGAGATCGCCTTTCCTGTCGGCAGTGAGCCTGATAATCCGATCAGGCTGGGCGAGCAGATTGCCGAGGGCATTCGCAACGACAAAGCAATTGGTTTTGCCGAGAGCGTTGCTGCCGATACCAAAAATAATGAAATGGCCTATCTGGTGAGTACCATGCTGGAACTGAAGCGGTTTCTGGCTGCATATATGACCCAGGTCACAATTGCACCGGCCGCAGGCATTAAATTTACACCCGGCGATATGATTGCGTTTCAGGGGACGGCTGCCAATGCACCGGCAGCCGCAGGCATACCGGAGTCAGGCAATGTGTTAGTCCAGGTAACCGAGGTTGGCGGCGACGGTTCGGCGAAAGGGATGATTACACAGGGCGACGGTGGGCAGATGGCTAATAAACAGGGTTATGTGGTGGTCAACAATACGGTGGGGGATCTGGCCGGTACGGCGTCTATTCATAATCCACGCCAGCAGCTGGGGAACGCCCTTACCGAAACCTCCAAGCTTGTCGGTCAGATTCCCGGGTTTGCTCAGGATGCTCAACAAATGACCACCGTTGCCACCAGTGCCCTTACTAATTATGGCAGCAGTCTTAGTGCCATTGATCAGACCCTGTCAGGTCTGGAGAGCGCCGGTGCCACCATTCAGGCGGCTACCAGCGGTTTGGCCAACATTAATACCAGCGGCCTTCAGGCCCAGCTGGATAATTCGTCGCGGGCCCTGGGCGGCCTGGTCGGGACATTTCAGGTAATCAAGGTAATCAGCCCAGATATTGGCACTTCCATTAATGAATTAACCAATACCCAGCAAAACCTGAATAATCTCCGGTCCGGTTTAGCCGAACTGGATAATGTAGCCGCCAATGCCCGTCAGGCCCGTACGGCACTTGATGCTATCGTTGCCAATGGCCGCAATACGGTAGCCTCCCTGCGGGCTTTTGATGTGGACAGTGCCCGTCAGACTCTTAGTAGCGCCAATACCCATCTGGCTCAGGTTCAGCAGTTTGATACCCCCCTGATTGCTGCCCAGCTACAGGTATTGGGGACCGCTGTGCCTAATCTGCGGGATGACGAGATTAGCCGTTCCATAAAACTTTTCGATCAGGTTATCTCCGGCCAGGTGAGTCCCAGTCAGCGCATTCAGATCCTGACCAATGGCAATATCACTCCGGATTTTGTTGCTCCGGTTATTTATCGTGAAGTAGGGCATAATAATCTTTCTTTGTATAAATCTGAGCTGGGGATTGTCGAGCCCGACCCCCGGGCTGAGGTTATGACAATATTGGTACAGGTCAAAGCCATACTTGCCGGCCTGATCGCGCTTATTGCCGCAATCTTATTCCTGGTGCTTGACCATACCGCCATTATGTCTGTCATCCGCCGCAAGCGAACAGTGAATACCGTGCAGGCAAAAGGCTGGCGCCGGTTGTTTCACAGCTTAAAAAATACCCTTACTGCGCCTGAGTGCCTGTATGGCATGGCGGTAGGCGCCGTCCTGCTTACGAGTATGTTTATCCTGGCTGGCGGCGGCATTCCCTATCTGCCCTGGATTGGAGTACCGCTGCTCGGGGCCTTGTTGGGGCTGTTTGTTGCCAATAATACCGAAAAGATTAGTCCTGTTGCTGTTGATGAGGTTACTGCAGGCGAAGCGCTGGGCCTGTCATTTGATGAAGTTATGCGGGAAATTGTTATCCCCAATGGCCGCCCTGGCCTTCTCCAAAAACTGAACCGCCGGAAAATGAAATTTAAATAAGCGGAGCGATGGGCATGCTTACTATCCATAATCTCTATAAACAGTTTGGCAACCTGATAGCGATTAATGATCTTAGCCTTACTGTAAATAAAGGCAAAACAGTGGTGCTTATGGGACCGTCAGGCTGTGGCAAGTCCACCACTATCCGGGCAATAAACCGCCTGGTGGAACCGGACCATGGTTCGATTCTGTTGAATGGAGCCAATATCCTGTCAATGCAGCCTGATGAACTGCGCGATATTCGCAAGCGTATTGGCTTTGTGTTTCAACACTTTAATCTGATCAGCCGCTTAACAACAGCTGAGAATGTAATGTTAGGCCTGGTAATGAGTGGTATGGAAAAAGAATTAGCCAGAGCGAAAGCTGTTGAGGCCCTGAGCAAGGTTGGGCTTGATCAACATTTGGAGCATAAGCCAAGTGAGCTGTCAGGCGGGCAGCAGCAGCGGGTTGGCATTGCCAGAGCCCTGGCGTATGAACCGGAATTGATGCTTTGGGACGAGCCGACTGCCTCCCTGGATCCTATTCTGGTGCGCGAAGTCTTAATTGTTATGGAGGAACTGGCCCGCTACCGGGCGAGTACGATGCTGGTTGTGACCCACGAGCTGCCGTTTGCCCTGCGCGTTGCTGATGAGATTGTCCTGATGGATAAAGGGTCCATTGTCGAGGTTGGTGCACCTTCGCAGGTGTTTGTTAAGCCGGTATCCGAGATTGGTAAAAAATATAAAGAGCTTATTGAATATCAAATGAACACCAGCGCGCAGAGCCTGGCCGGCAAGACTGAGTGAGTCAACTAAAAAGCACCATAGAACTGTGCCTTGACAGTTCTATGGTGCTTTTATTCCCTTACAAAATGAATTTTGCCTGGCGGTGTCCCAAACAGTGTGGCTATTAGCTTCTCGGCAATCGCCAGTTTGTTTTTAATTATGGACGGGTCTGACTCATGCCCGAATTCCAAGGGCGAGCTGGCTTCCAATAAGGCGGCAATAATGCCGGCGAAAAAAGCAAGGGTTTCATCCACATGGGCCACCTGGGTTACGCCCTCCTGTTCACCCTGCTCCAGGATCGCTCTAAACAGCGGCGCGGCAATCAGATGCAGCTGCCGCCAGACCTTGTTGATTAGTTCACCTTGTTTTTCCCTGTATAAAACCGCAGCCAGCAAGCCCGGTTCACCATCGTAGCACAGCTTATAAAAATGGTTAATAAGTAATTGTAATTTTTCCAGAGCCGTTACGTCGGACTGAATTTGTATGACCATATTTTTGGCATAGCGGGCATAAATAGCTTCCAGGAGGGCCTCTTTGGATGAAAAGTAGTAATAAAAAGTGCCCTGAGCCACACTTACTTTTTTGACGATATCCTGGACAGTCGTTTTTTCATAGCCTGCAGACAGGAATAATTCCAGGCCTGCATCCATTAGCTCTGCCTGGCGCACCTGGGGGTCCTTGGAAATCCTGGCAATCGGAAAACACCTCGCTTATACTGACTGATGTCAGTATAAATTGTAAATTAAAACAATTATGTTGTCAATCCGCCAGGCCGCAAAAGCTTGTTCGGAACGCTATTATCCTACAACCGGTAAAGGTGTTTAAGCGGAACAATGGCAGGGGTGATACGCAATAGACAAATGACCGGTAGCCGCGTTTTCGTGCACGGAACATTCGATTTCGTACACATCACGGATCAATTGGGGGCTAATAATTTTGTTCGGCGGTCCGTAAGCAACAAGCGCGCCGCCTTTCATGACATACAATTTGTCACAGTACATGGCTGCCAGGCTAAGATCATGCAAAGCAGCAAGTACACCGATACCCAGGGACTTTACTATTGCCAGCAGTTGCAACTGATATTTGATATCCAGATGATTTGTCGGTTCATCCAGTACCAGCAGCTGTGGCTGCTGAGCCAAAGCCCTGGCTAATATTATGCGCTGTTTTTCCCCGCCGGAGAGGGTGGCAAACCGGCGGTTTGCATAGTTTTCCATACCGACCTTATGTATGGCAGCCAAGGCAATTTCATAATCCTCGGCCCTATCTGCTCCCAGAAATCCTTTATGAGGTGTACGACCGATTATAACCATTTCCAGCACGCTGAGATCGAAATCGAGATGATTAAATTGGCCGACTGCCGCCGTTTTTTTTGCTGAATCGGCCAGCTTAATTCTTTTCAGGTCCTGGCCATCAATGAGAATGACTCCACAGTCCGGTTTAATAACCCGGTAGATAGTACGCAGCAGTGTTGATTTGCCACTGCCATTGGGACCAATAATGCCAATAAATTCACCTTTTTTGGCATCAAGTGAAACCTCGCTGATAATCTTTTTATTGTCCAAGGTGACACCGATATTTTTTAGTGACAAATCCATGCTGTCCCTCCTGTTTTATGTTTTCGGCCCTACGCTATTTGTGAGGCACACAAGCGGGCATAGAGCCCGTTGGCTGTCAATAACTGGTCATGACGGCCCTCTTCCACAATCCGGGCATTTTCGAGGACAATGATCTTATCGGCCCGGCGGACAGTAGAAAGGCGATGGGCGATAACCACCAATGTGCGATTGCCGGCTAACTGCTGAATGGCCTGCTGAATTTTTGTTTCCGCTTCCAGGTCGACTGAGGCGGTAGCTTCGTCGAGGATAAGGATCGGTGTGTCCCGCAGCAGGGCTCTGGCAATAGCCAGGCGTTGTTTTTGTCCGCCTGATAACAGCACACCCCGCTCACCAATTTGTGTATCGTAGCCTTGGGGGAGCGAAATAATAAAATCGTGGATATAGGCTTGTTTAGCGGCGCGGATAATCTCGTCCCGGGTTGCCGTTTGTTTGCCATAAGCAATATTTTCAGCAACGGAATCATTAAACAGGAATACATCCTGGGGTACAACACTGATCTGTTCACGCAGCGAGGCTAATGAAATATGACGTAAATCTATACCGTCTAACGTAACCTTACCTGCTCCCGGGTCATAGAAGCGGGTAATCAACGCGGCCATGGTAGTTTTGCCGACGCCTGTCGGGCCGACAAGCGCCACCATGCTGCCTGCCGGTATGTCAAAGGTAACGTCATCCAGCACCGGTGAATGCTGATCATAACAAAAGGTTACATTATGAAAGGCAAGATGGCCTGCAGTTGTTGCCAGTTTAAGGGCATCCGGGTTATCCTGAATATCGGCTTTGGCATCCAGCAGGGAAAACACACGCTTGGCGCCGACTGCAGCCTGCAGGAGGCTGTCGACTGAGGCCACCAGGTTGGCGATTGGAGCATAAAAGAGGCTTAGGTACAGTAAGAACCGTACGATATCGCCGATACTCAGCAGGCCATCCAAAGCCATAATACCGCCAAACCCGACGACAATGACTGTACCGATAGATAAAATGCTTTCTACGGTCGGATGATAGAGCCCTCCCAGCCAGACAACCCTCATAACTGCATCCCGCCACCGGTAGGTTTGATTGCTGAATAAGCGGGAAGCGCAGGCCTGGCGGCCGAACAGCTGGATCTCTTTTAAACCGGAGAGATTATCCTGCAATACCGCATTCATGTCTCCTAACCGGGCCTGGTGGTCGCTATAGGCAGGATAAATTCTTTTAGTATAGTAAAGGCTGAAGACTACCATTAAGGGCACCGGCGCAAAGGTTAACAGCGCCAGCCAGGGATTAATCAACAGTAAGAGGATGGCGACGCCGATAACAATAAGTATGCTGCTCAGGATGTTGGGAATAGCATGGGCAATCAGCAGCTCAAACTGGGCGGTGTCATTCAGTACCTGACTCATGATCTGACCTGTTTGTTTATCGCTGTAAAAACGCAGGGATAAGGTTTGCAAGTGGTTATAGACTTTGACCCTCATTTCCGCGACAATATTCCAGGCAGCATAGTGGGCCCAGTAATCACTGGCCAGACGGAACCCGGCCCTGATCAGATAGGTTCCGGACAGCAGGAGGGCCAGATGCTGGACGGTAGCAATATCGGCCCTGCTGAAATTTCCTGTCAGCAGATCAATAAGCCGGCTAATCAAGCTGGGGCCGATCAGGTTGATGGCTGTATAGCCGACAATACCAATCACTGCCCCGGCTAACTGCCAATAATATTTTTTTGCTTCATAGAGTAAACGCAGAATACATTTCATTAATATGTCTCTCCCTTTGCGTTTGCGGCGTGGTATTCCGGGTTAATAGCAGAGAAGTAAGCGAGGGTGTGATTTTATCATTTGACTGACAACAGTCAGTCAAATGATAAAAAACAATCTGATGAAAACAATTATCAATAAGATTATAACCGTACTGCCAAATTTGGTCAATACTAAACTGAATAACTAACGTTACTTTTTCACCGGCTGAGCGTTTAAGCCTATATAGAATTAAGTTGAAAAGGGGATAACAATGACTATATACAAGCGTAAGGCACTTACAACTCTCACTTTACTGTTGCTGCTGGGCCTGCTCGCCGGCTGCGCCAGCGGACCCAGGCCGTCACAGGAGCAGACCCAGCAAGTTCCGGCAGAGAATGGAACCAGCCAGGAGAAGGCTGTTATGGCAGAGTTTGATAAATTGACCCGTAAAAGTAATGTCCGGGCCGAGGAAATCAGCAAATTTATTAATGTAAATCTAAACGAGGTTTCTCCGGCCGGCCTGTCGGCAATGCTGGTAGCTCTTGAAAAAAATCAACAGCGTAATCTGCTTACATTGCAGGATAAGTTTGCTGATGAGGATATTGTCCAAAAAACGATGGCGAAAGAATACACTGGTGAATTAACCGATAATTATCTTAATGGCATTGAAGAAAAAACAGTAAGAGACCTGTTAATTGCCACTAAAAATAATGGCTACAAAATTGAAACAGCAGAGGGTTTCTTTTTTCCGGTAATCGACTATTCCCTGTATAAGCAATACCGGCAAAAGGTGACGCCGGACATGACGGCCTATATTGATCTCATGGCTGAGGAATCAGACAAAACACCGGTTAAAGATGCTGCTCTTGTCATAAGCTGGCAGGAAGTTTTACGGCGATCCCTGAAGCAAGAGCAGTTTATTAAAGAATATGGCAACTCGGTCAAAAGTGAAGATGTCAGGCAGCTGCTTACACGGTACCTTTCCTTTGCACTCTATGGCGCCAATAATACACCGCTTTTTGACTATGAAGACAAGCAAATGATACCGGCAGCTAAAAAAGCATATCTGGCAACCGAATTTAGTGCCGAGAATGGGACATTCTCTAAGCTGATGGCCGAATACCTGACCGTGTTAAAGAAAAACGATTTTACCCTAACCCAGGAAGTAGATGAATACAGAAAAAAAGCAGAAGCTGAGTTTCAGTAGCGTGTTTGTTATTTGCAGCTGAATCCGAAGACGCGGATTCAGCTGTATTTTCGCGTAGGACGAGGAATTTCTTAAACCATGCAGGTAAATGTCGGATAATATCGAAAAACAGAAAATATTGATTATTAATTATAAGGTGAGAGACTGGAGGAATGCGCATGGACGAGGGCAGCGAAGATGCCAAGCAAGCACCCAGTGAATTAGATTCCAGCAAAGAGCTGCTTAAGGAATTACAAGCAATTATCAGATCTTCCTATGATGGTATGTTTATTACTGATGGCGATGGTGTAGTGCTGCGCTTAAATGATGCCTATGAGCGGATTACAGGCATTAAGGCCAGCGAAATAATGGGCAAGAATATGAGAAACCTGGTGGATGAAGGATATTTTGACGAATCGGTGACCTTGCATGTTATCGAAAAACGCACCACCATTACGATTAATCAGACCGTAAAGAAAGACCGCAAGATTTTAGTCACAGGCACACCCTTGTTTGATGAGCAAGGAAAATTATTTCGGGTTGTGACCAATGTGCGTGATATTACTGAATTAGTTAAACTACAAAACCAGCTCCTCAAAACCAAAGAGCAAACCCTGAAATACAAAACTGAATTATCCCATTTGCGGGCGATGCACATCCAGAATCATGAGATGATTACCCGCAGCCCCAAAATGGCAAGGGTTATCGAGTTGTCTATGAAGATTGCCGATGTGGATTCCAATGTGCTGATCACCGGCGAATCCGGTACCGGTAAAGAACTGATTGCCAAGCTGATTCATAAACATGGCAAGACCACAGCCCGCCCCTTTATTAAAATAAATTGCGCCGCCATACCCGAACAACTGCTAGAGTCGGAGTTGTTCGGGTATGAGGGCGGGGCCTTTACCGGTGCCAAGAAAGAAGGCAAGCCCGGGCTGTTTGAACTGGCCCATAACGGGACCCTGTTTCTCGATGAAGTGGGAGACTTGCCGCTTGTATTGCAGGTAAAACTGCTGCGGGCGATTCAGGAAAAAGAGATCATGCGGGTAGGCGGCACCCGGGCGATCACGGTCAATGCCCGGATTATTGCCGCAACCCACCGGGATATCGCCAAAATGGTTCAGCATAGTACCTTCCGGGAGGACTTGTATTATCGCCTGATGGTTGTACCGATCAACCTGCCGCCACTGCGGGAACGCAAAGAAGACGTGCCGCTGCTGATTATGCATTTTATCGAAAAGTTCAATAAGCATTTTGGCTATAATAAACGGATTTTGCCGGACGTAATCGATAAGCTTGTGGAATACAACTGGCCCGGCAATGTACGGGAATTGGAAAACGTGATTGAGCGGATGATAGTAACGGCCGTCGGTGAAGTGCTAACGGCTGATCTGGTGCCGGAAACTATCTGGAGCAAAACCTTTCTGCCTAAAAAGGGAACAAAGCTGAAAGAGGCTGTCGAGCAAACGGAAGCCTACCTGTTGACTGAATGTTACAAGGAATACCGGTCCTGGCAAAAGGTGGCCGAGGCGCTGGGGATTGACAGAACAACCGTATTTCGCAAGGTAGTTCGATATGGTTTGGAAACAAAATAATGTTGCAATAATGCAATAGATGCAATGATGCACAAAGCAGCCTG
Source organism: Bacillota bacterium (assembly GCA_023388195.1). Classification (GTDB taxonomy): domain Bacteria; phylum Bacillota; class Negativicutes; order Sporomusales; family Sporomusaceae; genus Sporomusa. The sequence goes on from JAEWGR010000132.1 coordinate 19,312, forward strand.
TTAACGGAAGAAATGACCTTAACAGGCTTTTCTGTTGCATTTTTGCAATGTTTCATAAAATATCGCAACAGTCAAATATATAGGAAAAATGGGAATAATCCTGCTTTTCTCACTTTGGCATGAATCCTGCAATATAAATGGGTGCTGGCAGTAAACCAATCTCAGAAAACAAAGGAGGGCGAAATTACGAGCACAAAGTGGTGCTAACTCAGGTATGTTATTTTCTCTGTAAAATAGGTTGAGGAGGTAAGCTATGAGCTGGTTAGGTCCAACTTATAAACGCAAATTTGGTGAGGTGCAGCCGTATATCCCGCTTGGTCCGTTTCAGTTACGATTTCCTTTTATCCATTACCGCTTTGAAATACCGGATTTTATCCAGGGGCTGCTCATGTGCGCAGTGTGTCTGGGGATCATCCCGGTATTGCAGGAATATCTGGGGATGCCTTTCGAGATTGCCATTACTGTAGTTATTTTAAACGGATTTTTCTATTTGTGGCATGCTCATCTGGGCGATCCGGTTATCCCAGGCTGGATTACCCCGGCTGTGCCGCTGCTGCTGCTATGGCTTAAGACCTTCCCGGAAGGGGTTGCCAGGATGCATGCCCTGATTGCTTTTGAAATGGAGCTGGGTATTTTCGCTCTGCTGCTGGGAGCAACCGGACTGGCGAAGAAGTTTGTTGATATTGTGCCTGATGCCCTGAAGGCGGGGATTCTAATCGGGGCCGGTGTGGCGGCCGTCAGGCTGGTGTTTGAAACAGGGGGCCGGTTTGACTCCTATCCCTGGACAATTACCATCGCCATTGGTTTTGCTTTTTATATTCTATTCTCCAATCATTTCAAGACATTACGCAATAAACATGTTTTCTTTAAATATCTGTCCGACTTAGGCCTGATGCCATCACTGGTGCTGGCCATCATTATTGCACCGCTGCTGGGAGAGCTGCCCTGGCCCACGATTACCTGGGGAATTACTGTGCCGCAATTTTATACACTGTTTACGGAGTGGACGCCGTTCGCTGCCAATATCGGCTGGCCGCCGCTCAGTCTGTTCCTGAATGCCTTTCCGCTGGTGGCTGCCACCTATGTAGTCTTGTTCGGCGAGCTGATTCAGGCCGAGGCCCTGATTGACGAAGCCCGCGAGTTCCGCCACGGTGATGAAAATGTGCATTATGATGCTAATCGCAATAACATTATCTGCGGTATCCGCAATATCAGCATGTCGATGCTGGGGCCGGATTTATCGATGTGCGGCCCGCTCTGGGCGGCCATGCAGGTGGTAACCTGCGAGCGGTATAAACATGGCCGGGAAGCAATGGACAGTTTGTTCGGCGGGGTGGCATCGTTCCGGCTGGGGACTTTCGTCAGCTACTTTTTGATGCCGATTGTTACCCTGGTTAAGCCAATTCTGCCGATTTCGCTGTCACTTACCATGCTGGTCCAGGGGTATGTAGCAATACGGGTGGGTGTATTAAAAGCCCGTACGTTCAATGACCTGGGGGTTGCCGGTATTGTTGGCTCGGTGCTGATTTCCCGGGGCGCAGCGTACGCTTTTGGTGTGGGCGTTGTGTTGTGCCTGCTGATTTACGGTAAGGATTTTATCCGCGACTGGTCGACGTATGATACAAGCAAAGACCCGGTATTCAATAACCGGTCTGAAGCCGAATAGAGAATGCCACAACAAATAACTATCTTGGAGGGGTTTAACAATGGCCTTAAAAACAGCTGCCCAGTATGAAGAAAGTTTACGGAAACTTAATTTTAAGGTTTACCTGCAGGGTGAACTTGTGAAAAACCCAGTTGACCATCCCATTATCAGACCATCCATGAATTCTGTGAAAATGACCTATGAATTAGCTCAGGACCCGCAGTACGAGGAGCTTATGACCGCTACTTCCCACCTGACCGGCAAGAAGATCAACCGCTTCTGCCATCTGCATCAAAGCAGTGACGATCTGGTGAAAAAAGTAAAGATGCAACGCCTGCTTGGTCAGAAAACAGCCGCCTGTTTTCAGCGCTGCGTCGGTATGGATGCGATCAACGCCGTGGACAGTGTCACGTTTGAGATGGATCAAAAATTAGGCACCAATTACCATGACCGCTTCAATAAATTCCTGCTTAACATGCAGGCGGAAGACTGGACTGTGGATGGGGCTATGACTGATCCCAAAGGGGACCGGAGTTTGTCGCCGAGCAAGCAGGTTGACCCTGATTTGTTTGTACATGTTGTTGAAAGAAGAGAAGACGGCATTGTTGTTTCCGGGGCTAAAGCACATCAGACCGGTGCCATTAATTCTCACTGGATATTGGTTATGCCAACAATTGCCATGGGCAAGGACGATGCCGATTATGCGGTTTCCTTCTGCGCTCCTGCCGATGCCGAAGGTATATTCTATATTTACGGACGTCAGTCCTGCGACACCCGCAAGCTGGAAGATGGCGATATTGATGTCGGTAATAAGCAATTCGGCGGCCATGAAGCCCTGATGGTTTTTGATCATGTCTTTATCCCCTGGGAGCATGTCTTTATGTGCGGCGAGTCCGAATTTAGCGGTGCCTTGGTTGAACGTTTTGCCGGCTATCACCGTCAAAGCTATGGCGGCTGTAAGGTTGGGGTAGGTGATGTCCTTATCGGGGCGGCTGCCCTGGCTGCCGATTATAACGGTGCTAATAAAGCCTCGCATGTGAAGGATAAGCTGATTGAAATGATGCATCTCAATGAAACGCTCTACGCCTGTGGGATCGCCTGCTCGGCCGAAGGCCACAAAACGGCTTCCGGCAACTATATCATCGATCTGTTATTGGCTAATGTCTGCAAACAGAATGTTACCCGGTTTCCCTATGAAATTGCCCGGTTAGCCGAGGATATTGCCGGCGGGCTGATGGTAACCATGCCGTCGGAAAAAGACCTGCGCAGCCCGGAAATAGGTAAGGTGGTTGAAAAATACTTCCGTGGGGTTGCCTCGGTATCAACCGAGAACCGGATGCGTATCCTGCGGCTGATTGAGAATATTACGCTGGGGACGGCTGCTGTCGGCTACCGGACGGAATCCATGCATGGTGCCGGTTCGCCGCAGGCGCAGCGGATTATGATTGCCCGTCAGGGTAATCTGGAACAGAAAAAAGAACTGGCAAAATCAATTGCCGGTATTGCAAAACAATAATGCAGAGGCTGCAACAGGCAATCGCGGCAAAGGTCCGGCCAATGCTTGCTGCCCATAATGGCGACATCGAAATAGTAGAAGTGACAGCTGACAAATTTGTAAAGGTAAAGCTTACCGGGGCATGTGCAACATGCCCCGGGGCTCAACAAACCATCTCTGAGGTTGTTGAAACAGCACTTAAAGAGGTCTGTCCGGAGTTACAGGGAGTTATACTGGTCCATCAGGTAAGTGATGACTTGATTAAGCAGGCGCTCCGGCTGTTGCGCAAAGAGTAATAATGGCATGAGGCAGCGGTGTATTAGTATTGTTTTCTGTGGCGGCTGCAATCCCCGGATTGACCGGGGGCGGATTGCAGCCGGGGTTTTGGCTGTCCTGGAGACAGCCGGTTATCAGATTAAGATAAACTCCGTAGCAGTTGATTATGTAATCTATCTGAGCGGGTGTACAGCCAGCTGTGCGTTAAAGTACAACTGCGGCAAAGCTCCGGCTACTGTCGTTGCGGCTGCGACTATTGATGCAGCCTGGGTAGCGGAGGGGGAACTAGTCACTGAGATCGTGACGAAGGTGAGGAATTTTTATGAACAACTGGAGAAACATGGTTCAGAGTAAGCTTGTTTCGCCCGGACAGGCAGTCCAAAATATCCAATCAGGCGACAGGGTAGTCACCGGGCACGCCTGTGGCGAGCCCTGCGCCCTGATCGAAGCGATGATTGCCCGGGCCGCTGAGCTGACTAATGTTGAAATTGTCCATATGGTTGCTATGGGCCCGGCTAAATATGCGCAGCCCGGCATGGAGAAAAGTTTCCGGCATAATGCCTTATTTGTTGGTGGTACTACCCGCAAAGCAGTGGAAGAAAAACGCGCTGATTTTACCCCCTGTTTTTTTTCCGAGATTCCCAGGCTCTTCACAGACGGTATTCTGCCGGTAGATGTGGCTTTGATCCAGGTAACACCGCCTGATGCCGAGGGGTATTGCAGTTACGGTGTATCGGCCGATTACACTAAACCGGCGGCAGAGAGCGCCCGGCTGGTAATTGCGCAGGTAAACAGTTTTATGCCCCGCACCGGCGGCGCCAAAATTCATCTGGATGCCATTAATCTGATCGTAGAGCACGATGAACCGCTGATTGAGCTACAACCCCCGAAAATCGGGGACGTGGAAAAGGCGATCGGGGAGAATGTGGCCCGGCTTATCCCTGACGGCGCAACCTTGCAGCTGGGGATTGGCGCTATTCCGGATGCGGTCCTGTTGTTCCTGACAGATAAAAAAGACCTGGGGGTTCATTCTGAGATGTTCTCAGACGGGGTAGTGGTTTTAGCCGAAGCCGGGGTCATCACCAACCGGAAAAAAACCATTAATACTGGTAAGTTTATGGCAACTTTTCTGATGGGAACCAAGAAGCTATACGACTTTGTCAATAATAACCCGGCGGTCGAGCTTCATTCTGTAGACTATATCAATGATCCTTATATTGTCGGCCAGCATGACAATATGATTTCCATTAACTCCGCCTTGCAGGTTGATTTAATGGGGCAGGTTAATGCTGAGATGATTGGTGCAAGACAGTTCAGTGGTGTGGGCGGTCAGGTCGATTTTATCCGGGGTGCCAGTTGTTCGCTTAATGGCAGGTCCATTATTGCCTTGCCATCGACTGCCGGCGGCGGGAAGATTTCGCGGATTGCCTGTGAGCTTGACCGGGGGGCGGCAGTAACGACTTCACGCAATGATGTGCATAATGTTGTTACCGAGTTTGGTGTGGCTGAACTGCGCGGCAAGACACTCCGGGAACGGGCTAAGGCCCTGATTGGGATCAGTCATCCTGATTTCCGCCGCAGTCTCACGTTGGATGCTCAGGCCAAAGGACTTATTTAATTTACGGTATCCAAGCATATGGAGGTGTGCTGTGCCTATTATTACTTTTATTAAAGATATCTTTGCTGCAGCCAAAGGCCCTTATCACCGTAATGTAGGCCGGCATACCCAGCGGTTTTGTGCCAAGGCTGTCAAGGTTGCCGGCAATCAGGTGCAAAAGAAAATATTCTTTGTGGCGGCCATCTGCGCCGATGAATTTATAGCAGCTGTAACCGGTATGGATAACAAGCGACAGCCTGTTTTTCCCGACCGTACGGTGAGAAACAAGCTCAACAGGCAGCAGATGACGACTGCCTTACGGGCGTATATGTCGGCAGTCCTTGTGTTGATAAGCTCCTATAAAGAAGGACTTTTGACACATTCCGGCCTGCAGGAACCGGAATTGCTGCAGGCCTGGTGTGCGGTATTTGAATACGGGCCATCTGATATGCAGATATTTGATGACATGCTGCTGCCGGCCTACCGGCAGGGGGGCATTGCTGCTTTAGCTGCCGGCCTGGCACAGGCCGTCTTTAACCAGGTCATGACCGGCAGTGCGGCGTTAAGCCTGGCAGAAGCGGACGCCCTGCAAACCATCCTGCTCGAGGATGCGGCAGCCGTCATCCGCGTATTGCAACCGGGAACCGGGGTGGCATCATGATTACCATCACGATCGACCGCGAAGCAGCAGAATATATCAGCAAACAGGCGTCTGCTATTGTTATCGTATTGAAGCTGGAGCCGGCCATCGGCGGCTGAGTCTGCACGGGCAAAAGCGTAACAGGTAGTTACGTACCGGCAGTGGTGGTCGGGGAACCGCCGGCAGCAGTGAAAAGCCAATACTGCCGCAGTGAAGCCGGGGCCATTAGTGTGTATTATCCGGCAGCGCTTACGGTCAAGGCCGGTTTTTCGCAGATAAGGATAAAACTGAAAAAGCTTTTATTTGTAAAGTGGTTGGAATTAGAAGGGGCAAAAGCCATTGCTATCTATAGTTAGGGGTGTTGAAATGAAAGAAGTTGTTATTGCCAGTGCTGTCAGAACACCAATTGGTGCTTTTAATGGCTCATTGGCCTCCTATTCTGCCGCCGATCTGGGGCGCATTGTCATCCAGGAAGCCGTTAAACGGGCCGGTATTCAGCCAACTTTGATTGATGAGGTTATTATGGGCAACGTCCTGCAGGGCGGGCAGGGGCAGAATCCGGCCCGTCAGGCAGCTGTCCAGGCCGGAATACCGGTGGAGGTTCCGGCCTATACCATCAATAAAGTATGCGGCTCAGGCATCAAGGCCGTCAATCTGGCTGCCCAGTCCATCCTTACCGGGGATGCGGAGATTGTGGTCGCCGGCGGGATGGAAAGTATGACCAACGCTGCCTATGTGCTTGACAGCAAAGCCCGCTGGGGTTATCGCATGGGCGATGCCAAAATTACCGATAGCATGGTGAAGGATGGACTATGGTGCGCCTTTAACGACTATCATATGGGGGTTACTGCCGAGAATGTGGCCGCCCAGTGTGGCATTACCCGGGAGGCCCAGGACCAACTGGCGCTTGAATCACAGCAAAAGGCCATCAGGGCTATTGAAACAGGCGCTTTTACCAAGGAGATTATTCCTGTTGTCATCAAAAATAAAAAAGGCGACAGTTTGTTTGCCACCGATGAATATCCTAAAGCAGGTACTACCCTGGAAAAGCTGAAGGCCTTGAAACCGGCTTTCAAAAAAGACGGTACAGTCACCGCCGGCAATGCCTCCGGCATTAACGACGGGGCGGCAGCGCTTGTTGTTATGTCAGGGGCTAAAGCGCAGGAACTGGGCATCCGGCCGCTGGCCCGCATCCGTGCTTACGCCTCCGGCGGGGTTGACCCCCGGCTTATGGGGATGGGGCCTGTACCGGCCACCCGCAAGGCGCTGGCCCGGGCCGGTTTGACAATTGCCGATATTGATCTGATCGAAGCCAACGAGGCGTTTGCCGCCCAGTTTCTGGCTGTCGGCCAGGAACTGGCCTTTGCGCAGGATAAGGTGAATATTCACGGCGGGGCGATTGCCCTTGGGCATCCCATTGGCGCCAGCGGCGCCCGGATTCTGGTTACGCTGCTCCATGCCCTGGAGCAAAAGGAAGCCCGTCTTGGTCTTGCTACCTTGTGCATCGGCGGCGGGCAGGGAATCGCCATTATTGTTGAGCGCGTTTAACAACTGGCAGGTGTGTCAGTTAATAGCGGAATCTGATTGACAATACTACATTAAAAAGTGATTAAATTCACAATTGATAAGATGGGGAGGCGGGATATTATGCAATTTCAGCTTACAGAAGACCAGTTAATGATGCAGAAACTGGTGCGCGATTTTGCTGAGAAAGAGGTTGCACCAGGGGCCGGGGAACGGGATGAAAAAGAAGAATTCTCCCGGCCTATTGCCGACGCCATGGGCGAGATGGGCTTTAGCGGCATCTGTTTTCCCGAAGTCTATGGTGGCGCTGGCGCCGATGTGCTGAGTTATATTCTGGCGGTGGAGGAATTGTCACAGGCCGATGCCGGGGTGGGGATTACCCTGTCGGCAACAGTATCTTTATGTGCCTGGCCTATTTATGCCTACGGCACAGAGGAACAAAAGCAAAAATACCTTGTGCCCCTGGCGGAAGGGGAAAAACTCGGTGCTTTTGGCTTGACAGAGCCTAATGCCGGGACTGATGCCGCCGCTCAGCAAACGGTGGCAGTGAGCAGGGATGACGGCTATGTGCTTAATGGCAGCAAAATTTTTATTACCAATGCCGGTGAGGCGGAAATCTATGTTGTCTTTGCCATAACCGACAGAAGCAAAGGGGTTAAGGGGATTACAGCCTTTATTCTCGAAAAAGGCATGCCTGGTTTTACCTTTGGGAAGAAGGAGCATAAATTAGGCATACACTCTTCCATAACCAACGAACTTATCTTCCAGGATGTCAAGGTACCCAGGGAAAATGTACTGGGTAAGGAGGGCGATGGTTTTAAAATTGCCATGAGCACCCTGGACGGTGGCCGGATCGGTGTAGCGGCACAGGCACTGGGTATTGCTCAGTCGGCCCTCGAACATGCGGTCAAATATTCCAAAGAGCGGGTGCAGTTTGGCAAACCGATTGCTGCCAACCAGGCCATTGCCTTTATGCTGGCCGACATGGCGACAAAAGTGGAGGCTGCCCGGCTGCTGGTATACCGTGCCGCCTATTTGAAAGACCAGGGTCTGCCTTATTCGAAAGAAGCGGCGATGGCTAAAATGTTTGCCTCCGATGCGGCGATGGCGGTTGCTACCGACGCGGTACAAATTTTTGGCGGCTATGGCTACAGCCGTGAGTACCCGGTGGAACGGCTGATGCGCGATGCGAAGATTACCCAGATTTATGAAGGCACAAACCAGGTACAGCGTATGGTTATCGCCGCCAGCGTGCTGCGGTAATGCCGGTGTCCAAGCTGAAGTGCCAGATGACAGGGGGAAAATACTGATGGAAATCGTTGTTTGTGTCAAGCAGGTGCCTGACACGGCCGAAGTAAAAATTGATCCGGTAACAAATACCCTCATCCGTCAGGGTGTACCGAGTATTGTCAATCCTTTTGACAAAAATGCCGTGGAGGCGGCTATCCAGCTTAAGGAAAAACACGGAGGCCGGGTTACTGTGATCTCGATGGGGCCGCCCCAGGCGCAGGACGCGCTGAAGGAATGTATCGCTATGGGCGCCGATGAAGCCCTGCTGATTAGTGACCGGGCTTTTGGCGGTGCCGATACCCTGGCCACCAGCTATACGCTGGCGGCTGCCATCAAAAAGATCGGTATAGTAGATATGATTCTTTGCGGCAAACAGGCCATTGACGGCGATACTGCCCAGGTTGGCCCCGAGATGGCCGAACATCTGGACTGGGCGCAGGTTACCTGCGTTTCCCGGATTGAGCTTACCGGGCAGACCGTTCGTCTGGAGCGGGAGCATGAAGAAGGCTATGAGGTGGTTGAAACCAGCCTGCCGGTGCTGCTTACCGTAACCAAGTCCATTAATGAGCCGCGTTATCCCACGGTAAAGGGTACCATGAAAGCCAATCGCAAGCAGATTCCGGTCTGGACGGCAGCCGACCTGGAGGTTGAGCCGCAGCACCTGGGGCTCAAGGGTTCACCGACGCAGGTCAGACGGATCTTTACTCCCCCGCGGCGGGTCCAGGGGGAGATCATTCAGGCTGATTCCGCCCGGGAAGCAGCGGGTATGCTTGCTAATAAACTAGCAGAAGCCAAGCTTGTGTAACGAAAGGGGAAAAACATGGCAGTACAAATTAATGTTGAGGAATGTATCGGCTGTGGGGCCTGTGTTGCTTTCTGTCCTTTCGGCGCCCTGGTTATGCAGGCTGACAAGGCCTTTATCACTGAGGCCTGTACGGCCTGCGGCGCCTGTGTGGAGATCTGCCCGGCGAGTGCTATCTCCAGGGAACTGGAAGCCAAGACAGGGCAAATCGATGTAACTGATTATAAAAATGTCTGGGTATTTATTGAACAGGCAGAGGGTCAGGCCAAAAATGTGGCTCATGAACTTTTGGGTGAGGGGCGCAAACTGGCTGATGCTATGGGGCAGAAGCTGGCCGGTGTTTTGATCGGTGACAGCGTGCAGCCGCTGGCTCAGGAGGTATTTGCCAGCGGGGCGGACATTGTCTATGTAGTGGAAGGCCCGGAATTGAAGAACTATTCGACCGACGGCTATACTGCAGTGTTTACGGACTTGATTCAAACCTATAAACCGGCTGTTGTGCTTATCGGTGCCACCAATGACGGCCGGGACCTGGGGCCAAGGGTCGCTTGCCGTGTTAGTACCGGGTTAACTGCCGATTGCACCAACCTGGGGATTGATGCCCAGACCGGGCTTGTTGCCTGGACCCGGCCTGCGTTTGGCGGCAATATTATGGCAACAATCCTCTGCCCTGATCACCGGCCGCAGATGGGAACCGTCCGTCCCAAAGTATTCAAACGTCCTCAGCAGGATTTTTCCCGCAGCGGGCAACTTGTACAGGTGGAAACCAAAGTAAAAGCACAGGACATCCGTACAAGACTCATTGAGGTGGTCCGGGTCTGTACGGTGGCCTGCAATCTGGAAGAGGCTGAGATCATCGTTTCCGGCGGACGTGGCATGGGTAAGCCGGAGAACTTTACCCTGATTGAAGAACTTGCTACCGTTTTGGGCGGCGCTGTAGGCGCGTCACGGGCTGTAGTTGATGCCGGCTGGAAGCCGCAGCCCCATCAGGTGGGCCAGACCGGTAAAACAGTTGGTCCTAAGATTTATTTCGCCTGTGGTATTTCGGGAGCGATCCAGCACATGGCCGGCATGTCCTCTTCCGATATCGTAATTGCTATCAACAAAGACGCTGAGGCCCCGATATTCAAGGCGGCCGATTATGGGATTGTCGGTGATGTCCTGGAGGTGCTGCCGGCGCTGATTGAGGAATTTAAAAAAATTAAGCAGGCCTGTTAAGTTGGCCTGCAGGGTGGGGGATGATTATGGAGTTTAACAAGGTGCTAATCATTGGCGCAGGCCAAATGGGCAGCGGGATTGCCCAGGTTATGGCCCAGGGCGGTTTAACTGTTATCCTGCGTGACATTAAAGCCGAATATGTGCAGAAAGGTTTAGCCGGGATTGAACGGAATTTGAGCAGGGCCGTAGAGAAAGGCAAACTGGCTGCCGGCGATAAAGAGCGCATTATGAGCCGTATCACCGGTACGGTTGAACTGGATGCCAACGCCTGCGATGTGGATCTGGTCGTGGAAGCGGCTGTTGAAAATGCCGATATAAAACGCAGCATTTTTCAGACGCTGGATCAACAATGCCCGGCACATACTATCCTCGCAACCAACACCTCGTCTTTGCCAATCACCTCAATTGGGGCATTCACCCGGCGCCCGGACAAAGTAATCGGTATGCATTTTTTTAATCCGGCGCCGGTTATGAAACTGGTGGAGATTATTAGCGGCCTGGCTACCGGTGCCGATACCCTGGCGGCGGTAGCCGCGCTGGCAGAGAAACTGGGGAAATCGCCTGTTGCGGTGGCCGATTCCCCTGGCTTTGTCGGTAACCGTATTATGATGCTGATGATTAATGAAGCCGTCTTTACGCTGATGGAAGGGGTGGCGAGCGCCGCGGACATTGATCAGGTGGCTAAGCTTGGTTTTAATCACCCGCTGGGACCGCTGGCTTTGTCTGATCTCATTGGCAACGATACGGTGCTCTATATTCTCGAAGTGCTTCACGACGGGTATGGAGATCCTAAATACCGGCCGTGCCCGCTGTTAAAGAAGATGGTACAGGCCGGTTATCTGGGCCGCAAATCAGGCAAGGGGTTCTACGATTACCAGTAAACAAATTGACAAGGAGGGATAACATGTCACAATATGCTAACCTTCTGTTTGAAACCGACGGCGGGATCGGGATCATTACATTACACCGCCCGCAGGCGTTAAATGCCCTTAATTATGCCTTGCTGCAGGAGTTAGACAGCCTACTGGACCGGATTGCGGGGGATGATACAGTCAAAACAGTGATTATTACCGGCGCTGGTGAAAAAGCCTTTGTTGCCGGCGCCGATATCACGGAAATGCTGCCCTTATCAGCGATAGAAGGGCGTAATTGGGCCAAATTCGGTCAAAGAGTTTTTAATAAACTGGAGAATCTGCCTCAGCCGGTGATTGCTGCTATCAATGGTTTTGCCTTGGGTGGTGGCTGTGAACTGGCTATGGCCTGCGACCTGCGCATTGCCGCTGATAAAGCCAGGTTCGGCCAGCCGGAGGTGACTTTAGGTATAGTGCCCGGTTTTGCCGGCACGCAGCGGTTACCCCGTCTGGTTGGTAAAGGACGCGCCAAGGAACTGATTTTCACCGGCGATATAATTGATGCCAATGAGGCCTACCGCATCGGCCTTGTAAATAAAGTGACAGCAAGTAATGAACTCATGGCCAGTGCCAGGGCATTAGCCGGAAAGATAATGTCCCGGGCCAGGATTGCCGTACAATTAAGTAAAGCCGCGGTCAACGAGGGAATGGATATGGACATCAAGTCAGGCATTGCGTATGAGGCTGAGGTCTTTGGTCTGTGTTTTGCCACCAAGGATCAAAAAGAAGGTATGACGGCTTTTGTTGAAAAACGCAATGCCCGCTTTACTTCTCAATAAGGGAAATGGCAAGCTCACCGCCGGCACAATGAAATAGAAACAGAGCAGCAAGACCTACAAGCCGATAAGGCTGGTAGGTCTTGCTTTGTATTTGCACTATGCTTGTAGTAACCCTATATAACCCCAAGGGACTGCCTCATGATCATGCGGCAGTCCCTTGGACGTTGGGGATAATTCCCGTCATTTTATTTCTCTGTCATGTACGGATAGCTTACAACTGTACGCGGGACCAGTGTTTCCTTAATTGCCCGTTGATTCATCCAGCGGTACAGGTTAATTGCGCTCCCGGCTTTGTCATTTGTGCCTGAGCCGCGGCTGCCGCCGAAGGGCTGCTGGCCAACCACCGCACCGGTAGGTTTATCGTTAATATAGAAATTGCCGGCGGCGTGGTCAAGAGCTTTGGCCAGCTTGATAATGGCGGCTCTGTCCTGGGCAAAAACGGCACCGGTCAAGGCATAGCTGGTAGCGGTATCGCACGATTTTATGGTCTCTTCCAACTGATCGTTAGCGTATACATAAATGGTAATTACCGGGCCAAAGATCTCTTCCACCATAGTTTTAAAGGTCGGTGTTTTGGCCAGGATCACAGTGGGCTCAACAAAATAGCCCACACTGTCGTCGCAGCCGCCGCCAATAATGATTTCCGCATCTTCGGACTGCCGGGCATAATCGATATACCCTTTGATGTTATCAAAGGATTTCTTATCAATAACCGCATTCATAAGATTGGTAAAGTCACAGACATCGCCCTGTTTTACTTTGCCGATTTCCTCTTCCAGGCGTATTTTGACCTGGCCCCAAAGGCTTTCCGGGATGTAGGCGCGGGATGCGGCCGAGCATTTTTGTCCCTGGTATTCAAAGGCTCCCAGGACAATAGCGCAGGTCAGTGCGTCCACATCAGCCGATTCATGGGCAAAGATAAAGTCTTTACCGCCTGTTTCGCCAACAAGCCGCGGATACGTGACATAATTATTGATATTTTGTCCGACCTGACTCCAGATCTCATTGAATACGGCAGTAGAGCCGGTGAAATGGAACCCGGCCATACGGGGATGAGGAACTACTACCCTGCCGAAATCGGTTCCCCGGCAAGGTACAAAGTTGATAACCCCGGCCGGCAGGCCGGCTTCGATGAGGATTTGCATAAAATAATAGTTAGAGAGGACTGCGGTTGAGGATGGTTTCCATAAAACGGTATTACCGCACATCGCCGGGGCTGTGCAAAGATTGCCGCCGATGGAGGTGAAGTTAAAAGGGGTAATGGCAGCAACAAAACCATCCAGTGCGCGGTACTCTACCCGGTTCCAGACGCCGTCGGTGCTAAGGGGCTGCTGTTTATAGATCTCCTGGACGAAATGCGCATTAAAGCGGAGGAAATCGGCCATTTCGCAGATGACGTCAATCTCCGACTGGAACGGGTTCTTGCTTTGTCCCAACATACAAGCGGCAGACAATTTTGCTCTATATTTTCCTGTTAATAAATCTGCTGCTTTTAAGAAGATAGTAGCCCGGTGTTCCCAGGACATATGCTCCCATTCTTCCCGTGCTGCTTCGGCGGCATTGATGGCCATAAGCAGTTCCTGTTCACCGGCTATATAATACTGGCCCAGAACTTTTTTATGATCATGAGGGCAGATCATGTCGGCTTTGTTGGCTGTACGGACCTCTTTGCCGGCAATAATAAGCGGTACTTCAACCGGGGTGGCTAATTGCCGCTCAAGCTCGGCCTTTAAAGCAACGTTTTCCGGTGATCCCGGCAGGTACCCCTTAATAGGTTCATTTACCGGAGGTTTGACTTGGAAGTAGGCATTGTTCATTATTAAAATTCCTCCTTGCGTATTTTTTAATAACCTATGATACCCTTCGCGGCTATCCTGGTCTAAGATTATCCACAATCTTTACAGCGGCACCTAAAACAGCAAACATTGTTTTTGCAGTCTTCTGGTTGCAAAGTCAATTACTTAAAAAGTAAAAGCTGCGCTGAAGCAAGACGATAGAAATCTATTTTTTGCCACCAACATATACAGTAATATCATGGTGTTTATTTAGTATTAGCTTACATTAAAAAGAGAGCCAAGTACATTCAAAGTATTCTATGCAATGTATCAATTTTTTCGAATTATAGGCATTAGCCTGGTTGTCTTTTTGTGTTGTCGGACTAAAACAACCATTTGCAAGAAAATTAAAGACCTTATGTTCGAGAATATGTACAAAACCGTATTTTTAGTCTGGCTGTCGCATAATTTTTGAAGTAAAGAACACCTGCTGAAAACATTTGCTCGTGCGCTGTTAATAATAACCATAATGGATTGATTCAAAAAAATTGATTAGTTATATCAATTATCCTAATTTTACTGAAAATTTTGCTCGTGCTATGATTAGCTCATATAGTTTAAATGAACGGAATATTTAGTAATCTGGTATGTGTCGCTTAGCCTGCGATAATCGAACCGCTTCCTGGAACTTGCTTTACTAACCAAGATGGGCAACATCAATACTGTGATTAAATGCGATGGGGTAACTGCGGATTGATGTTTATTCATACAACCTTTCAGTGGTCCGACTATAAATTTGCGATGGAGTGAGGTGAAGCCGAATCGGAAGCAACACGGATTGATTTACACAATCTCGGGTTAGAAAGGGAAGAATCGAAATAAGCACAGCTTCAAAAGGAATTATTATACCATTAATCATTTTATTCAATGTTAAGGGGGAATCTTAATATGGAACATCTCAGTAAGATAATTGATCTCTTAAATGGCTATGTTTGGTCGCCAGCTATGTTGGTATTTGTTGTTGTATCAGGTGTATATTTTTCCATCAGGCTCCGCCTTACCCAAGTCCGCAATTTAAAGGATATGGTGAGAAATCTGGTAAGTAATCAAAGCTCGGAAAGCGGCATCTCCACGTTTAATTCATTCTGGACTACCATGGCTGCCCGGGTTGGAGTCGGTAATATCGCCGGCGTGGCAGTGGCTGTTTATCTGGGCGGCCCGGGGACAATCTTCTGGATGTGGGTCACATCGATTTTGCTTGCTGCCATATCCTTTGCAGAATGCTCACTGGGACAGTTATACAAAATTCGGGTTGACGGTGAGTACCGCGGCGGTGCCTACTATTGTGCAGAAATAGGCTTGGGCTGGAAATGGTTTGGCAAGCTGTTTGCTATAGTCACGGTTGTGGGAATGCTGTTCGGTATGCCTGGCATTCAGGCCAATATGATCGGCGAAGGCTTAAACCACAGCTTGGGGATTTCCCCGTTGATGACCGGCGTGGTTGGTGCCATATTTCTGGGCATCATCATCCTGGGTGGTATCAAACGTATCAGCAACTTCGCTGCAGTTCTTGTGCCAATAAAGGTAGGTCTTTTTCTGGTGTTGACGGCAGTTGTACTCATTGCTAATTATGATAGAATTCCGACTATGTTTAGCTGGATTTTTTTATCTGCCTTTGATCAAGGCTCTGTGTTCGGCGGTATGATGGGCAGTGCGATTGCTATGGGTATTAGACGTGCCACCTTCGCCTCCGGTGCCGGTATGGGGGAAGAAACTCCGGCTGCGGCTGCGGCTGAGACAGCACATCCTGTCGGTCAGGGTTTGGCTAATTCCTTCGGTATCTATATGGACATTATAATATGTACCTGTTCAGGGCTCATGATTTTGGTTACTGACTGCTTCAATACGGCTTCCGGTTATATTGGTTCCGGTTCGGTCAAGATGGCCGAATTAGCTGCTGCCGGTAAGAACGGCATCGTATTTCCCCAGGAGGCTGTTGGTACACTCATGCCTGGTCTGGGCGAATTCGTTATGGGTGTGGTGGTGATATTATTCGCTTTTACGACAATACTCAGCTATTATTATCAAGCTGAAACCGGTATGGCTTATATCTTAGGCAAGGCCACCGAGACCACACGTAAAAATGTTTATCTGGTTATGAAGGTTATGGTACTAATGGTGTATATTTATTTCTCCACTACCACTTCGTCTGTTGCCTGGGCGGCGGCTGATCTGGCCTGCGGAATGATGGTATGGCTGAATGTCTTAATGCTGTGGTTTTTGTTCCCCAAGGTCGTTGCTATGCTAAATGACTATGAGAAGCAACGTAAGGAAAACCAGGTACCTTTCTTTGATCCTGATAAGGTCGGCATTAAGAACGTAGATCTCTGGAAAGAGATTAACAAGGACAAAATCACTGCTGTTAGAGAGAGCGACAAGGAAAACATCACCATTGCAAGAACGGGAAACCTGCCTCTGAATAGCTGATTCTCATAATATGGCAGGTTTATACGAAAGGCAGACATGAACTGTGACAACACAGTTATGTCTGCCTTTCGTTTATTACAATCTATTTTCGTGGTATCACTCAAAATCAAGATAATTATTGTCACCCAGCCAGGAGCGGGTGCAGGCAAGAAACTTTTTAGCAGCCGGAGATATATTTTTTAGAGAACGCGCTGCTATGCCGATGATCCGATAGTCCTCTTCCTCTAAATCGATAATATGGATGTTATCTGGTACATTTACCAAAATCAGTTCTGGCAGAATCGTGATCCCTAAGCCTTTTTGCACCATGGCCAAGATAGTCCGTTCTTCCATTAATTCATATTTTACCTGCAGGTTCAATTTGTGCTCGTTCAAGAGACGTCTGATATTATCATCGCTGCCCCATTGCGGCATAATAAAAGATTCGTCTTTAATCTGATCATAGGCGATAACCTTCTGATGGCGCAGTGGGTGGTTAGGCGGAAGAATAACAACTAATTTATCCCTTTTTAGGGGTATGGTTTCGAATGGTTTAGATGTGGGTAAAGATACAAAACCAAAATCAACAGTACCGTTACTTATCCAGTCATTCATCTCATCATAGCAGCCCAGATAGGTTTTTACTTCAATGTGGGGATGCTTTTCACTAAAGTGTGCTAAAATTCCAGGCAGCCACTGCATGGAAACACTGGACAGCGTCCCCAGCCGCACGGTGCCGGTGGCGACGCCGTTGATGGCTGCACTTTCCTGACGCAGGAGTTCCTCTTCGTGCAATATTTGCTGGATATGTTTCAGAATCCGTTCCCCATTGCTTGTTAAGCTGATTCCTGACCGGTCACGCTTCAGCAAAGTAAAACCTAATTCTGACTCTAGCGTGGAAACGGCATAACTAACTCCGGACTGGGTTAAATTGAGCTTTTCCGCAGCCTTGGTTAGGCTGCCCAATTCGACAATCGTGTTAAATATTTCATATTTGGAAAGTGACAAGAACACCAACCCCCAAAGCTGAATTTTTTAAGGGCTTAGAAGGCAAGTCGTACGCTGATTTTTGCAAGGTTAGTAACAAATGCCCTGTTTAGCTCCTGAATAAAAGATTTATATCTTAGTTTAAATATACTATATGTGAATCATTCATGCTACCTAATTTTAACCGGATTTTTGTTTTAGGCATAGCGGGTATTTATTAGGCAGAAAAAAATAAGTTAAAATAGTATTGACGCCAATTGTTAATATGTTTACAATATTGTTAATGTATTAACAATATTGCGAGAAAGGCCTGAGCGAAATTACGCACAATAAAGACGCTTCTGATCGGTACCTTTCAACACGGGCATTAATCGAAATGACCTCGTTTTATGATGAACTGGAAGATGCGCTTGCCATGCATTTTGCCCGGTATGGCTTGTCCAGAGCGAAATTTAATGTATTAATGCAATTGTTCATGGTCGATGATCAGGGCTTGACACAGTCTGAACTGAGTAAAAAGATGCTGGTTTCCAGGGCCAACATTACCGGTCTCATTGACCGGTTAGAAAAAGAGGGCATGGTGATTCGTATGGCTGATGCTGCTGACCGGCGGGCGTTTAAACTGCGTCTTACGGATAGGGCTGCCAGGCTTATGAATTCTTTTTTACCTATTCACAATGAGTATGTGCATAAACTCATATCCGCACTGGACAGGGAAGAAAAGGAGATGTTGATTTTACTGCTGGCCAAGCTTAAGCGAAACTTGGAATAAAACTGTAGTGAGGAGGAAGAAAAATGATTTGTAATAAGTGCAACAGTGAAATTCCGGAGGGGGAGCAGATTAGTCACAGAGGCCAGGTTATTTGTGAAGACTGCTATGTCGAAATGATTGATCCGCCCCGTTCCTGTGATGTTTCTGCTGTCCATAGTGCCAAAATGAGCCGCAAAATGGCCGGGCAGGAGGGAACTGAGGGTTTGACCGAAATACAAAAGAATGTGTACAATTTTATTAAAGCAGAAGGCCCGGTTACCGGTGAGCAGATTATGTCGCAATTTAGTTTATCCAAGCTGCAGTTTGATAAGACCTTTGCCGTATTAAGGCATTGTGAGCTCGCTCACGGCTTTAGAGAAAACGGCAGGATACTTTTTAAAATCTGGAGTCAGGATACACTGGGGAAAATGGATATTAGCATAAATAACTACTTATT
>JAEWGR010000139.1 GCA_023388195.1 Bacillota bacterium
CTTTTTCCGGCAATGGCCGCTGGGTTGCCGGGGTTGCGGGGCTTCTGCCTAATTCTGATACAATAACAAAAACGTGGCTTCTGCGAACTTGTCAGAAGCCACGTTTTGTTACTAGGCGGTCTTATTACTCCAGCTCTACCACTACCTGGGCATTGGCTGACAGTGTCACCAGTCCGGCTGAAACCGGTGTGGCGTCGGCCATCAGGCCTTTAGCGTACATGCGGCCGGCAAGTTCCGGTGATTGCAGGTTGACGCCGGCTTCGGTAACACTTTTGATCCGGACAATCCGCTTGTTTAAGGTGGTGGCAATCGCTTCGGCCTTGCTCATGGCATCACGGACGGCCTGAGCTAAAGCGGCATTTTTAACATCAGCTTCATCTTTTTTGCCAAAGCGGATGTTGTTGACCTGATTGGCGCCGGCCTTAAGCGCCGTATCGATTACCTCACCTGCCTGGCTGGGGGCAGCAGTTACAGTAATGCTGTTGGTTACCTGGTAACCAATAATGCTGGGGAGGCGCCGGCCATTGTCATCGTTTTTGTAGAGGGGTGTTACGGTATACTGTGCCGTTTTTATGTATTCAGACTTAATTCCCAAGTCTTCCAACTGACGGCGCAGTTTGGCTGAGATTTCAGCATTTTTTGTCTGGGCAGCAGTTACGGTATCGGCTTCGGTCAGGGTTCCCAGATTGATATAGGCGATATCGGGGGCAATTTCTTCCTGGTGACTGCCGCTTATCTGTACTTCAGTACTGTTGGAATTTTTCTCGGCAGCCAGAGCGGCCGGCAGCGCAGCTGTCATAATTAGCAGCGCCATGGTTAACACTTTAATGAATTTATTCATCTGTGATCATCTCCCTTTGCCTATATAAACGTATACACCGGAGAAAAGTAACGGGCCGCAACGAAAATAATATAAATATATAATAAAATGTTTTCGGAGGTATTGTTATGAGGCAACTTGCGGAGCGCTGGCAGGCGCTTGCCGACAGATTAAGGGTTAATAGCCAGGCCGGTGAAGCTATCAGGCAGTTATTGCTGGACAGTTACCGGCAATTCTTCCGGCAGTATCATGACAGTGCGCATCTTATTGATTGTTTTGCGCAGCTGGATACAATTGCGCTGCAGCTGGAGCAGCCTGCAGTGGTGGAATACGGATTGTGGTTTCATGATATTGTCTGTGTGCCCGGGGCTGCCGGCAATGAATTTTTAAGCGCGGCCGCTGCCCGGTATGCGGCTGCGGAGCTCGGCCTGCCTGCTCAATTCGGCCAGCAGGCAGTTCAGCTTATTTTGCTGACAGATCACCGGGGGCCTGCCAGCTGCCGTGATGGAGCGTATCTGGCAGATATTGATCTGGCGGTTCTGGGGCGGGATTGGCCGGGCTTTCTGGAGTACGAGCGCCAGATCAGGGCCGAATACGGCTACTGGCCTGATGCGGACTATCGTCAGGGACGCCGGCAGGTCATTCAACAGTTTTTGCAGCGGGACGCAATCTACCAAACCCGGCATTTCCAGGCAAAGTACGAGCAAATTGCCCGGCGCAACCTAGTGGCGCTCAGCGAGCAGCTTATGCTTAATAGCCAATAGCGGCGCCGTCGCCGCGGGGATCGGAACCGCCGTGTTTCACATTATTATCAGGGTCAATCAGGATGGCCCCGGCATGCCCCATAATCTCGTCAAAATCATCGACAAGCCTGACTGGCTGGCCCTGGGCCGCAAGCTGATTGATGACTGCCGGCGGTACCCGGCTTTCCAGCTTAACATCATTGGCAGCGGCACCCCAGCTGCGGCCATACAGCCAGCGGGGGGCATCGATGGCCGCCTGGACGTCATAGCCAAAATCTATAATTCTGGTTACCAGAGCGGCCTGGGTCTGTGGCTGACCTTCTCCGCCCATTGTTCCATAGACCAGGTAGGGCTTACGGTCTTTTAGCAGCATGGCCGGATTAAGGGTGTGGAAGGTTCGCTTGCCCGGGGCCAGGCAGTTTACGTGCGCCGGATCAAGGGAAAAATAGCTGCCCCTGTTCTGCAATAATACGCCGGTTCCCTGGGGGATAATCCCTGAGCCGAAATCATAGTAAATACTCTGAATCAGTGAAACGGCATTGCCGCTGTTGTCGACAACACCAAGCCAAACCGTGTCCCCGCCCGGGTCAAGGGCTGTAATCTCGCCGGCAGCCTTGCTCATATCAATGCGGGCGGCCAAATCGCAGCCATGCTGGCCTGATAGCAGCAATTCCAGCGGTATATTGGTGAACGCAGGGTCTGTTAGCCACCTATCCCTGTCAGCAAAGGCTTGTTTGGTGGCTTCAATGAGCAGGTGATAATACGCGGCTGTTCCCTCGCCCAGTGGAGAAATAGCAAAATTGTTAAGGATGTTCAGCAGCGATAAGGAGGCCAGGCCCTGGGTATTTGGCGGCAGGTTATAGGCCTGGTAGTCCCGGTAGGCAACCGTGAGGGGGAGGACCCAGTCTGCCGTGTGGTTCTTAAAATCATCGAGCGTAAGTACGCCCCCATGGGCTTGTAATTCGGATACCAGCCGGTTTGCCAGGAGGCCCTGATAGAACTCGTCTGCTCCTTTGTCTGCGATCAGCTCTAAGGTAGACGCCAGGTCCTGCTGGCGGAATACTTCGCCAGCCTGATAGGGGCTGCCGTCTTTGCGCAGGAATATGCGCCGGAAAGCGGCGTAACAGTTCTGCGTACCAAACCCGGTAGTGGCCGGATTGAGGACGGCTGTTGTCCATTTGGCCTGGCGGGGGGTAACGGGAAAGCCGTTTTTGGCATAATCAATGGCTGGCGTCAGCAAATCGCGCCAGGGACATAATCCGGCCAGACTGCTGCGGGAATACTCGTAGGCTTGCTGCCAGCCGGAGAGAACACCCGGCACCGTATTGGCAGCCAGATAACCCCGGGTGGGGATCATATCATAGCCCTGCGAACGATAATAATCAATGGTGGCCAGGCTGCCGGCCCTGCCACTGGCATTCAGGGCTTTTACCTCAGCGGTTCCGGCATTATAGATAAGCCAGAAGTTGTCGCCGCCAATTGAGTTCATATGCGGGTACACAACGCTAAGGGTGGAAGCGGCGGTAATTGCTGCTTCAATCGCGTTGCCTCCTTGTTTTAAGATGGTCAAAGCGGCCTGGGATGCCAGTGAGTGGGATGTGGTTACCATACCGTGGGGTGCCATTGCTGTGGGCATACTGTAACCTCCTCAGCCTGTTTTTATATAATCGGGGTTGTCGCCGGCCGCAGTTGAGCGCCGGTGTTGTTGTTTTTAAGAACCTGCAGGGCCGTACTCAGGCGTCTGATACCTTCCAGCAGCCGTTCTTCCGGATGGGTGGCAAAGCACAGGCGCAGCTCGCCGGTACCGGCCGCGTCGGCATAGAAGGCCTCACCGGGGACAAAAGATACCCCCGCTTTGCCGGCTTCGTGCAGCAACTGCCTTGTCAGCAACCCGTCACTAAGGGTGCACCAAAAGTAAAAGCCGCCTGCCGGCAGGGTGAAAGCAAGGTGCGGGCTGCAGTATTGCTCCAGGGCGCCGGCCATTACGTCACGGCGCTTGGCGTACTCCGTGCGGACGGCATGCAGATGATCATCAAGCAGGCCTGCTGCCAGAAAATCAAAAAGCAGCTTTTGGGACAGGTTGCTGCTGTGCAGGTCTATGTACTGTTTTTCCAAGGCAAAGCGATTGATTACCGTCTCGGG
Organism: Bacillota bacterium; assembly: GCA_023388195.1. Taxonomy (GTDB): domain Bacteria; phylum Bacillota; class Negativicutes; order Sporomusales; family Sporomusaceae; genus Sporomusa. Next base: position 3,706 of record JAEWGR010000139.1, read on the forward strand.
CGCGACTACCCAGCCTGTGCGCAAGCCGGGAAAAAGGATCTTGGAAAAAGTACCAAGGGCGATGACGCCGCCAAACGGATCGAGGGCTTTCAGCGACAAAGGCGGCTGTTTGTCATAATACAACTCGCCGTAGGGATCATCCTCTACGATGACCAGCCGGTGTTTAGCGGCCAGTTCCAGCAATTTGCGCCGCTCCGCCAGTGGCATAACCCGGCCATTCGGGTTTTGAAAGGTCGGCATAACATAGAGCAGCTTGGGGCGGTAGCGGACAAGATAGTCCTCCAGTAGCTCAAGGGGCAGGCTGCTTAAAGCCGGCAGGCTGAGTAAGCGGGCACCGGCGGCGCTGAATACCTGGATGGCGCCAAGATAGGTGGGAGACTCAACAATTACATAGTCTCCCGGTTCCAGAAAAGCCTTGGTAATTAAATACAGACCCTGCTGCGAACCGCTGACAATCATTGTGTTTTCCGGGGCAATATCATAGCCTTTTGTTATCAGTCTGGCAGCTAACAAGCGACGCAGCGGCATGTAGCCCTCTGTGGGAATATGCCCCAGTTCGGCCGCACTGAGGTGGGAGGACTGCAGGCTGAACAGCCGGTGAAAGTGCTCAAGCGGGTAGAGCGCAGGGTCGGGCATCCCGGCTGCCAGAGAAATCGTGTCGTCTGTATAAGCTGAGGCTATCAGTTCCCGTAAAATTGATGACAGCTGCGTGTTGGGACTGGGGGTAAACAACTGTGACCAAGGGACAGACGGGTTGGGCTGCAGGGCTGGCAGCAAATCAGCTACATAGGTACCGCTTCCTATTTTGGTATTGATAAGCCCCTGCTCTTCCAAGCACCGGTAAGCATTGATGGCTGTCGTCCGGCTCACCTGTAAAAGAACAGCCAGTTCCCGTTCCGGCGGCAGTTTACTCCCGGCGGGCAGCAGACGGTTGTTTATTTTTTCAGTCAGCAGGCCGGCAATCTGCCTGTAGAGCGGTATTTTTGAATCTGCGCTAAGAAAACTCCTGTTAATGATTCTGGATATATCCATTTCTAAATTAAACTCCCTGCATATCCAATTATCGCTACTAATTTAAGAATTGGATATTTACAATGTTTTTCCTGCCAAGTAATATAAAATAAATTATCAAAGGTGGTGTGGTTATGGATGAGTATAAACAAGGGGTACGTGACAGCCTGCCGGTAATGCTGGGAGTCGTACCTTTTGGTATTACCTGCGGGATAATGGGACTTTCTGCCGGCCTTACACCGGTGGAAACAGTCCTGATGTCACTGCTGGTCTTTGCCGGTGCGGCCCAATTTATCGGTATTACCATGTTAGGCGCCGGTTTTACCGGCTGGGGTCTTATTGTATTTACTACATTATTAATTAATCTGCGTCATTTGCTGATGGGGATGTCGCTGGCGCCACATCTGCTAAAGCTGCCGCTGGCCCGGCAATTGCTGCTGACTTTTTCCCTGACAGACGAGGCTTACGCTGTTACTATGAGCCGTACAGACCGGGAAGGGTATAATGCCAATTACCAGATGGGGAGCAGCTGGGCTTTTTATTGTATTTGGGCGGCCTCGACAACAGTCGGCGTGCTGGTTGGCAGCTATATACCCGATCCACTGGCCTGGGGGCTTGATTTTGCCATGCCGGCCACCTTTTTGGCGATGCTGATGCCGCGGCTGACTAATTCTGTCAGCCTGGCTGTCTGTTCTGTCGCGGCGGTTGTAGCCATAGCGGGAGCTGTATACCTGCCCGGGAAATGGTATATAATAGCCGCCTGTTTGGCTGCAAGCATAACAGGCGGCTTATTGGAGAAGGAGGATAAACATGCGGTCTGAAATTATGCTGATCATTCTCGGGATGGCGGCTGTTACTTTTTTGACAAGGTTTGGGGCAGTTGCATTATTAAAGCAAACCGGTCTGCCAACCTGGTTTGAACGCTGGTTTAAACACCTGCCGACTGCTGTTTTAACTGCGTTGATTGTACCGGGGTTGATATTGCCACAAGGCAGGATTGATTTGTCCTTGCATAATCATTATCTCCTGGCGGGAATAGTGACAGCTATGGTGGCGTATCGCTGCCGGAATGCCATCCTTACAATGGGGCTGGGGTTGATCTCGATATTGTCGCTTCGGTGGTTTGGAATATAGAGACTGTATTACGGCCGGCATTTTTAGCATATAGCAGTGCCTGTTCAACCTGGGCGATAAGCTGCTGAACCGATATGGGTTCGCCGGTGTACGTGCTGATGCCGATGCTGACTGTAATTTTGCGGCCAGGCTGATGTTCTTCATCCGGGAATGGCAGTTTTTCAATACTGACCCGCAGTCTGTCCGCCGTGGCCATTGCCTGTGCTTTGTTAACCTCAGGCAGAATAATAATAAATTCTTCGCCGCCAAACCGTCCGGCCACATCGTTGGTGCGAATATAGGTTTTTAGCAGGGTAGAGATTGTCACAAGTACCTCATCGCCCCGGGTATAGCCGGAATAGTCATTGTAGTGCCGGAAATGATCAATGTCCAGCATAAGCACGCTCAGTACGCCCCCATTGAGGGCTACCTTTGCCATTTCTTCATCAAGCAATTTTAGCGATTGACTGGTGTTGCACAGACCGGTTTTACAGTCAATCAGGGCAGCCTGATCAAGGATGTTTTGCACATGGGCAAGCTCGGCGGCCTTATTTTTCAGTTTAGCAGTCATCAGGTCCAGATCTTTTTCAGTCTCACTGATTATGTCGACAGGAAGGCGGTACAGCAGGGTATTGGTTAACAGGCCCAGGCCGACAAAGATGCCAACTAAGAGTATTGTGGATATAATAACCGGAGCGGCTGTTGCCGTTAGCTCAACGTAACCGCAGGCTGTACCTTGAACAATATCTACGCGTTTTGTTATATCAAATATTGTTGGTGAAAATGGCGCGGCTGTGTTATCACCGGCCGGCCGGTTGCTGGTAATGGTAAGATGCTTAATATCAGGCTGTTGCAGATAGAACGAAGCTAACTTGTTAAGCTGCTGCTGATTGTTGGGGGTGGTGCTGATAATTTCCTGCGCTTCCCGGGCGATTTGTTGAGCAAGTGCTGCTGTTTCGGCCTGTTTAGTTTTCCAGGCCCAGCCAAGATAAGTTAACGGCGTGCACAAAGAGATTAAAAGTCCGGTAATTACGGCCAGGACAAACATACGGGATGCCAGTGGTTTACCAATTTTTTTAGCTTGCGCCATAGGTCCCTCCATATAAGAACTTGACTGCTTGTTACTATACTATATGCGTAGTAAAATCAAGTTGACACATTTTTATAATATGTAAACTTGATTTTAGTGGCGATTGACTGGCCCGCTGCATAGGATATGGTGTAGGAAATCTTTTTTTGGAGGTGCGACAACCTATGCCGATTAATGAAGAAGATCGTAAACCCAAACATCACCATCACAATAAACCGCGTCCCAATATGCCGCATGTGCATACTTATCTTACTGAAGTCGATGTGGCTGATGACCATCAGCATATTATTTTAGGAGTCAGCGGCCCGGCGCGGGAACGGGGCAGGTCCCATGTTCACAGAATCCATGGCCGGACTTCATTTATAGTTGAAGACGGTATATGTGGTCATTGGCATACGGAAGATGTCATGACAGGGCCGGCTATTGAAATGCCTGACTGTAGTCATGTTCATTATTTTGATGGTACGACCAGTGAAGATGATGATCATTGCCATAGCTTTACCGGCGTCACCGGTCTTGGTCCTTCTGAAGCCGCTGATGATTGCTGCGAAGACGACGATGATGATGATGACTGCTGTGATGATCATGATGATGATTGCGACGATGACGATGATGATGATTGCTGTGACGATGATGACGACTGCTGTGATATGCCGAAATACAAATATAAATACAAATATGGCAAGCGGCCCGAAGAAGAATAAAGCGATGCCAAAACAGCCTTCAGCGATATGCTGAAGGCTGTTTTCCGGTTATAACGTGTGCTTTGGCTATTGACCAGTACAGCCGCAGGCGCTAAACTAGAAACTATAGGTAAGGTAAAAGCTTACAGTTTCTTTCGTTATTATTAAGCTGCTGTCTATATAGTTTTTGGGGATAAATTTCTGGCCTGAACAAATCAGGCGAATTAGGGGAAGCTATAGGAGTTAAAATAAATAAGGGGGGATCAATAATGGAGTTATGGTATACAGAATATCAAACTGAAAATTTGGGTCTTACCGCCCGGATTAAGGAAACCCTTTATGCCGGCAGGTCGGAATATCAACAGGTTGCGGTAGTTGACTCGTTCGAATTTGGGCGGATGCTGGTGCTGGATGGCGTATTCCAGACTTCGGTTTTTGATGAGTTCATTTATCATGAGATGATTGCCCATGTGCCGCTGTTTGTGCATCCTGATCCCAGAACGGTTCTGGTTATCGGCGGGGGCGACGGCGGGACGGTGCGCGAGGTCGTTAAACACCAGTCGGTTGAAGTGGCGGAAATGGTGGAAATTGACGGCCTGGTAGTAGATGTCAGCAAAAAATACCTGCCGGAGATTAGTGTGGCTTTAAATGACAATCACCCGAAGCTGCGACTGAAGATTGGTGACGGGATCAAGCACATGCAGGAAGTGGAAAACAAATATGATGTTATTATCGTAGACTGTTCTGATCCCATCGGACCGGGGGAAGGGCTGTTTACCCACGCCTTCTATCAAAATGTACATAAGGCTCTTAAACCTGATGGGTTATTTGTGCAGCAGACCGAATCGCCATTTTTTCATCAGGACCTGATTAAACGGCTCAAAGCCGACATCGCCTCTTTATTTCCGATTACGCGCCTGTATTTGGCTAATATCCCGCTGTATCCAAGCGGCTTACATTGCTTTACCATTGGTTCCAAACAATATGACCCCAGCCAGGCCGATTTGAACCGGATTCCGGAAAACCTGGGTACACGGTATTACAACCGGGAGATGCAAAAAAGCTGCTTTGCGTTACCAAACTTTGTGCAGGATTTGCTAAAATAAATAACTCCGAATGAAAAAAGCGAGCTGTGGAGGCTCGCTTTTTGGCATGATCAGAGAGAATATCCGTTTTACACTACTGCAGATTTTCAGGGTTTAGGCCTTCCAGCTCAGGGAGTGTGAAACGGCCATCTTTACGGATCACTTTGTCGTCAAACCGGATTTCACCACCGCCGAAGGCCGGGTTTTGCATACAGACCAGATCCCAGTGAATCGCTGATTTATTCCCGTTAAAGGCGACATCATAGGCATTGCCGGGGGTAAAGTGGAAACTGCCTTTGATTTTTTCGTCAAATAAAGTATCTTTCATAGGTTTATCAATATAAGGATTGACACCTAAGGCAAATTCACCAATATAGCGGGCACCTTCATCGGTGTCGAATATATTGTTGATCTTTTCCGTGTCATTGGCGGTAGCTTTGACAATTTTCCCGGCTTTAAATTCCAGGCGGATGTTTTCATAAGTAAAACCCTGGTATACGGCCGGCGTATTATAGGTAATAACGCCATTTACTGAGTCCCTGACAGGGGCGGTATATACCTCACCGTCGGGAATATTTCTGAGGCCGGAACATTTTATCGCCGGGATTCCTTTTATTGAGAATGTAAGCTCAGTTCCCGGTCCGGTAATGCTTACTTTGTCGGTATTTTCCATGAGGCTGATCAAGGGGTCCATCGCTTTGGCCATTTTGCCATAATCCAGATTGCATACATTGAAATAAAAGTCTTCAAATGCCTCCGTGCTGGTACCGGCCGATTGCGCCATGGAGGCGTTAGGCCAGCGAAGAATGCACCATTTGGTTTTGGGGACGCGGATGTCAAGATGCACCGGCTTGATCCAGTCCTGCTGATAACGCTGCAGCTGGGCCGATGGCACATCAGCCATTTCTGTGATATTGAAGCTGGCTCTGATGGCAATGTAGGCATCCATCTCATGCATACGGGCCTCTTCCCAGGAGGCGGCCAACCGGAGTTGTTCACTGGTCGCATTCAGCAGCAAAGCCCGTTGCAACTGGCTGTTTTTAAGCTCCAGAAAAGGGACGGCACCGACCGCGTAAGCCTCATCCACCAGCGCCTTAGCCAGCGGCAAGGCATCATCAAACATCTCAATTAATATTTTTTCGCCCCGTGCCAGGCTGGTTGAATAACCAATCAGGTTTTTGGCAAGTGTTTTTATCCGTGGATCCAAGGGGTTACCTCCTCATATAATTTTTCTTGATATAGTATCAGTATTTGATGTTTTAACAAAAATATCCTTTTATTTCCCGGATTTAATACCTGCTTGGCAATTGACAATAAAAATATAATCGACTACTTGCATTTTTAGTTTACCTAGTATATAATTCATTATGTTATAAGATTCCTCGATAGCTCAGTTGGTAGAGCAATCGGCTGTTAACCGATCGGTCGTAGGTTCGAGTCCTACTCGAGGAGCCATCTGGCCCGTTGGTCAAGCGGTTAAGACACCGCCCTTTCACGGCGGTATCAAGGGTTCGATTCCCTTACGGGTCACCATATAAGCAGAGAGCCAGGTTCTTGGGAGCGAAAGCGACGCAAGAACCTGTGCGAATCGCTTAGTTCTGAGCGATAGCGAAGAACCTCCTTTATCCAAAACACGGGCGATTAGCTCAGCCGGGAGAGCGCCTGCCTTACAAGCAGGATGTCGGCGGTTCGATCCCGTCATCGCCCACCATGCCAAAAGAAGCTTTCAGTTTAAACTGGAAGCTTCTTTTTTTGCATTTTGTTTGTGAAAAATTCAGCAATCTCCGTTTTCTTTGCAGGAAAAGTCTGAATTTTGGCGAATTGTGTCAGAAAAAGGTGGTGACAAATCTTGCTTTCCGGAAGTAAGAGTAAAATGGTGCCAGGATTGGTGGGCACCATTCTAATAACAATTATCGGCGGCTTGATTGTTAATTATTTTAATTATCAATATCGGACTGTAATGGCTGGAGAGCGGGAACGCCTTGCCGTGGCGGCTAATTATCTTGATATGTATTTTGATACCAGAATGGCAGGAATCAGGATGCTGGCTGCAGGCCCGGGGGTTAGGAGTCTTGATCCCGGACTGGCACGAGGTGATTTATTAACAGCAATAGAAGTGCTCGGGGTAGCTAATGCTGCTGTATATGACCGGAATCGCCGTTTAATTGCCGGTACGGGGAGGATCTCCGGCGTCGGTGAATTATTGCCTGCCCAAGAGCACGACAAAGATTTTGAGGCTGTCCTGGCAGGAAAGGTGGTAGTTTCTGACCGCATAGTTTACGGAAGTCTGGATCATGCTTATATCAGCATTTTAGTTCCCATTAGAGATGGCAGTGAGCAGGTAAACGGCATTCTGTCAGCCCATGTGCCGCTGCAGGAAATAACTACGTCTGTCCTGCAGGAGCAGATGCCGGAAAACCAATATATCTTCGTGATTGATAGTAGTGCCCAGGTGGTTCACCACCCACGGCTGGCAGATGTTTATCCTGAGAGTGCCGCCTATAAACAACAATTTACCTGCTTGCTGAACAGTACATCAGGTATGATGGAATTTAATTCGTTTCTGGATGGGATGGATAAAGTATTTATTTATACGGATTTGGACAATGCAAACTGGCGAATGATCATGGTTATGCCGCTTACAGCTTTGCATGCCAGAGTTCTGAGCAAATCGCTGGAAGATGCAGCCAGTTTCTTTTTTCTAGCTATTTGCTTTGGACTTTTATACGGGGTCTGGCGTCAGGCCAAACGGCACGAGCGGGAGCGGGAGCAACTGCGAATGGAGCGGATGGTTTGTGTCAATCAGTTAGCTGCCGGTATTGCCCATGAAATCAGAAATCCACTTACGGCAATCAAAGGCTTTATTCAGCTTATGGCCAGACGCAATGACCGGCCGCCGCGGGCCGAGCATCTGGATATTATTGTTGATGAGATTGGCCGGATAGACAATTTGATCAGCGAGTTTCAAATGCTGGCCCGGCCACCGAAAGAACCCTGTTTCGAAAAGGTGAATATTTGCAAGCTGCTGCAGGATATTACCCTGTTGATGGAGGGGCAGCTGCACAGCAAAAATGCGACTGTTACGGTAACACTGCCAGCCATGGGCTGTACGACGGTCGGCGATATCTGCCAGCTAAAACAGGTATTTATCAATTTATTAAAAAATGCGGTAGAAGCAGTACCGTATGAGGGGCAGGTTATCGTGGCTATTGGCCGCCAGCAGGGAATGATGGCGATAACAATAGAAGACAACGGCAATGGCATTCCCTATGAGGTGTTTGAGAAACTGGGAACTCCTTTCTTTACGACGAAGGAATATGGCACAGGGCTGGGGTTATCAGTATGTTACAGTATTGTGCAAAATCATGGCGGCAGGATTATCGTTGACAGCCAGGTCGGCAAAGGCACTATTTTTACTGTTCTCTTGCCAGTGACTGGGGATGAGAGTGTGCTGCTGACTGTAGATGAACAATGTCATTTTGGCGTATAAGCTTTGCTTTTCCGCGTAAGGCCGCCTGCTTTTCAGGCCTGAATAAAGATAAATTTAAGAAAAGAGCCCCTGATTGTGGACTTTTAATAAGTCTCCAGCATCAGGGGCTTACTTTATGAACATGCTTTTTTGAAAAAATCAGCCAGTCTGTATTTGTAGGAGAACTTCGTCTAAACCCGGGTGATTACCGTTTAAACAGCCGCCCAGGCAAAAATGAGGCCAGAGCCAGACCGATAAGCGGTAATATGGATAAAACGGTAAAAACGCTGGGAATGCCAAAATGGTCGGCAATATAGCCTAAAATAGTGGCGCCGATGCCGCCCAGACCGATGCTAAAGCCAATGGTCAGGCCTGAAGCCATGCCGACATAGCCGGGCATCATTTCCTGGGCGAGAACTACGGTTGTAGCAAAAGAGGATATGAGAGCCAAGCCGGTTAATGCCAGAATCAGCAGGGTCGCAAAACCACTGGTGTATTGAAATAAGCTAATTAAGGGCAAGGTAGTCAGTATCGAAGCCATAATGACTGTTTTGCGGCCAAAACGGTCGCTCAAAGCCGCGCCGGCATAGGTGCCGACAACCCCCGCGAGCAGGAACACGGCTAAGAGATAGCTGGCATATACCGGGCTGCCTGATAAAAAGTCGATGTAATACATGGGTATATAGGTAGTCAGGCCGGTATGAATGCTGGACCTTACAAATATAAATCCCAGGAGGATGGCGAGCAGGCTGTAGTTTAGTGGCTGCCGGGTTACGGCCACCGGCTGGGAAGTAGCAGCTGATTGGACGGCAGGAGGCTGCGGTGAAAGCACCTGCAGGTTGCTATACAGTAAAAATGCCATAATTAGCCCGGGGATGATGAAATATAAGGTGTTTGTTAATACCCCCGGCGCATTGAGGGCCACTGACATCGCGATGGAACCAAGTGCCAACCCCAGATTGCCGCCTACTGAAAATAGGCCCATGCTGCGGCCCTTGGTGGCAGCACTGCTGATCAGGTGGGTTGATTTAGAGGCTTGCGGGTGAAAGCAGGCAATCCCCAGACCACCGATAATGACAGCCAGCAGTAAGGTATAGTAGGAAGGCATAAGGCCGATGATTGCCAGGCCGATGCCTGCGAGCAGCACGCTGGCCGGGATTAACCACGGTAGGGAAACACGGTCGGTAAGATAGCCGAATACGGGCTGAATTACGGAGGAGGTTAGATTCTGGACAAGAACAATGATACCGACTTGGGTATAACTGAGGTCAAAGGCTGATTTAAGGAATGGCAACAGTACAGGTAAAGCGCCCTGACCAAAGTCGGTAATTAAATGCCCCAGGGTTAAAAGAACCAGGGGCTTTGTCAAAAGTTGTTCTTTTTGCTGAGTTTGCTGCATATAACTACTCCTTTGTATTGAAAAACGTTATTTACTAATAATAGGCTTATAAGGGAGAAATATCAAGCCCGGTAGGAGCTTGTTTTCCGCCATATCCCGGTATCTGGCGCAATTGTGGTTGTTTTTGGCGCAATTTAAAAAATAGTTGCCATTTTAATACAGGACAGGCTATAATACTGATGATTGCAAAGCTGAACTCAGACAGCGGGCGGTCTTTCCATGGGCCGGGGCTTTTGTCTGTTCAGGCAAGTTATGGTATAATTAGTCTGCTGGGAGGCGGTTGCTTATGATGACGACTTTTGGACTATTGATTGCTGCACTGGCTGCGTATTGGGTATATAATG
>JAEWGR010000027.1 GCA_023388195.1 Bacillota bacterium
GCCCTGGGGGTATATGGAGATATAACAGAACGTGAGTCGCTCCGCGGCGAACTGGAAAAGCTGGACCGGTTGAATTTGGTGGGGGAAATGGCTGCCAGTGTGGCTCATGAAATTCGCAACCCGATGACAACCGTTAGGGGTTATCTGCAGTTTATGTCAAAGAAATCAGGTGACAAGGACCGGTACGATATCCTGATAAGTGAACTGGATCGTGCTAACAGTATAATTGAGGATTTTCTTTCTCTTGCCAGAAGCAGGACTGTTGCCAAGGAATTGTGCAATCTAAACGAAGAAATAACCTCTTTGCAGCCACTGTTGTATGCCGATTCTGTAAAAGACGGCATTATTGTCGAACTGGAACTGGAAGCCGGCTTGCCTAATCTACTGCTGCATAAGAAAGCAATTAAGCAGCTGGTGCTGAATCTGTACCGGAATGCAGCAGAGGCAATGAGCATAACCACCAATGGCCGGATAGTTATCAGGACAACCCATATTAATGAATACGTCTGCCTGGAAACCTTGGATAATGGCTGCGGCATTCCGCCGGACACGATAAAAAAGGTTCTCGAACCCTTCTATACCACTAAAGGAAATGGTACCGGCCTGGGGTTGGCCGTTTGCCTCAGTATTGCCGGACAGCATAATGCGGATTTAACTATTGACTCCACTGTCGGGGTTGGCACGGCTGTACGTGTTACCTTCCCTATAAAAGTTTAGCATTTGAGAAATTTAGCTTTGTCAGAAGCCTCAGATTTTTTTATCTTTGATACAGGCACCGAATTAATATTGATGGGATGAGAAAAACTTGGCTTGGGCCAGGTTTTTTTTAGGGCGCCGGCGGCAGCCACCGGTTTTCTTATCCCTTCGGCCGGGCAGCGGAATTTTTATTTAAAATCGGAAATAAATTAAAAACCCTGTTCACTTTGCGCAGTGAACAGGGTTTTAGCAGTTGTTATTAAGCTTGTTGGGTTGCACTTGCTTTGCGGGCCAGACGGGATTTCTTACGGGCTGCAGCATTTTTATGAATAACGCCTTTGGCGGCAGCTTTGTCAATAACGCTTGCGGCATTAGTCAGGAGGGTCTTGGCCTCATCTGCTTTGCCGGCATGCGCAGCTTCCTCCACTTTACGGATAGAAGTTTTAATTGCTGATCTTACCGAATAATTGCGGGCACGCCGTTCAGCATCAGTTTTTACACTGCGCTCAGATGCTTTAATATTTGGCAAGTAATTCACCTCCTTATGTATATATTACTGAACTATTCTAGCATGGACTACAGGAAAAAGCAAGCAATAAAAGTAAAACGAGGTTCGTATAACCAGCTTTTTTTCCGGATAAGATAGGTCTGAACCATTTAGGCATATAAAGGAGAGAAAATTGTATGGAACAGCTTGTAAGTACTGTTCGAACCGACTTGGCCTTAGAGGCACGGGAGATGTTAACCAAGCAGGTGCGGGAAGATATTCCGGGAGTGCTGGTTGAGACCAGTGAAGATGACGATCTGATTATAACCCGGGTTAATATCGGCACGCCTGAGGCCGAACGCATGATGGGAAAAGCCAAGGGAAAATATATTACTATCGAAGCCCCTGGTTTGCGGTACAAAAACACGCCCTTACAAGAAAAAATAATGAATATGTTAGCCACAGAACTGGCCGCAATGGTTAACCTGCCACGTAACGCCACCGTACTGATTGTCGGGCTTGGCAACTGGAATGTTACTCCCGATGCCCTGGGGCCGCGGTCTGCTCATAAAATAGTAGTAACCCGTCATCTGCAGGAGTTGCTGTCACCGGAGCTAAAAGGCGGAGTACGGTCAGTATGCGCCATTGCTCCCGGAGTGCTGGGTATAACCGGCATGGAGACCGCCGAAATCATTCAGGGGATCGTAAGTAATATCAAACCTGATTTAGTAGTTGCCATTGATGCATTGGCTGCCGCCTCCAGTCACCGGGTAATTACTACGATACAATTGGCGAATACCGGAATTCATCCTGGCTCTGGTGTCGGCAATAAACGGTTTGGCCTTACCGAGGCCACACTTGGTGTACCTGTTGTTGCTATCGGTGTGCCTACTGTCGTACATGCTTCCACAATTGCAATGGATACGATTAATACTTTACAGGAGCATGCTGCATTTGGCCGCTACTTTAAGAGTATGGCAAACCTGTCTGATCAAGACCGACAGACCATTGTCCGCCAGGTACTGCCGGAAATGCTGGGGGATCTTATGGTAACGCCTAAAGAGGTTGACCGGCTGATTGAAGATATTGCCGCCGTCGTAGCCGGCGGGATAAATCAGGCGATGCATCCTAATATTGATTACGAGAATATTCACATGTACCTGCATTAATACAGCTAGTCCGCTGATAATTGTAATACTACCACACCGCCAGGCATATACATTGTATGTAAACAAAATTATTAAGAGACAACCCGGTTGGGAGTCTGGCGGAGGCGGCAATGGTAACAAGAAAAGAGCGGAAAAAAAGCACCTCAGACAGGATTTTGCAGCAGCTATGGCAAGGGCCTGGCAGCTCAAAGCTTTTTCATATGGTAGTAATAGGCTTTATGCTGCTTATGGCAGGCGGATTATCGGTAGCCACATATCTGAATTTGACGACAAATGCCATTCCTGTCAGTGGTTCGGTCTATTATGATCAATATATACCTTCTTTGTGGCCTAAAGGAAGGGACGTGCTTTTTGCCGGTATTCCCGGTTTGTCCAGGGCAGCTCAACCACAACCGGCAGTAAAAATAACGCCAGAATTAAATACGGAAACATTCGCCCGTAAGCTGGTATTATTTTTTTCCGGTATTGATGTTCAAGACTTGCGTTCATTGTTTTCGCAGGAAATCCCCTTTATGTTAGCCTTTAAGCATACCGGTACACCAACTGTCAGTGCAGCCAGTTTGCCGAATTTCCCGAAGTTTGAAACGCCAGGCACGATAAACAGTGACAAGCCGTTAGTGGCAATCTACCATACTCACACCGCCGAAGCTTTTATACCCAACTCCGGTGTGACTCATAGACCGGGCGGCCAGCGCGGCGATATAGTTGATGTTGGCCTGGCTCTGGCCAACCAATTGGAAAAAGAAGGAATAAAAACCATTCACAATACAACAATTCATGACTATCCCAGTTTCATGAAAGCATATGGCCCTTCGGAAATAACGGCACAAAAAATTCTGACAGAGAATCCTTCTATCCAGATGATTTTTGACATTCACAGAGATGCGGACAAACGGGAAAATGTAACTGCAGTCTATGATGGCGTGCCAATGGCTAAAATTACTATTGTTGTTGCCACCGGTCAGCAGGATTTGCCACAACCGCACTGGCAGCAGAATCATGCCTTCGCCAAACTGATTGATGCCAGACTTAATGCTAAATATCCAGGACTAAGCCGGGGTCTGCAAATGGTGGAATGGCGATATAACCAGCATCTCCATCCCCGGGCTTTGCTAATTGAGGTAGGTTCACAGGAAAGCAGCAAAGAAGAGGCTATGCGCAGTATGGAAATACTTGGCGGCGTGCTGGCAGAAATACTTGCGGAAAATCGTTAGTACTCACGATTGATAGGAGGAGTGCCGTGTTCGAACGGGTGGCGGCAAGCGATGCCGGGATTATCGCCCGGGGCCTGCTCATTTTACTGACTATTATTGTGATTGGTGTGGGTGTGGCTGAACACCAGCTTGGCACCCTCACCCAGCGGCCAGGGCAGGAACGGTTCTTTTATATTGGCCGCAATCAGGAACATATATATTCAGCCTACGCTTTTGGTTATGGCCTGACCTTGGAGAGTGTTTACTCTTTCGGCAATATTTCCTTTACGGAGCAACGCAGTCTGGTACTGAAATTTGCTGAGCGGGCAATTACTATTCCCACACAGGTGAAAATAGACGGAGTGCGTTTATGGTACTGGATTGATGTTTGGCACAAGCAGTTTGTTGAAGAAGCGTTTTCCGCTAAAACAAGAATTGTCGAATATTGGCAACAAAGCAGACCGTATATAGAGACTGTTCTGCAGAAGGCGAGAGAAAAAACGCAGGGAGTCATACAGCAACTGGAGGAAACGATTGACGAATACAGGTAGAGCTTGCAGTTAGCGGGTGGCTGATGGTATAATTTAGAGAAATATGTTAAAAACGCAGATTATACCAGGGAGGAGCCCCAGTTTGATGGATACAGGACATATTCGTAATTTTTCAATCATTGCCCACATCGACCATGGCAAGTCGACCCTTGCAGACCGGTTGTTGGAATACACAGGAGCTCTCTCTGCCCGTGAGATGGAAAACCAGGTTTTAGACCAGATGGAACTTGAGCGTGAACGGGGCATTACGATTAAAGCTCAGGCTGTGCGGTTGTCGTATACAGCAAAAGACGGTGAAACATACATGCTGAATTTGATTGATACTCCGGGGCATGTTGATTTCACGTATGAGGTTTCCCGCAGTCTGGCTGCTTGTGAAGGTGCGCTGCTGGTAGTTGATGCCGCGCAGGGAATCGAGGCGCAGACAATGGCTAATGTTTACCTGGCGCTTGAACATAATCTTGAGATTATTCCGGTCATTAATAAGATTGACCTGCCCAGTGCCGAACCGGAACGGGTAAAAACTGAGATTGAAGATGTAATCGGCTTAGATACCAGTGATGCGGTTTTAGCCAGTGCCAAGACCGGGATTGGTATTGAAGAAATACTGGAGGCCATCGTCAGAAAAGTCCCGCCGCCGGCAGGTAAAGCTGAGGAACCGCTAAGTGCGCTTATCTTCGATTCTCATTTTGATTCCTATAAGGGCGTAATTGTTTATGTCCGGGTTATGAATGGTACGATTACCCCCGGTATGAAGATTAAAATGATGGCAACAAACAAGGTGTTTGAGGTTAATGAGGTTGGCGTTTTCCGGCCCTCTTTGATGAATGTGAAAGAATTGGGACCAGGCCAGGTTGGTTTTATTGCCGCCAGCATTAAAAATGTAAAAGATACCCGGGTAGGTGACACGGTTACCAGTGCTGAGCGGCCGGTAGCCGCCCAGTTGCCGGGTTACCGGAAAATTACGCCGATGGTATATTGTGGTCTTTATCCGGTAGAAAGTTCTGATTATGAGAATTTACGTGACGCCTTAGAGAAACTCCAACTAAATGATGCATCCCTGGTTTTTGAACCGGAAACCTCAATTGCGCTGGGGTTCGGCTTTCGTTGCGGTTTTCTGGGATTGCTGCATATGGATGTTATTCAGGAGCGCCTGGAACGGGAATATAATATGGCGCTTATAACCACTGCGCCCAGTGTTATTTATCGTGTGTTTAGAACCGACAGTACAGTTTTCGAGATTGAGAACCCTTCCAAGTTACCAACAGCCCAGGAGATTGACCATATTGAAGAACCCTATGTTAAGGCTACAGTAATGGTTCCTAACGACTATGTTGGTGCCGTTATGGAATTGTCCCAGGAAAAGCGGGGGGAATTCAAGGACATGAAGTACCTTGATGCCAACCGGGTCATGCTGACCTATCACCTGCCGCTCAGTGAGATAATTTTTGACTATTTCGATAAACTGAAATCATCAACTCGCGGTTATGCTTCACTGGATTATGAATTGCTGGGTTATCAGACTTCCGCTTTGGTTAAGCTGGACATCCTGCTTAATGGCGAACCGGTGGATGCGCTTAGCGTAATTGTTCACCGTGACAGAGCCACCCAGCGCGGCCGCCAGCTGGCCGAGAAGTTAAAGGAAATTATTCCCCGCCAGATGTTTGAAATCCCCATTCAGGCTGCCATTGGCAGCAAAGTGATTGCGCGGGAAACCGTGCGGGCGATGCGGAAAGATGTACTCGCCAAATGTTATGGCGGCGATATTACCCGTAAGCGCAAACTTTTGGAGAAGCAAAAAGAAGGCAAAAAGAGGATGAAACAGGTTGGTAGTGTGGAAGTTCCGCAGGAAGCCTTTATGGCTATACTGAAAATGGATTAAAGGGTAGCGCAATGAATAAATTTGGGCTGTATCTACATGTGCCGTTTTGCCGGCAAAAGTGTTTCTACTGTGACTTTTCTTCTTATGCAGGAGCTGAACATTTGTTCATTGCCTATACTGCCGCCTTGTGCCAGCAGATTGCTGAACAGGGCGGTCTGTTATGTAAGCCGGCTGTGGACACCATCTATATTGGCGGCGGCACCCCCAGCCTGTTGCCTGTGCAACTGCTGGAACAAATATTGTCTGCTCTAGACCGAAGTTTTAGCATCCATAGCGAAGCCGAAATCAGTATGGAAGCTAATCCGGGCACGGTAACAAAAAATCAGCTGGCAGCTTTGCAGGCGGCCGGAATCAACAGGCTAAGTTTTGGGGTCCAGTCTTTTGATGACAATTTGCTGATTCGCCTGGGGCGGATTCACAAAACGGCAGACACGCTGGCCGCATTGGCAGATGCATATCGTGCCGGCTTTAATAATATTAGCATTGATTTGATGTATGGTCTGCCAGGGCAGCAGGCGGCGGGGTTTGCCCGGGAATTGGAGCAGGCAGCGGCATTAGGCATCGACCATTTGTCTGTATATGGACTGAAGCTGGAAGAGGGAACACCGTTTTGTTCAGCTTACGATCAGGGCTTGCTGACTCTGCCGGATGAAATGGCCGAGGAGAAAATGTATGATCTAATGGTTGAAGTTTTACCAGGCAAAGGATTGCAGCGGTATGAAATATCTAATTTTGCCCGCCCGGGTAAGGAATGCCGCCACAATCTCAAATATTGGCACTATCAGCCCTATTTAGGTTTGGGGGCTGCCGCCCATTCTTTTGTAAACGGGGAGCGGACAGGGGCTGTAGCCGGGATTGAAGAGTACATCCGGGCAATCGAAGCCGGCTGCTCGCCGGTTGCTATGCGGGAAAACTTAACCAGGGCCCAGTCGATATCCGA